>NZ_JBJURM010000059.1:0-9000 GCF_046097995.1 Rhodococcus sp. 5A-K4
CGCAACTGAATATCGTTCATCACTTCCGAACGAACCGAGCACTTCCCGGTTAGACCGGTGAAGTGCTCGGTTCGTTCGGAACGGCGGCGTGTAGGTCCGAGTTCACCGGCCTGCGGGCCGGAATGAACATCGCAACTAACACGGCTGCGATCGCTGCCAGCCCGGCGATCCCGAAGGCCAGGCGGAATCCGGCCGTGGTGGTGAGCGGTATCGAGTCGGCCTCGATGACGTTCTGGGCCAGCACCATGGCAGTCACTGCGCTTGCCGTCGATGTGCCGATCGATCGCATCAATGTGTTCAACCCGTTGGCGGCAGCAGTCTCGCCATCCGGTACCGATTGCATGATGAGGGTGGGGAGCGCGGCGTAGGCGAACCCGATTCCTACGCCGATGAAGCAGCCGACCAGCACGGTGTGCCAGACCTCGGTCATCAACAGTATCGCGAGCGCATAACCCGATGCGATCGTGACACCACCGATGATGAGACTGGTTCTAGGCCCCGAGCGTTCCGATGTCCGTGCGGCTACAGGCGAGGTTGCCATCATAATCAGACCGGTGGGGACCATGCACAGACTTGCCACCATGATCGACTGTCCTAGACCCACCCCGGACGTCGACGGCATCTCGAGAAGCTTCGGAAGCACGACCGTAGACGCAAATAGTCCGAAACCGACTGCGACGGAGGCGATATTGGTCAGCAGGACCGGGCGTCGCGTGCTCACTCTCAGATCCACTAGGGGGTTGTTCCTATGCCATTGGTAGATGCCCCAACTGACGAGAATCACGACGCCGACAGTTGCGCTCGACAGCGTGAACGTGCTTGTCCACCCCCACTCGGATCCCTTGCTGACCGCGAGAAGTACGCCGCTCAACCCGACCGCGATACCGACCGCGCCGACGAAGTCGAACGACGCATGTCGGTGCGCAGGGCCGGCTGGTACACACAGGAAGATCAGCAAGGCCCCCGTCGTGCTGAGTGCCGCGGCCAACCAGAACAGTACGTGCCAATCGGCTCGCTCGGATACGAAGGCCGACAGAGGCATTCCTATGGCACCGCCGACGCCGAGTGTGGAGCTCATCAACGCCACCGATCGCCCCAGTCGATCTGACGGTACAGAGTCTCGCAACATGCTGATGCCGAGTGGAATGATGCCCAACCCCGCGCCTTGCAGTGCGCGACCCACTACGAGTAGCCACAGGCTGGTCGACAGAGCCGCGGATATCGATCCTGCAGTCAGTATTGCAAGCAAGATCAGCGCGATCTTTTTCTTGCCGAACATGTCGCCGAGGCGACCTGCAATAGGCGTACATACGGCGCCCGCAAGGAGCGTGACCGTGATAACCCATGCCGCATTTGCGGGGCTCGTGTTCAGAAGTCGAGGTAACTCTGGAACCAGTGGGGTGAGCAGCGTTTGCATGAATGAGACGACTAATCCGGTCGAGGCCAGAACTGTTGTGATCACAGTGGGATTGCCCAACCCGCTGCCCCTGAGAATCTTCTTCATTTTGGTGACGTCAACTCGGTCAAAATAGATGGAGACATGCTGTAGGTTCCTTACCGTAAGTCTTGCGGTTAATCGAACTATAGGTTCCGGCGTATGTATTTTCGGCGAAATCGCGTTCTCGTTTTCGATACTGTGCGCGGCTTCTGCCGGTGCGTGCCGCCTCGGAACGAGAGCATTCAACTCACGCGCACCGATGTGCGCACTCGAATCAGGAGAACTACATGTCGATTCTCGAGTCGATACGGGCTGCCAAGCGGTCCTCCGTCCGGATCGGCGTCATAGCCGCCGCGACTGTGACCACGGTGTCCGGTCTCACCGGATGCGCGGGCAGTGCCTCCGAGCACGGCGCGACTGGAGCGTGCACCAGTCCGGGCGTCACCGCCGACTCGATCACCGTCGCCTCCGTGTCGCCGCTGTCGGGCCCGTCGGCATCCACTTTCGCAGGGTTCGTAGAGGGCGCACGTGCACGGTTCGAGGTCGAGAACGAAGCGGGCGGAGTCAACGGCAGAAAGATCAAGCTGGTGACCAATGACGACCTCGGTGACGGTGCTGCGCAGGTAACCGCCGCTCGTAATGCGGTCCAGTCGCAGAAGGCATTCGGCATCCTGCACGCCTCCCGCGCGGATACGATGTTCGACTATCTTTCCTCTCAAAATGTTCCGGTAACCGGTTTCCCCGGACAGATCGCCTACCAGACGAAGGAGAATGCGTTCGGATTCGCCGGATCAGCCAGCATCGGCTTTCCGTCGACCGCGCAGTCTCAGTTCTTCGTCGATCGTGGTGTCACCAAACTCGGTGTACTGGCGAATAATTCGACTGGATCCAAAGGTGCCGCCGAAGGTCTGATCAAGGTTGCACCTACGGTGGGGCTGAACGTGGAGGCGACCGCACTCGATATTCCGGTCGGTTCGTTCGATGCCACTTCGATCGCGTTGCAGATGAAGAATGCCGGCGTTGATGGGCTGTTTATGCCACTGGTTACGGATTCGTCGGTGGCGATTTTCAAGGCCGTCAAGGCTCAAGGATTGGAGCTGAAGGCCGCTTACATGCAGGGACTGTACGACCCGAAGGTCACCGACCAGGTGGGCGATCTGCTCGAAGGTGTATCTTCGCCGCCGGTCGGGACGATTCCGGTCGAAGTTGCAGGCGATGCAACTGAACAGTTGGCGGTCGCGATGAAAAAGTACGGTGACGGAGTCGATCCGAGGACCGGTTTCACGACCCCGGGGTATGTCTCGGCGGATCTGTTTATCGAGGGGCTGAAGATGGCCGGCGAATGCCCGACGCGAGAGAATTTCGTGAAGGAGCTGCGAGCGGTCGATGCGTATGACGGTGGCGGTCTGTTGGTCGAACCCGCAAACTTCGCGGAAGGTCCGGTTGTCGGAGGGTTCCCCTACGGACGCTGTGCTTGGTTCGTGACCTACTCCGGCGGTGCGTTCGTCCCGGATACTGCAGCGACGTGTGGAGAGATTCTCGGTCTGTAGCAAGCGGTATCAGATCAACGTCGTCATGTCCAAGTTTTGTTGACATGATCTAAGTCATATGAATAGTATTACTTACCGCAAGGCTTTCGATTGGGGTGTGGTCCACCGCCTTCCGAATCAGCACCGTTCGTGCGCTCACTTCAAATGCCACTGTGCAGCAAATAATTCGAGGAGTTGTCTTGATGTCGAAATTCGAGTCGGTGTGGTTCGGCGGCGCCGGGGTTCGTCGCGCCATGATTGTCGGTGCGGTAAGTATGATTGCGCTGGCCAGTGTGACCGCCTGTGCGGGAAGTTCGGCCGATTCTGCGAGTGGCGCTGGGGGAGTGTGTAACTCGCCCGGCGTCACCGCGGACAAAATCGTTGTTGCATCCGTATCGCCGCTCTCGGGTCCGGCGGCCTCGACCTTCGCCGGCTTCGTGGAAGGAGCCAAGGCCCGCTTTGCCGTCGAGAACGAGAACGGTGGCGTGAATGGTCGGAGACTTGAATTGGTGACCAACGACGACCTCGGCGACGGCGCTGCGCAGGTAACCGCGGCTCGAAACGCGGTGCAGTCGCAGAAGGCGTTCGGCATTCTGCACGCATCCCGCGTGGACACAATGTTCGACTATCTGTCTGCGCAGAATGTGCCCGTCGCTGGGTACCCCGGGCAGCCGGCGTACCAGGAGAAAATGAACGCGTTCGGATACGCCGGAGCGTCCCTCATCGGCTTCTACTCCACATCCATGGCACAGTTCATGCAGGACAAGGGTGTCACCAAGCTCGGCGTTCTCGCTAACAATTCGACCGGATCCAAAGGCGGCGCAGACGGTTTGGTGAAGACGGCGGGCCAGATAGGCCTCGAGGTCGCGGCCACGTCCTTCGACATCCCGATCGGAGCCTTCGACGCGACATCGGTGGCCATCCAGATGAAGGATGCGGGCGTCGATGGTCTGTACATGCCGCTCGTAACCGACTCGTCCATCTCGGTCCTCAAGGCCATGGCGGCCCAGGGCGTCAAGCTCAAGGCCACCGAAATGCAGGGACTCTATGACCCCAAGATTACCGCTCAGGTCGGGGATCTGCTCCAAGGTGTTTCCGGTGCAGGCGTCGGAATCGTTCCGATCGAACTCGATAACGAGAGCACGAACGCTTTCGTGGATGCGATGTCCGAGTACGGCGACGGTGTCGATCCCCGGACCGGTTTCACTGGGCCCGGATACATTTCGGCTGATCTGTTCATCGAGGGGTTGAAGAAGGCAGGTGACTGCCCGACGAGGGATGCCTTCATATCCGAATTGCACAAGGTCTCCGACTATGGCGGAGCCGGTCTCCTGATCGAGCCGGCAAACTTCGCCTCCGGACCGGTCCCGGCGGGGACCCCTTACGGGCGATGCAACTGGCTCGTGACATTCCAGGGCAACTCATTCGTTCCGGAGCCGGAGGCCACCTGCGGCGAGGTCATGAACTGATGCCGAACCCTACCGTTCGAGGAGAAAAATAGATGCTCAGCTATCTCGTTGCGGGACTCGTCACTGGGTCGCTCTATGCGATCTTCGCGCTGGTCCTCGTCACCACATACAACGCTTCACATGTGTTCAACTTCGCGCAGGGAGGCATGGCCTTCTTCTTGGCCTACTGCTTCTACTGGCTCAACACCGACGTCGGACTTCCCACGGTGGTCTCGCTCGTTCTGTCGATTGTGGTGATCGCTCCGATCATGGGATGGTTCCTGTGGCGCGTCCTTCTCGGAAGGCTCTCCACCGCAACACCTCTGATTCGCCTCGCCGCTACCATTGGTCTCTCGGTTGCGCTGTCCGCGGGAACGACATTGCTCTTCGGGCACGATCAAGTTCTGCAACCTGCTGGCTTGATCAGAAACGTCAGAAGCGTCGTGACCATCGCCGGTGTCAACATCAGCAATGAGCAGATGCTCGTCATCGGCATCGCTCTGATCGTTGCAATCGGCAGCTTCTTGCTTCTCAACCGGACAGCTGTGGGCCTCGTGACCAGGGGTGCGGTTGACTCGGAAATGATGACGGTGCTTACCGGAACGAATCCCAAAGTGGTCGTTGCAGGCACATGGATGGCAGGCATGTCCGTCATCGGGCTCGCGGGCATTCTGGTCATGCCTCAGGTCGGTCTGAATGCGGCTGGCTTCAGTAGTGTCGTCGCCGCATCGTTCGCGGGTGTAGTCATCGGTCGACTTACCAACGTGTGGTGGGCATTTGGCGGTGCACTGCTGGTCGGCGTTCTGCAATCGGTCGTCATTCCGTACTTACCGGACTCGGGAATCCTGACCACGGCTTTGCGTCCCAGTATCCCGTTCCTGCTCATGGTCATCGCAATCGTCGCCCGAAGTCGAGGTGCGGGCGTCCGAGACGATGTTGCGTCACGGGAGGTGGCGAAACTCTCGTCAGCGGCCGAACGCAGTGTCGCGCATGTCCAGTCGGTCATGCGAGGAACCCGCGGTTCGTGGGACAGATACGTCGGTTGGGCTGTACTCGGAGTCGTGCTCGTCGCGGTCCCCTATGTCTTCAGCGGTTTCTGGGTGGGGGTGTTCGCAGTCGGTATGGCATACGCCATCGCGCTGCTCTGCTTCCGGCCCGTCACCGGTGAGGCGGCCGTCGTCGGTTTGTGCCAGATCTCGTTTGTAGGTATCGGTGCGGTTGCGACAGCGCAGTTCTCGACGACATACGGACTCGGCATCATCACTTCCATGTTGCTGGCTGCATGTGTGTCGGCGCTGTGCGGTCTTGTCGTAGGCCTGGTGTGCCTACCGCTTGGACAGTTGTACGCGGCCATCGCGACCTACGCCTTCGCTCTTCTCGCCGACCAGGTGATTTTCACCCGACCGACATTCTCCAACAACGACGCGGGTGTGTTCGTGGATCGCCCGACGTTCGGTGGGGTGTACCTCACCAATGATCAGGACTACCTGTACTTCACCGTTGCGATCTTCCTGATCGTGGCGCTCGTGTTGTTCTTGATCCGGAGGTCGACGCTGGGCCTGAGATTCGCCACAATTCGTGCCAGCCGTGTTCGGGCATCCAGTCTCGGGATTCCCATCTTCCGGTCCCGTCTTGCGCTGTTTGTCCTCGGTGCCGGAATCGCCGGCCTCGGTGGTGGAGTGATCGCAAGCAACCAGTACGTAGCATTCACCGGCGCATACAGTGCTCTGCTCGGATTGACCTGGTTTGCGGTTGTCATCGCCCAAGGATCGTCGAGCATCGGCGGCGCGGCGGTCGCAGGGTTGTCTCTCGCAGTGGGGCCGGCGTTGGTTGCCAATTACCTGCCATCGCGGCTTGCTGAACTACCTGCCGTGCTCTTCGGCCTCCTCGCGATCATGATCGTGAGTAATCCCTCCGGAATCAACACCATGATGCGAGCACAGATTCGCACTCTGGCAGCGAGGTTGACACCCGAGCGTAAACCGGACGGCACACAGTCGCCCACCACCGATGATCAGACTGCCGTATCAGCTACCCCAGTTGGGAGTTCACGATGACCGCCGTCGCCGACACGAAAGTGGGAGAAGTCCGACTTCAACTTTCGGATATCAGCGTCAACTTCGGCGGTGTCAAGGCACTGCAGAATGTCTCCCTTCAGGCTCGCAGTGGCCAGGTCACCGGGTTGATCGGTCCGAATGGGGCGGGTAAGAGCACACTGCTTGCCGTCGCATCCGGAATTCAACGGCCGAACTCCGGAATCGTTCGGCTAGAAGATCAGGATGTCACCGGTGCTCGGCCGCAGGTGTACGCACATGCCCGAATGGCACGCACCTTTCAAGCCCCGCAACTCGTACCGGATCTCGATGTGCGCGAACATTTGGTTCTGGCTCTACGCTCCAATAACCACAAGCCTGGTAGCGCTCTCAAGTCCGCGTTCGGAAAACGCATTACAACAGACGAATTCGGAAAGACGGAGCAGCTGCTTGCAGAGTTGGGTCTGGCGAATGTGGCGGCTAAGGGAGTAAGAGAGTTGCCGCTCGGAACGAGGCGCCTCGTTGAGGTCGCACAGTGCCTGGCGTGCGACTCGAGAACCTTGCTGCTCGACGAACCGACTGCAGGACTGAGTCGCGCGGAGACGGCGGTTTTCTCCGATTTGGTTGTTCGGGTGTGTCGTGATCGCAATATCGCCGTTGTGATCGTCGAACACGATATCGATTTGGTTCTCGACATCAGCGCCCGGGTTTTCGTGCTGGATTTCGGCCGACTGATCGATGAGGGCGACCCTAGTCACATTCGAAACAGTAAGAAAGTACAGGCTGCGTACCTGGGAACCATGGAGGCTGATCTTGATGTCTGACGTGATGCTCGAAGTCGATGATTTGCGTATCTGTTACGGCGACGCCATCGCTGTAGACGGTGTGTCGTTCGCCGTCACCTCCGGTCGATGCCTGGCTGTGCTCGGCGCGAACGGCGCCGGTAAGAGCAGCATCGCTCAGGCTCTGGCAGGACTTATCCCGCCCGACCGGGGAACAATCTCAGTCGAGGGAGAGGACATCACTGGAAGTGACGCCTTTGCGTTGGCGCGCAAAGGAATCGCCTATCTGCCTGAGGGGCGTGGGATTTTTCCTGGTTTGAGCACTGCCGACAATGTCGCGCTCGGTATGCGGATTCTGCCCAAAGATGCCAGGGCAGATGCGGTCGACAGGCTGTACTCACTGTTCCCCGTTCTCGGTGACCGGCGCAAGCAACAAGCATCGACTCTCTCCGGGGGAGAACAGCAGATGCTCGCCGTCGGACGTGCGCTCGTCACCGGACCGCGACTGTTTGTGGTGGACGAACTCTCGTTGGGGCTGGCTCCCCTGGTGATCGACAAGATCTACGAGGCACTCGAGGTTGCAAAGAAGTCGGGTACCACGATGATTTTGATCGAACAGTACGTCGAGCGCGCATTGGAGTTCGCGGACGATGCCGTTGTGATGCGGCGTGGCGAGATAGTTTGGTCCGGGGTTGCGGACGGCGCGGTCGACGAAGTGGTTCAGAACTATATGGGCGGAACGCAATCCGAGGAAGAAACCTCTGTAGCGCAATGAAATTCGCTCTGTTATTTCCTATGCGTGCGGTCAAACATTACCACCAGTGGATGAATGGGGGAGACCTCGGCATTGCGGCGTGCATCGCCGAGGACGCGGGTTTCGACGCTATAGGGATGAGCGAGCATCCGTACCCTGACGACGCGTGGTTGGGTAAAGGCGGGCATCACGCTTTCGATCCGTTCGTGTCCCTGGGATTTATGGCGGCGTCGACCGAGAAGATCCGGATGCTGACATATGTGATGGTGTCGAGTTATCGACATCCATATATGGCTGCCAAAGCTGCCGCTAGTCTGGACGTCCTCAGCAAGGGGCGATTGACACTCGGTATGGCGGCGGGGTACCTCGCGGACGAATTTGTCGTGCTCGGTGCGGATTACACATCGAGGGGGCGACTATTGGATGCGGCAATTCCCGCTATGCGCAGTGCCTGGGCGGGGACCGACCACGACAGTGATCTGTTTCCTGCGCACGGCAATACGATGTTGCCGCAACCCATGCAGTCAGGCGGTCCGCCGATCTGGATCGGGGGCAATTCTGGCCCGGCCAGGCGACGGGCGGTGGAGCACGGCCAGGGGTGGATTCCGATGGGTCAGTCTGCGGAGACGTCAAAGATCACGAAATCGCCACCGCTGGAGTCGATTGGCGAGTTGGCAGTCCTGATTTCGAGTGTCCAGAAGCAACGCGCAGAACTCGGTAAGCCTCCTCTCGACGTGGTATTCACTCCGTTCGAGGCCGAGATGCTGCGCACCCATGACGTGGAAGCGTGTGCCGCGGCCGTCGCCGAGGTGATACCTGCGTACGAGGATGCTGGTGTGACCTGGATCGGATTCGAGCCGAGCAGTAGAACATTGGACGCATACCGACGTGATATCGGTGTGCTCGGCGAACGCGTGGTCACACGGTTCAGCTGATCAGGGTATAGACGAAGAGGGCCGGACCATAGTGGTCCGGCCCTCTTCCCCTCATTCGATTTGTTGCGTCGTCAGTTGCGT
>NZ_JBJURM010000005.1:0-318270 GCF_046097995.1 Rhodococcus sp. 5A-K4
ACGCTGCCAGCTGTATTCACACGCATTGATTCTCTGATAGCGAGTGGCTCACCAAACGGGGTCCTACCAGTACATTCATCTCGCAAACCACTTCTGCGAACACATTCAAGATAGGAATTACCTCCTGTAGAATTTGAAAAGAAAGAAATGGAGTTCGTCGTCGGTGCGCACTTCTTGCGTCAGACTGGGCTCCCCAATACAAATCTCGGACTCTCTGTATCGACCGTTGCCGCACGACGCAATGCTCGCAACTCGCTACTCTTCAGACCCCAGCATAAAATTCTCGCTTCCCGATGGCGCACCCTGTAGTCCATTGAATCAACAATGCCATCGAACGGAATACTTAAGAAACTGCCGATTGCCAACCTTGCCGCCGAAGGTGCGTTTTACCTTGCACTCTCGGGCGCCGGACATTTCCCGCACCTTGACTACCCGGATCGCTTCGACCGCGTCTTCTCCGAATTCATGACGGACTGCGGAGTCGGTATCGGCACCGGACCCAAGGCCGTCAGCAGCTGAACTAGCGCCCCGCAACCAACTCTTCGAGGTAGCTCGCCACGCCGTCCTCGTCGTTCGTGGGCAAAATTCGGTCGGCGAGCTCGATGACCTCGGTTCTGGCGTTAGCCGGCGCCAGAGCTGTTCCGGCCCAGGTCAGCATGGCAACGTCATTGAAGGCGTCACCGGCTGCCGCCACTTCCGACGCGTCGATGCCGTCGATCGCGCACAACTGCGCGAGAGCGCTGGCCTTCGAGACGCCCGCTGCAGCCATTTCCATGTACGGGGCGCCGGAGTGGGTCAACTCCACGCCCTCGATGCCCGCAGCGACCGCTGTTCGGTACAGGTCGGCGCTGGGAACTTCCGCATGCCGGGCCACGATCTTGACCATCGGCTCCACGTCCAGCGGCAGGGTATCGGCGAGCACCATCTCGTGCAGGTGCCGGTGATGGTCCGCGAATTCGCACAGAGCGGCATACTCCGGCTCGGCAAAGAACTGCGTGGGTCCGACATTCGCGAACACGACGCCCGGAACCAGCGCCCGAACTTGCTCCATAGCCGTTGCAGCCAAGGATATTTCGATCGAGACGGTGTCGACGATCTCCGGAGTCCCGTCGGCGAGGTCGAGAATCACAGCTCCGTTGGCACACACAGCTTTACCGCGAAATCCGCACGAGTTCGCCAAAGTGTGTACCGAATGCCGGGCGCGGGCCGTCGCCCACACAACTTCGATTCCGGCGAGCCGCGCGTTCTCCATGGCCTGCGCAGTGCGCGCCGAAATCGTTCGGTCGGAGCGCAGCAGGGTGCCGTCGAGGTCGGTTGCGAACATACGAATGCGGGTCACCACACAATGATGGCAGTCCGTTCGCAGCCCTCACCAACTACGTGACGTGGACCGTTGCTCTGTCAATTACCTGGCTGGGTCCCGAGAAGGTGCCGACGCATCTCACCGAAGACCACACCCAGTCGCTCCACATCTCGCGGACTCAGCAGATCGAACATGCTCTCCCGCACTGCGGCTACGTGCGCCGGGCTTGCCGACGCCAATTTCTCGGCACCCTGGTCGGTCAGCTCCGCATTAGCGCCCCTCTTGTCGTCGACACACTCAACCCGGCGCACCCACCCTGCGCCGACCAATCGATTTACGGCCCTGGTCACACCACTTCGGGTAGCCATCACAGCATCGGCGAGCTCACTCATGCGCAGTTGCCGCCCGGGCGCTTCGGCGAGAGCGACCAGCAGTTCGAAATCGGTGAAGGAAATGTCGGAGTCTCGCACCAACTGCTGATCGAGAACACGCTGGAGCAGTCGGGTCGAGTCCAGGTAAGCCCGCCAGGCCGTTTGCTCCGTGTCGCTCAACCACCGCGTCGATTCCATGACACCAGCATATCCGAAGTAGTTGACAACGAAATCAAATGATCTATTCTCAATGTAGTTGATCAGTCAACTACCTGTTCGAAGAGAAGGTTCAACCGAGAGGCGGGCGCCATGAGCGACAACAACGCAGTGCAGTTCGACAACGCAGTGCAGTTCGAGGAACGCCGGGCCGAGATCAGGGATCGACATCTGATCCCCGCCGACAAACGACCCGCATCGACCGCACGCGGCCTGCACCATACGGCCCTGATCAGCAGTGACGTCGAACGAACCGTGAAGTTCTATCAGGATCTCCTCGGATTCCCACTCACCGAGTTGATCGAGAACCGTGACTATCCCGGGTCGTCGCACTTCTTCTTCGACATCGGCAATGGCAACCTTCTGGCCTTCTTCGACTTCCCGGGTCTCGACGTGGGCCCATATCAAGAGGTGCTCGGCGGTCTCCACCACATCGCGATCAGCGTCGAACCTGCCAAGTGGGCGAAGCTGCGCACCCAACTGACCGAGGCCGGCGTCGAACTGATCGAGCACAGCGAGGTTTCGTTGTACTTCCGCGATCCCGACGGCGCTCGACTCGAGCTGATCGCCGACCCCCTCGGCGAGATGTACGGCAATCACGTCCTCTGAAAACTTGCTCTCCCCCACACCATTCGGAAGGCACACCATGACCTCCACTCTGTCGCAGCCGAACCTCGATATCCGTCGATCCGAGGATCGCTTCAAGTCCAATGCCGGCTGGCTGGACTCGAAGCACTCGTTCTCGTTCAGCAATCACTACGACCCGAAGAACACTCACCACGGTCTTCTCCTGGTCAACAACGACGACATCGTCACGCCCGGAATGGGATTCGACACCCACCCGCACCAGGACATGGAGATCATCACCTGGGTACTGAGAGGTTCTCTCGTACATCAGGATTCGATGGGGCATTCGGGCGTCATCTACCCCGGTCTCGCCCAGCGGATGAGCGCTGGAACGGGAATCCTGCATTCGGAGAAGAACGATTCGTGGCGACTCGGTGACGTGGCGGGCGCGCATTCCGACAAGCACAGCGATCCGGTTCACTTCATCCAGATGTGGGTCGTCCCCGACGAGGCCGGAATCACACCCGGATACGAGCAGTTGGAGATCGACGCCGAATTGCTTGCCGGTGGACTGGTTCCCGTCGCGTCGGGCATGGACGCGTACGCCGATCACTCGGCAATCCGGATCAAGAACAAGTACGCCGCGATGCACGTTGCGCGTCTGCAACCCGGACAACCTGTGACCCTGCCGGACGCACCGTTCCTGCATGTTTTTGTCGCCGACGGTCAGGCCGCCATGGAAGGCGTCGGAGTGCTCGAACAAGGTGACGCGGTGCGAGTATCCGGCGGTGGAGGTCAGCAGCTCAGCTCCGATACCGGGGCAGAGGTCATCGTCTGGGAAATGCACGCCACCGTTTCGCAGGGATGACATGAAGCCCTTCTCGTACGACGCTTCACCGGCTCGAATTGTCTTCGGCCAAGGGATGATCGATACGATCGCCGAAGAAGTGCGGCGGCTCGGCCGTAGCCGAGTGATGGTGCTGGCAAGTCGTCGACTCGACGCGGTTGCCGCCGCCGTGACCGAATCTCTCGGCGACATGGCGGTGGTCCGCTTCGACGGCGCTGTGATGCATACTCCGATCGAAGTCACGACAGCCGCGCTGAGACTTGCCGAGAACCATCACGTCGACACGGTCGTCGCGATCGGCGGCGGTTCGGCAACCGGGTTGTCCAAGGCACTGGCACTACGAGCGGGGTTCGATCAGATCGTCGTTCCGACAACGTACGCGGGATCAGAAGTCACTCCGGTGTTGGGTGAAACAGAGAACGGACGCAAGACAACTCGCTCCTCTCCCCACATCAGACCCGAAACCGTCATCTACGACGTCGACCTCACTCTCGATCTGCGGCTGGATACCACCGTCACCAGCGCCGTCAACGCGATGGCGCATGCGGTTGAAGCGTTGTACTCCACCGAGTCCAACCCGATCACGGACTTGATGGCGATCGAGGCGATCGCCGGGATCACCCGTGCGCTGCCGAGCATTGTCGATGATCCGAAAAATCTGGAAGGTAGGGCCGAACTACTGCAAGCGGCCTGGTTGGCCGGAACTTGCTTGGGCACAGTCGGTATGGGGCTTCATCACAAGTTGTGCCACACCCTCGGTGGCAGCTTCGGTTTGCCGCATGCTCCCACCCACACCGTTGTCCTCCCCCACGCAATGGCATTCAACGCGCCTGCTGTCCCGGATGTGATGTCGCGAATAGCGACTGCTCTGGGCGCATCCGATGCCGCTACCGGCGTTTTCGACCTCGTCACCGCGTGCGGCGGACCGACCACTCTGCAAGAACTGGGAATGAGTCACGATCAAATCGAAAATGCAGTCGAACTCGCCACCTCCGCCGCGTATCCGAACCCGCGTGAGATCACCCCGCCGGGCCTGAGCGAACTCCTCGAGAACGCCTGGTCCGGGCGTCGACCCGCCATCAGGTGAGAACTAATCAGGCAGTACCGCCTCGAGGCCTGACGTGTTCGAAGATCAGAATCGTCTCGGTCGCAGCAACCGCTGGATGTGCCGAGAGATTGTTGACGACGAAGTCACGCAACTGCGCCGAATCCGTCGTTGCGACGTGCAGCATGTAGTCGTCGACACCGGCAACGAAGTACACGTTGAGCACCGAGTCCAGCTTGGCGAAGTCGTCGCCGAGCCGGTTGAGGTGCGACCGTGCGTTGGCCTGCAGGCGTACTGCGATCATCGCCTGCAGATCCATTCCGAGAGCGGCGGGGTCGATGTCCGCGTGAAATCCCCTGATCACGCCGTTGTCCACCAAGGCGCGCACACGGCCGAGGCATGTCGACGGCGCAATTCCCGCGATCGCGGCCAGCGCATTGTTCGGAATCCTCGCGTCTTTCGCCAGCTCTTCGAGCAGAACCCGGTCGACCTCGTCCAACTTCACGGCAGCCCGAACATGCTTCGGCGAGGCGGCCGTCTGAATACCGATTTTTGAACTTTCGCGCACCATGAATACAGCCTAGAGAATTATCTTCACTTCTCTTCACTATCTGACGACGAAACTTCATGCTTGGCACCTGCCATTCGAAGAAACAACAGACTCAGTTCGGAGCCGTGTCATGAAGGTCGGAATCCCCCGCGAAATCAAAAACCACGAGTACCGCGTGGCTATCAGCCCAGCAGGCGTCCACGAACTTGTCGGCCGAGGGCACGAGGTCGTCATCGAAACGGGCGCAGGCGTCGGCTCCTCGTTCAGTGACGAGGATTTCAAGGCCGCGGGCGCGCAGATCCTCGGGTCCGCCGATCAGGTCTGGACAGACGCAGATCTGCTCCTGAAGGTCAAAGAACCTATTGCAGAAGAGTATTCGCGACTCCGTCAGGATCAGGTGCTCTTCACCTACCTGCACCTGGCGGCGTCGAAGGAATGCACCGACGCACTCCTGGCCTCGAAGACCACTTCCATCGCCTACGAAACCGTTGTCGGTTCCGACGGTTCACTGCCCCTTCTCGCACCGATGAGCGAAGTAGCCGGACGCCTTGCGCCGCAGGCCGGCGCCTACCACTTGATGCGTCACGGCGGCGGACGCGGAGTGCTGATGGGCGGCGTCCCCGGAGTGCGCCCCGCCAAGGTCGTGGTGATCGGTGCGGGAGTCTCCGGCAAAAACGCCATCGCCGTGGCCTACGGCATGCAGGCCGACGTCACCGTTCTCGATCTGTCGATCGCTCGCCTGCGGGAAATCGACGAGCTGTACCACGGCCAGGTCAAGACCATCACGTCCAACAGCCTCGAACTGGAACAGGCAGTACTCGACGCCGACCTCGTCATCGGCGCAGTGCTGGTCCCCGGGGCGAAGGCGCCGACTCTCGTCTCCAACAGCCTGGTGGCGCGTATGAAGCCGGGTTCTGTCCTGGTCGACATCGCCATCGACCAGGGCGGCTGCTTCGAGGATTCACACGCGACCACGCACGCCGATCCGACGTACCAGGTTCACGGTTCGGTCTTCTACTGCGTTGCGAACATGCCCGGAGCCGTCCCCCGTACGTCGACGTACGCGCTCACCAACGCGACGCTTCCGTACGTCGTCGCATTGGCAGACAAGGGGTGGAAGGACGCGGTCGCGGCAGTTCCCGGCCTGGGGTCAGGACTGAGCACACACGACGGCCTGCTCCTGTCCGACAGTGTTGCAGCGGCGCATGGGTACTCGGCTACGACTCTCTGACCCAGGCGACTCTGACCCAGGCAAGGAAAGCTCGAGATCGCTAGCCTTGATCCATGAGCAATCCTGACATCACGCTGAATTCCGGAACCACGATCCCGCAACTCGGCCTCGGAGTCTGGCAGGCCACCAACGACGAAACTGAGCATGCAGTGCGGTTCGCTCTCGACGACGCCGGCTACCGGCACATCGACACCGCTGCCGCATATGGGAACGAAGAGGGCGTCGGACGAGGTATCGCCAACTCGTCCGTCGCGCGAGAGGACATATTCCTCACCACGAAGCTGTGGAATGCAGATCAGGGCTACGAGCAGGCGTTGAAGGCTTTCGACAGCAGCATCGACAAGCTGGGCGTCGATTACGTCGATCTGTATCTGATCCACTGGCCACTGCAGGACAACGACCGACTCCTCCGCACTTGGGACGCGCTCGAAAAGATCGCGGAATCGGGCCGCGCCAAGGCAATCGGGGTGTGCAACTTCGAGCCGCATCATCTGCAGCTTCTCGTCGATCGCGGCGGATTGTTGCCGGCAGTCGATCAAGTGGAACTGCATCCGCACCTCACGCAGCACGCGATCCGCGACAAGGCCGCCGAGCACGGGATCAAGGTCGAATCGTGGAGCCCACTCGGCGGTACCAGCAACGCGGGTTGGGGTAAGGCATCGAAGCCCAACACGCTGCTCACCGATCCGATCATCACTCGAATCGGTGACCGCCACAGCAAGACTGCCGCGCAGGTCCTGATCCGTTGGCACCTGCAGAACGGCCTGATCGTCATCCCGAAATCAGTGCATGACGCCCGGATCGCTCAGAACATCGACGTATTCGACTTCGAACTCACTGATCTCGATCTGAGCGAAATCGACACTCTCGACGACGGTACCCGCGTCGGCGCGCATCCCGATGAACTCAACATCGGTGCACCGAACTGATCAAGCCGCTCGTTTGGTGGGGCGAAGCGCATCGATTCCGTTTCGCCTCACCATGGTCCCGAGGGTTTTCCACCACGGCCGAGCCGGATCCGGCTCGTTACCGTCGCCCATTCGATGCAACTGATCGGTGTGCCACTGCAGGTCGAGTGCACCGTCGAGCATCGAGATGTCGGCAACCTTCCCCAACAACTTCCGCGCTCCGAACTCCACAGTCGGGACGATCAATCGTTCCCGATTCGATTCCAGGAGAACGGTTGCCGCGTCGGGAATCGTGATCGTCGGCCGGCCGAGGCCGATCACGTCGCAGGCGCCGGAAGCGAGTGCCTCGACCATCGCCGATCGCGAGCGGAAGCCGCCGGTGACCGCCAAGGGAATGTCGCCGGCAATCGCTCGAACCGTCTCGGCATACTCGAGGAAATATGCCTCTCGATCGCGAGTGCTCTGCTTCTGCGCTTTACCCATCATGGCCGGCGATTCATAACTGCCACCGCTGATCTCGATGAGATCGACCGACTCTTCGGTCAACGCGCGTACTACTTCTCGCGATTCGTCTTCCGAGAATCCGCCGCGCTGGAAATCAGCCGAGTTGAGTTTGACCGACACCGCGAATCCGGGAGCAACGGTCGAGCGTATGCGCCGAACGATTTCGATCAGAAAGCGTCGTCGACGCTCGGGATCTCCACCCCACTCGTCCGTCCGCTGATTGGACAACGGCGAAAGGAACTGCGCAACAAGATAACCGTGGGCGGCATGTATCTGCACGCCTCCGAAGCCGGAGGACTCGGCGACGCGAGCGGTTTCCGCGAACTTGTCGATGATCTCTTCGATCTCAGCAGTCGAGAGTTCTCGCGGCGTCGCCATTCCCGGAATCTTCAGAGCAATCGCGCTCGGTGCGACCGGTCGACCTCTGCTGGCGATCGGGTTGGATTGCCGCCCTGGGTGGTTCAGCTGCATCCAGATCTCGGCGCCGCCGTTCTTGGCAGTCTTGGCCCAGGCAGTCAGCGCTTCGGCATCACGATCGTCGTCGACGACGACGTTGCCCGGTTCGGCGATCTGCGATCGATCGACCATGACATTGCCGGTGACGAGCAATCCGAACCCGCCACTGCCCCAACGGCCGTACAGCGTTTCCAAGCGGGTGGACGGTCCATGAGTCCGGTCCCCCAGAGCCTCACTGAGCGCAGCTTTCATAGTGCGATTCCGCAGTATCTGCCCACAGGGCAAAGTCAACGATTCTCCGAGTGTGGTCATGGATACCTCTCGCATGAAGGGAAGAAAGTCAATGGCGTGGCGCAGAACCGAAGTGCCGCTTGGTATCGCGCACGAAGCTCGAGAAGATCAGTGAGTTGACCGGTACCCCGCCGCGCACCGCGAGCGACAGCTTCGGACGCGGCGAGAATGCAAAATTCCACTGCAATCTCGAACCCACTGCGAGCTCGTCGACGCGGTAGTCCTCCGCGAAGGATTGGAACAGCGGAACATTGGACTGTTCGACGTAAAACGAGTGCCGACGCGTTTCGTCGTCCCAGGTGATGAACTTTTCGCGCATCTGCATCGCGCCACCGCCCACCTCCGCGATTCGGCGCGTGCCGACGCCGTAGGGGCGCGGCGAGGTGTAGTGCACTTTTGTGAGCAGTCGGCACCACGACAAAGGCTCGTCGGCGGTCAGACCGGCCCAGACGACATCAGGTTCGGCGGCGAGGTCGATCGAGTACGTGAAGATATGCGGCGCCGTGTCGAAGAAATCCACACCGACCGGTTCGAGGTCGAACCAATGTGTCATCGCCTACTCCTGCCTAATTAGCCGTTACATGAAGTTACGGATACTTGGCGACCGAAGTCAACCCCCGAAGGCTCAGCGGGACCAAGCCTCAGAACGAGAGAGCCCCTGCAGTGAAGCGATGACCTGTTCGAGCGGCTCGATACTTCGAGTCGTCTGGCACACCGCCACTGCACCTTCGACCGACGTGATCGTCAGGTTTGCCATCGACTTTGCTTGCACTGCAGGATAACCCGCAGTTTCGAGTTGCGATTCGATCAACTTCTGCCATCCCAGCATGACCTCAGCCGATACTTCCGCGACTTCTGGCTCACTGGCGCGCGCCAACCCGCCGGCAATCACCGGGCAGCCGATCGCGAAGTCCGAGCGCGTGAGATTGAGTCGCCAGATGTCTCCGACCGCTTCGATCACGTCGGCAGTGGAACCGGTGGCCGCAGCCGAGCTGATTCGTCTGGTGATGATCGCACCAGCCGCGCGCACGGCTTCGACCATCAGCTCGGTCTTGCCGCCGGGGAAGTGATGGTAAATCGACCCACGGGGCGCGCCGCTGTGCTTGATGACGTCGCTGAAGGATGTCGCATCGACACCGTTGCGGCTGATCAGTTCGACCGCACTACGAATCATGCGATCACGTGAGCTCAGCTCTGCCATGTCACAGATCCTTCGGCCGTCGGTACACCTGTCGACTCATACGCTACGTTATGTATGACGACCTACATAGCGATGGGATGAAACAATGAGTGACGAGACAACCGCAACCGTCGATCCGGCGCAGATGACAGGCCTCGAACTTCTCCGCTGGATGGGAACGCAGGTCAACGACCGACCCAGCATCGGACGCCTCCTCGGCATGGAGATGCGCGAGGTCAACGAGGGATCGGTGAGCTTCGCCCTGACCCCGCGTGCCGATTTCAGCAACCCGCTCGGCACTGTCCACGGCGGAATCTGCGCAACGCTGCTCGACTCGGTCATGGGCTGCGCGGTACACACGATGCTTCCGGCCGGCGTCGGCTACACGACCCTCGAACTCAAGCTCAACTACATCCGCACGGTGCCTCTCGACGGTGACGAACTGACAGCCCACGGCAGTGTCATTCACGTGGGCGGGCGTACCGCGACGGCAGAGGGCAAGGTCTTGGACAAGAACGGCAAGTTGGTGGCGCACGGAACTACGACGTGCATGATTTTCCGCTGAGCCGACGGAGGATGGCGAAAATGTCGCTGAGCCGACGGAGGATGGCGAAAATGTAGCCGCGCCCGACGTGAGCAGGGTGCGAGTACCGATGTACGATCGGCTCGTGACCCTGCTCACTGCGCACCTCTGGTGGCCCGACCGCTGACGGTCAGCCGCAACTGCGTGCTGCCCGGACCGACATCGGGTGGTCCAGCAGGCTCCTCTCCAGGATCCCCGATCCGGCAAATGCCGTACGCGTCGTCGCTACGACCGCCAAGATCAGGTACCGAATCCACGAAGGAGAGTTAGTTGACCACCACCCCACTCAACCGTTCGCTCGAGCCTTTGGGCGTCTCCATCCCGTCGAAAGTGCCGACGCACTGGTACAACCTGGCGGCTGACCTCCCCGAGCCTGTTCCCCCGCACCTGCATCCGGGCACTCGTGAGCCGCTCGGCCCCGAGGACTTGGCGCCGCTGTTCCCGATGAACCTCATCGCGCAGGAAGTCGCAACCGAGCGCTACATCGAGATCCCGGAGACGGTTCGCGAGATCTACGGCATGTGGAGGCCCTCTCCCCTGTTCCGTGCGCACCGACTCGAGCGCGCTCTGGGCACACCTGCTCGCATCTACTACAAGTACGAAGGCGTGAGCCCGGTCGGTTCACACAAGCCGAATACTGCTGTCGCGCAGGCGTACTACAACGCGATCGAAGGAACCACCAAGCTCACCACCGAAACCGGTGCAGGCCAGTGGGGTGCGTCGCTGTCGTTCGCGGGCGCACTGCTCGGACTCGACGTCGAAGTGTGGCAGGTTCGCTCCTCCTTCGATTCGAAGCCGTACCGACGCATCCAGATGGAGGCATACGGCGGAATCTGTCACCCGTCGCCTTCCGACCTGACGGAAGCCGGACGCGCACTGTTGAAGTCGCATCCCGACACCACCGGCTCGCTTGGTATGGCGATCAGTGAGGCCGTCGAGGTCGCTGCGCAGGATCCGAACACGCACTACTCACTCGGTAGCGTGCTGAACCACGTCATGCTTCACCAGACCGTGATCGGTCAGGAAGCAATGGTCCAGCTCGAAGAAGCCGGCGACGCCGTCCCCGACACCGTGTTCGGTTGCGCCGGTGGCGGTTCCAACCTCGCCGGACTCACCTTCCCGTTCCTGGGACGAAACCTTCGCGAAGGCACCAAGACTCGTCTGGTCGCCTGCGAGCCTTCGGCATGCCCGTCCCTCACCCAGGGCGAGTACCGTTATGACTTCGGTGACGTCGCCGGGCTGACTCCGCTGCTCAAGATGCACACTCTGGGTAAGGACTTCGTTCCCCCGGCGATCCATGCCGGTGGCCTTCGCTACCACGGTATGTCGCCGATGGTCTCGCATGCGGTCAACCTCGGACTCATGGATGCGATTGCGGTCGATCAGGACGACGCGCTCCAGGCCGGTCTGATTTTCGCCCGCGCCGAAGGGATCATCCCGGCTCCGGAATCAACCCACGCGGTTGCCGGCGCCATCGCTCACGCTCGCGCCGTCACCGAACCCGAGGTGATTGTGATCGGACTGTCGGGCAACGGTCAGTTGGATCTCCCGGCGTACTCGCCTTACGTCTGACGCCGTCGGTGTGGTGGTCTCGTGTGTACGAGGCCACCACACTTCGTCACACCGAGCACGTTCCCTATTCGGATCCCAATTCGTCGACGGGTCGGACAGTGATCGAACTTGTCCCCAACACGGTGCCGGGGGCTATCCAAGGATCTTCCGGAGCTGCGCCCGCGACCCGTCGTTCACCGATGAACTCACCGGTTCCCGGATCGATGATCAAGTCGCGACGCTCGTGAACACCACTGAGCCCGAGTGCGATTCCGGATCGACCGTCGAGCGTGGTCTGTTCCACGGTCTCCACACCATCGATTCCGGCGATCGCGCGATACCACTGCGCTTTGACGTCAGGCGGCATCATGCCGGCTCTCAGTATTTCAATCGCGATGTGGAACATCGCTTCCGGCGTCGAACCGCGCGGCGCCGTGTAGTCGCGAAGCCATCGAAGCAACCCCTCGGGGTCAGCGGGCAGCGACCCATAGAAGTTGGGATCGTCCCAGTCGTCCGGAACGCAGTTGATGTTGTCGCGATTGTCGTCGAAGAATCTGCCGCAGCGGGCACGCCATTCCCCGTTTCGGGTTTCGTCGACGTACAGAGCTGATTCACTCTCCGGCGTCGTGCCGCCGAGCCACCGCGACTGGCCAGTTGACCGCCGCTCGAGCCATTCTTGTGTTTCGTCTGCCGGAATCCATAGCTGCGAACGGGTTTCGAGCAGGTAGGTGTAGCCGTTGCGTTGAGCGTCGGGCCCTGCTTCGTAGGGAGATCCGTACTCCATCCCCTGTTGGACCCACGCGTGCTCCTCGACGAGTCGAAACGGTCCCTGTTGAACGGAGATCATCTCGATCGATTCGAGAGAGCGCGCGGCTTGCTGTAGGACGTGTTCGGCGGAGGCGAGTTCGATGGAAGGCACCGGCAGCGACACACCACCCGTAGTGCCTGTCTGCTCTGAAGGTGCGAACTGCACCAGCACCGCAGCCAAGCAGACGGCCATGAGCACCGCGGCACCGGCGTAGACCGAAGCGGGCACGCGCCGCAGAGCAAACCTGCGACTGGGTACCGGCGGAGAACTTTCGGCCGCTTCCGCGTCGGCGAGGACCCGATTCCGGATCGCTGCCAAGGCGTCGACGTCCGGCTTGTCGAGCGCATCGCGGAGTTCGAGCAACGTGTCGTCCAGGGGATCGGTCCGACGATTCGGCATCAGTTCTCTCCCGAGGCTTGTTGGAGGTTTTCGGAGTCGAGCAGCAAAGTCCGCAGGCGAGTGCGTGTGCGGTGCAGCCTGGACCGGACGGTGCTGGCCGGCACGGACAGGATCTCCGCGATCTCAGCCGGCTCGAGATGGGCCCAGGACGAGAGGAGCAGCACGTCGCGTTCGTCCTCCGTCAGCTCGGCGAGTGCCGACGCGATCACCTCGAGGCGGCGGGACGCGTCCACCCGAGCCGTGACAAGGTCTTCCGGCGCAGTCTCGGACACGGCACGTTCGCCATGTACCCGCGCGAGTGCGCGTTCGGCGCGATCCTGGGAGCGAAAGTGTGCCCTGAGCAGGGTGTGGGTGATGCCGAACAACCAAGCGCGAACGGGAGCCCGGCTAGGGTCGTAGGTGGATCGACGATCGATCGCGACGGCAAAAGCCTCGGCGACGAGGTCGTCGGCATGATGTTCGCCGGCTCGGGCACACACGTAGCGACGAAGATCGGCGGCATGGGCGTCGAAGAGTTGAGCGAAGACCTCCGCCACGCGCGGGCTGTGCAGGTCCGGGTCCGGTGTGCCGCGATCACCGGGTGGGCTCGAAGATGTCACGGTGATACTTGGTCGGTGCGGCCCATAGCGTCCCTGGAGTGCCTGAGCGGGCGGCGATAACGAGGGACGATCCGCAATTTCCCCCCGAGTTTTTCACTACGCAGCGACGGTTCTCAGCCTCTTGGTCGGAGACAAACGCTACCCGGCCCTGACGCGGTAGGCCGTGGGATCGATTTCGCGATCGACATCGAGCCGGCCGTCCGCGAAACGAACCGATCAGTTTGCTCGATCGGTTACGGTCTTTCGATGCAGCTTCGGTTGAAGGAACACTGGAAACTGGTCGCCCTCGGACTGGCGTTGATCGTGGCGATCGCGTTCATCGTCGTATCGGCACTCTCCGACTCCAGTGAGGCGGCCTCGCCGAAGCAGAAGACAGGCGGTCCGATCGTCGAGCAGGGCGTTGTCGACGTGGACCTCTCCGATCCTCCGCAACAAGCTTGGGAACTCGATGTTCGAACGCTCACGGACAACTCCGGCGACGTACTGCTGTCGATGCCTTCCGGCCTCGATCGCTACTACGGCTACGGCAACACATACCAAGTCGGTGACGTGCTGGTGGCCGCGACTGCTTATCCCCTTCCCAAGACCGACGAGTCTTCGTCGAGTCAGGGAGTCGGTGCCGTCACACTGGTCGGTGTGAATCCCGACGACGGAAGTCCGCTGTGGAAAACGCGAATCGGCGGAGTCATCGGCCAGTGCAGTCAGCAGAACGAATCCACGATCATCGCGTGCTGGGGCGATCGACGGATGATCTTTGTAGATACCGCGACCGGAACTCTTATGTCCGACCTCGGAACCGACTTCGATCTCAATGGCGCCGTCATCACCGGAGACACCGTGTACACGTCCGGCGAAAGGATGGACGGAACGATTCGAACACGAATTCTCGCCAGCGGCAACACAACCAACTTAACGGCCAACTTCGTTCGCACCTTCGAACCAAGTGAGAAGTTCGGGGCCGTCTACACGGTCCCTCACACCGACACTGTCATTGCGATGGAACAGGGCGATGGCGGGCACCCACAGTACCGCTATCGAATCTACGATCTGGATTCCGGCGCAGAACGATTCAGATTCGAGGGTGATTCGCTTGCCCCGGCAGGGAACGGATTGTTCCTGACTAGTGTCGGCGGCAGATCAGGCTATGTGGGAACCCAAAACCTCTTGGCTTCAAATGGATCCACGATTCGTGCGATACCGATTCCCTCGTACTCATCGTCGTCCTACCCAAGTAAGTCCTCGACGGGCCTGCCGATGTTTCTCGGCGACGGCGCCTACGACCCGAATTCCGGTGACGAACTTTGGCGCAGTTCACAAATCGTCAACACCGCGATGGCCGGGACGGGAAGCGCCATCGCCGCAGTGGTAGGAAAAACAATCCTGGTCACGTCTCCCGAGACTCGCACAATCTCGGGTCTCGACATCGAGAGTGGCCGACAGTTGTGGCAAACGCCCTGGCAAGACGCGTACTGGGTTCGCAGCGGGGTAACCGATGGCGACCACTTCGTCTTCAGCGACTACACCGGCATGCACGCGATCCGGGCTCGCGACGGAAAGATGATGTGGTCGGTTCCCCTTCCCTCAGAAGTTGATCCACGCGGAGTCGTCGTCTCGAATGCCGGCAAAAACGTGTCGTTCTCCTGGCAGAACCATTTCACCGTTTGGCGTTAGGCCGGCAACATCACCGATACCGTGTCGTACTGACCAGCCAGTTCAGCAGCAAGCAAATGGCTAGACGTGCAGCATCAATGGCCACAATCCAGTCTGGCGCGTTTGTTCAATTTCGGGGGAACGATCTCGAACAACTGCATATATCTCCGCGACTCCAATTTCGGAAAGATCAGACCAGACCTGCAGTCAAGGGGTGCGTAAAAATCGCACCGGCTCAGGTATCTGATCCAATCCAACCGTAAAGGGAGCCAACGGGATGGACGCGAAATCCCCTGTGTGCAGTCGGCAACAAATTGTCCAGTTTGCGCGCAAACATCTGCGTACCGGGGGACCGAACTCAGACCAAATTCGTCGTCATTTCGGTTTGCAAAAACGCGCGTTCTTCACGCAGCTCGACACCCATCTGGACGATTCTGCACTTTCAATGCCCGAAAAAGTTGCACTCCGCCGCATCTGCCGACAGGAGGATAGAAGGTGCCCGATCAAACGTATGAACGTCTCAGCAGGTCAAGCCAACCCACCCCGGCCGATGTACGACGCGCTTCCTTTCCCACCCCAGAACCATCATGCTTGACGATCGAAAGCCCCAAACTACGTTGAGCCGCTGGATTCTTCCGCAGTCCCCTCTTCTCGGTTGGGATCATCGGAGATCTAACAACCGCGCGACTTTCAGACTCAAATGCAATGCCAACCGGTCGTCGCCGTTTGCCAAGTCTGCGCGTGTTATCTCCTGAATTCGCCGCAAACGATAGTACAAGCTCCCTCGATGCACACAGAGCGCCTCGGACGTTCGCTTTACGTCACCGGCATTGTCCAAAAAGCTCTCCAGCGTCGCGAGAAGAGCCTCACTTTTTGAGTCCTCATGGCTGAGCAAGGACTGCAAACCTGAGTGAATACTGTTCTCGAGTCGATCCTCCGACAGTTCGGCCAGAAGTCCGTAGACGCCGAGATCCCGATAATGCACAACATTTCCGAGCACCTTGACGACCTGGGCCACATCTGCGGAACGTCTGGACTCTTCGTAGGATTCGCGCACGTCTGCAACCGAGGTTCGCGGTTCACCGATACCAACCCAACATTCGATGTTCTGGCGCCCACTTTCAGACAAGACTCGCTCCCGGGCTGCCACGATCAACGAGTCCAGATGGGTTTGAGTCGAGCGTTCGGCCACCGATACGATCAACAGACTGTGGTCGGGGCGGTCGAGTTGGATTGCACTGTTCCGCGGGAGCCTCCGCCGAAGCTGATCGACGCCGACGGCAACACTCAGACGATCTCTTTCGGTCAATGTCGACCGGTCCACGGGACGAAGCAACATAGTGACCGCGACTGCTGGACCCGCAGCCATCAAGCCCTCATCAGCCAATCTGCTTGCCGCGTCCTCGCGCAGCGACCGCTCGCCAGACAGTACGTCTCGAGTAAGTTCCCGCTCCCGACTTCGGGACAACTCGTCCAGCAACTGTTCGCGGTGGAGGATCATCGCCGCCGCATCAGCCGTGCGCCTCAAGACCTCGGCTTGATCCTCGTCAACTTCGCCCTCTGAAGTCAACAGCCAGACGAAGCCCAGCAGCGCATTGCGGTACCGGATCGGCATCCCGACCCGGCCAAGGGTCAGCCCTAGTCCTTCGTTGACGGGAACAGTGAAGAGATCGAGGGCTTCACGGCCTCCACTCGCGTAGATGAAGTCCACAATCTCGCGTGAAACATTCCGCTGTAGAACGGAATTCATTCTGACTGAATCGACGGCACTGTCATGCGAGTTGTACGCGAGTAGACGGATCTGTGCATCATCGATCGCAACGGAACGGTCCAGTCGGCGCCCGGTAGTATCCACCAAATGCTGTAGTTCTCCGGCCATGGTCGAACTGTACGAGCCACGCTCGCCGTTTTGCAACATATGACTAAATTCGTCCGCGACAATTTGAACGAATGACAGTGATGCAACTAACTTTCGCGCCATAGGCTCGCTACATGCCGAAGCACATGAGACCCGGAACGTGTTCGCTCGGCCCGCGACCAGGCATACCCAGCAACGACAGGTTGCACGAAAGCGACGAGATTCGTTGCAGCCGTGAGATTTGCATTGTGGGCCGAAGCCAGCCGACACGCTCTCGCGTGAGAAAGCGTCGTCCCTGATCCGGAATCGATCGCAACCTCCGTTCGCCCGATCAACGTGGGTCCGGTCGGCCTCTTTCAATTTCGCATGCCTCCGAACGACATCGGCCACCGTGACGTCGCAAAACCGTTGCCATTCAGCATATCCCGAGAGGAATTTTTCATGACCGGTACAGCGAATGCTCCTGTAGAGCATCAAATCGAGACTTCACCCGGACGTCGATCGGCGCGCCGCAGGGCGCTGATCGCCGGCGCGACAGGCAACATCGTCGAATGGTTCGATTTCACGATCTACGGTTTCACTGCCGCAGTTCTCGCGACAGTGTTCTTCCCTCCGGAGTTCGGCAGTGGCGCACTGCTTGCCACCTTCGCTCTTTACGGAGTCGCATTCTTGGCCAGACCTGCCGGCGGCATATTCTTCGGAAGACTGGGTGACCGCCTCGGCCGGCGGAGGTCACTGTCCCTGGCAATTACGCTCATGGGCTGCTCGACAGCGGCTATCGGCCTCTTACCGACCTACGCTTCGATCGGTGTTGCAGCACCGCTGTTGCTGCTGCTCTGTCGCTTGGTTCAAGGATTCTCGGCCGGCGGCGAATACACCGGAGCGGCAACCTTCGTCGTCGAGCATGCGCCGTCTCACCGCCGAGGCTTGTACGCAGGGATTATCAGCTCTTCGTCGTTCGTCGGCAGCATCTTGGCCACGGTCACAGTCTTGTCATTCAGCTTGGTCGGCACTGAGTCCTTTGCCGAAGGGGGATGGCGTTGGCCGTTCATCATCGGAGGCGTTGTCGCCATGGTGGGACTGTTCATGAGGCTTGCGGTCGAGGAAACTCCGGCTTTCAAGGAAATGAAAGAAAACGATTCCCTTCCAACCCGCCCTCTCACAGATCTGTTCCGCAATCACTGGCGGACTCTGCTCACGTCATTCGTGTATTTCGCCTCGCTCGGTGTCGTTACTCATATGCTGCTCGGCTACATGCCGACATTTCTGATTCTTTCAGCCGACGTTTCGAGCACGGTGGCACTGCTGATGACAACCGGCGCTTTGGTTCTCGCAGTCCCGCTGTTCATCTTCTTCGGCGCCACGGTCGACCGAATCGGCCGGAGACCTCTCGTCAGAATCGGCATGGTGATGTCAGTTTTCGTTTCGGTGCCCAGCTACATGCTCATCGGCACCGGAAACATTTTCGCGATTGCCATTGCACTGGCTGCTCTGGTCATCGCGCTTTCCCTACTCGCGTCCGCTTTGCTCGTAATCCTCGAAATGATGCCGACGCATGCTCGATTCACCGGCACGGCAATCCCCTACAACATCGCATATGCGCTCTTTGCAGGAACTGCGCCGCTGGTGTGCGCAGCACTGGTCAACGCCACTGGAAGCGATCTGTCGCCTGCCTTCTACGCGACCGCCATCGCTTTGATCGCACTTCCCATTCTGTGGCGAGGGATTCCGGAATCGAAAGACTGGTCTGCCACGCGGGGCAGCTCGACGAAACATTTCTGACAACGGACGCGCCACGGCTGTGATTTTTTGAGCAGCTGTCGATAGCGTTCCGATGGCCGCCACGAGAGAGTTGAGGACGACGGACACCTCTGGACTTTCAGGTACCAAATCCATTAAGGCAGAGCCGAATCCGAGAAGTCGGGATACGGGTCTCCAGAGGAAGTCGACGGCGTCAGAATTACCAGAACCCAAGCTCGCCGGATCGAATAGCTGCGCTTTCGATCCGGCGAAGCCATCAGTAGAAAGAGGGGCCGAAAGTGCCTACCGACAAGACCGATGCAGTTGTGGTCGGAGCTGGAGTGATCGGCAGCTCCATCGCCTACGAACTGGCCGCTCGAGGCTACGAAGTCCTGGTCATCGACAAGTCTGGTGGTCCGGGCTACGGCTCGACCAGTGCATCCAGTGCGGTCATCCGGTTCAACTACTCCACATTCGACGGTATGGCTGCGGCTTGGGAGTCGCTGCATTGCTGGCAAAACTGGAACGAGCATCTCAACGCGACAGTCGACGGCGCGCTTGCGAAGTTTCGGCAATGCGGGATGGCACTGCTCGATGTCGACGTCGCACCCCACGCGCGCACGATTGGACTGTTCGAGAAGATCGGAATCGACTACCAACTTTGGGACGCAACGACACTCGTCGAAAAGATTCCCGGTATCGACGCAGGTAAATACTATCCACCGAAGCCAGTCGACTCGGAGTCCTTCTTCGCAGATGCGGAAACCACGCTCGGCGCGCTGTACACACCGCAGGCGGGGTTCGTCGACGACCCGCAACTGGCAGCCGCGAATCTTGCTGCGGCAGCACGTTCGCACGGTGCGGTTTTCGCATACAACACGCGTGTGGTGGCAGTCGAGCAGTTGCCTGACGGCACATGGCAGCTAGGGCTCGACGACGGGGAAAGTGTGAAATCCAAGATTGTCGTCAACGCCGCCGGCCCCTGGTCAGGAGCGTTCAACAAGCTCTCGAATGTCGGGTCCGACTTCAAGGTTTCGGTTCGGCCCTTGCGTCAGGAAGTCCATCACATCACCGCACCCACTGAGTACAACGAAAACGAGATCCTCGGCCCGATGATCGCCGATTTGGATCTCGGAACCTACATGCGAGCCGAACCTGGAAACGGTTTCCTCGTCGGCGGAACCGAACCGGATTGCGATCCGCTCGAGTGGATCGACGATCCTGATACCGCAAACCCGAATCGCACTGTTGCCCGATTCGAAGCGCAGGTTTTCCGCGCCGCCAGGCGTTTCCCCACCCTGGAGGTCCCTTCACAACCGAAAGGTATTGCCGGCGTGTACGACGCAGCGTCTGACTGGACCCCGATCTACGACAAGACAGACAGACAAGGTTTCTACGTCGCCATGGGCACCAGCGGGAACCAATTCAAAAATGCGCCCATCGCTGGGCGCCTCATGTCCAGGATCATCGACGAAGTGGAAGCTGGACACGATCACGACGCTGATCCCCTGACCTATGTCGGGATGCACACCGGGCTCGAAATCGACCTCGGCGCATTCTCCCGCCTTCGGGCACCCAATGCCGAGTCGACCGGGACGGTCATGGGTTAGAAGTGTTGTCCGGCTTGGAGAATCGATAGCCGCGACAACTGAAGAGACACGGCTGTGGGTGTCCACCACGTGGTGGACACCCACAGCCGACTTCTCCTTCAACGGCGTCTACGGAAAATCGCCCTAGAACGTGTCAGCGGCACATCGTCTCCGGGACGGAGAGCTCTAACGTGCATGGCAGGTCTTCAAGTAGCTCAGGAACGATGCCTGCAGCCCGGTAACGTGCGTCTCGTGCAACAACGCGGTCGAAACATCCTGCGACCGTCCCTTGCCATGCAACTGCTCCACGACGGCGAGAACGTTGCGTGACAGTCCGCGATAGATCGGAATTGGTCCAGTCAGTTCGGCTTCGTTCAGCGTAACGTGCAGCTGCGGCACAACTGAGCCCACGCCACGCTCGGGCAGCGCCTCGACCAGTGTGTGGATCTGGCTGTCAGCGTTCACAACTCCGGGACTACCCGCACCGAAGGTCGCGAATGGGGGCGCGTCGCGCAGCCATGCGTAGAGGGCGAAAAGGCCTCCGTACGAGTACCCGAAGAGTCCGTGCCCGGACTCGCTGACACGTAGCTCCGACGAGTACAGGCGAGGGTGGAGTTCGTTGGTCAGGAAGTCGAGGAAGACGTCCCCGTGGGTGTCTGCCAGCTCCTCGAGGTAGGCGTCCACGTACTCCTGGGTCATTGCACCCGAGTCGCGAGCAGCGGCAAGAGTAGCCATCATTTCTTCGCCTACCGGTTCCCCAGGCGGCACGAGATCGCGGTTGCGGAGCCGTGCCCAGTTGGCGGCCTCCTCACCGGCATATCCGACACTGACCTGAATGTACGGGGCGACCGTCAGGTACGGGTCTGCCTGCGTGACGATGAGCGGGGCGGTAAGACCTACAGCCCAGTTGCCGTCCATCACGTAGATCAGCGGTAAGGGATCCGTGGAGTCCGCGTAGCCGGGGGGTGTGGTCACCCAGACGCCGTAGCTGTGCCCCGACTTCGCCGTTATTTCGAAGTACTCCGTGTCTGCAAAACATCCGTGCAGCATTGCGCTCATCGAACGTCTCCCTTGACGATATTGCCGGACTTCACGACGAGAGCAGCCATGTCCGGATCGGCGAACACCTTTGCGTCTCGGAGTGGGTCTTGCTGCCAGGCAACCATGTCCGCCTGCATACCGACGCGGATAGTCCCGACGGTTTTCCCGATACCGAGAATGTCGGCATTGACGCTGGTGGCCGAAACGAGTGCATGCATCGGCGACTCCAACTCCGCGCGCAAGCGCAACTCCTCACCTCGGCGCTTTTGGTGCGGCCCGATGAGGTCCGAGCCCAGGCCGATCCTCAGGCCTGCTGCGCGAGAGGCCGCGAGCGCTCTGGCCATGCGTTGACGCACTCCGGCTGCACGTTCTCGTATTGCAGGGTCCAGGTCCATGCTTTCGGTGTCCGTCAACTGCTCGACCACGGCGAAGGTAGGGACCAGAGCCACGTCATGCTCGCGCATCAACTGGGCAGTCTCCGCGTCGATGTCGGTGCCGTGTTCCACGCACCGCACTCCCGCCCGCACTGCGTTGCGAATGCCCGCATTGTTGTGCGCGTGGACCGTGACGTAGGTGCCGCGCGACGCTGCTTCTTCCACTGCCACGGAGATTTCCTCGACGGTGAACTGTGTGTCGGTGAGGCGGTCATGGCCTCCGACGACACCGCCGGTGACGCACAGTTTCAGAAATGTGGCCCCTCGGCGGAACGATTCGCGCACGTTGCGTCGTAGCTCGTCGGCATTACCCGACATCAAGGACAAGGCGCAGAGCCCTGGAATGTGGTGCATGTTCCACAGCTCGGTCGGCTCCCATGCGGCCCCGTAGTAGCCGTGTCCACCGGTCTGGCACTGCACAGGACCACACGAGAGGACACGCGGACCACGCACCTTGCCGCTCGCAATAACGTCGACGACTCCGCCGTCGATGCCACCGACGTCTCGCACCGTGGTGAAGCCCGCGTCGAGGGCATCGCCCGCGGTGGCGAAGATGCCCGCAGCCAGTTCCGCTGCCGAGAGCTCAAACCCGAATTGCCTTCGGATCGGACTCGAAATACCCAGGTGGACATGAGCATCGATCAGCCCCGGAGTCAGAAGCATGCCGTCCAAGTCAACTGTCGTCGAACCCGACGGCGCCTGTCCGATCGCTGTGACAATGCCGCCACTCACGCACACGTCGACTTCGACCGGGTCGGTACCCGATCCATCCGCGACCATGCCGCCGGCAAACCATACGTCAGTCAAAGGGACCTCCCGAGCATTAGAAACCACTCTCCTAAACACTGGTGAATTCGATATGCGGTACCGTACTCAACAGTGGTGAACCCGTCAATGGAGGTAGCGTGAGATCGCCGGTTGGGGAGGGTCGAGAGCGACTGTTACAAGCACTGTTCGACGAGTTCGGTGAAACCGGCCCAAGTCCGAAGCTGTCGATGCGCCAAGTAGCGGAGCGACTCGGAGTGCACCACACGCTTCTGACCTATCACTTCGGATCACGACCAGGTCTCCTCAGCGCCGTACTGTCGGAAGCGCGCCGCCGTGACAACCTCGTCATAGCCGCGATGGGCAAGGATCTCGGGTTCCCGGCCCTGTGCAGGGCGATCTGGAGTTTCTACTCGAACGCCGAGCATGAAGATCGAAGCCGCACCTTTTTTCACCTGGCCGGACTTGCGGTTTACGAGCACAAAGCATTTCAAGATTTCGCCGCCGACCTCGACGACTTGGCTCACCTCCTCGAAGCGGCAGCACTTCGCGAAGGATTCACAGTGGTGGATGCAAAGCAGCAGAGCATCATCGCAACCGCATGTCTGCGAGGACTGTTGCTGCAGAGGTTGCTCACCCCCGACGCCGAGGTCGACGCGGCAGCCGAGCGCTTCATCACCTCGTTGACCACGACCACCACGTAAGGCCTCACAACCGATCACCCTCGTTCGAAATCACCGACGCGGGGCCCTTTGCCATTGGCTCGGTCACGTTTCGGCGCGAGCCGGGTCTCTGAACCCCGGTTGAATGGTGGCCGATCGCACTTTCGACATCTGTACGAGCGAAGTGCCGAAAGATGCGACAAGTGAACCTATCCCGACCCAGCAGACACACGACATCATCGACAAGTCCGATGATTCACATGAGTTTCGAAAGTCAGGATTGAATTGTGACCATTACCTTCCGTGCCGCAGAGTTGAACAGCGCAAGTGGGATCTTCCAGCAAGCACTGCTCGGCCAACCCAGTGCAGAGCCACTCGGCGGAGACATCATCACTCGTGCAGATGTCGAGTTCACCAGTGACGACGGCCGCATTCAATCCGGAGTCTGGGAGAGCGAACCGGGAAAGTCGCGGTGGGAGTTCCTCACCCGCGGCGAGATCATCACCATCGTCTCCGGCGCCATGACCGTCGAGGAGGACGACGGCGATCCCGTACATCTCGTTGCCGGTACGAGTGCAATCTTCCCAATCGGATGGAAGGGTACGTGGACGGTCACCGAGACCGTACGCAAGGTGTTCGTCGTATACAACGAATGACCAAGAGAATCCGCAACATCCGACTTTCACGGCCCGTCGTACGGACGGATCTCCCGACGCAGCCCACTTGCCCTGAGCACCTGTCGCTGAACTCCCGCCCTCACGGAATCCTCCGTGCCGATTACCCTCACATGGTTTCTGGCGCGAGTGATCGCCGTGTACAGCAACTCCCGGGTCAGTAGTGACGACGCTTCGGCCGGCAGCATCACCGATACCGTGTCGTACTGGCTGCCCTGGCTCCGGTGAATCGTCATCGCGTAAACGGTCTGCACCGACGAGAGTTGGCTCGGGTGAATCAGAAACGCATCACTCCCCCGCTGGAATGCGGCAATAGGAACGCCATCCTCACGCTGCACGATCACCCCGGCATCCCCGTTGTAGATCTTGGCCTCGTAGTCGTTGGCCGTCACCAACAGGGGTTGGCCCGGATACCACCTCGTCGGATCCAGGAATTGCCCTGATGCCGTGCCGACCCACTCCATCGCCTGCTGCGCCCACCGCCCGACACCGTACGGTCCGTCACGGTGCGCGCACAGAAGGCGGTGCGATTCCAGGCCTTTCAGGGCGCCGATCGCATCACCCTCCTCAGCCGACCTCGTCACCACCTCTGAACTCGCAACGATATCGGCGCGCAATGCGTCAACGTCCTCGGGAGAATGGAAGGAGACTGCGGGATCGCCACTACGCAGGATGCGCAGAACCTCAGCGGAATCTCCCGCTCGAACTGCCCTGGCCAACGACGCGATGGTTCCGTCGAAGCGGCGCCCACGTGAGAGTTGAATGATCCCGCCCCGCAGACGATCCTGCTCATCCGCACTCAGCGCCTCTTCGGAACCAGTGGCCGTGAGATCGTCACCCACCAACTGTGTCAGCGCCGGATTTCCACTGACTTCTACCGGGCGGGCGACAAGGTCAGCAAGAACAGCGCCGGCGTCGACTGAGGTCAACTGATCGGGATCGCCGACAAGCAGCAGACGGGCATCGGGGCGAACGGCCTCGAGCAGGCGCGCCATCAAGGTGAGGGAGACCATCGACGTCTCGTCGACGACGACCACGTCGTATGGAAGTCTGTTGGTCGCATTGTATTTGAAACGGCTCGAACTCCCCCGCTGCCAACCGAGTAGCCGGTGCAGGGTCATGGCCGCTAGTTCTTCGGGAAGGCCAAGGCTCGCGGTCTGCTCACGTACGGACTCTTGCAGACGTGCTGCGGCTTTGCCCGTCGGTGCGGCCAGCCCGATGCGAGCCTTCGAACCCAGTTCCTCCGACAGGAGAGCGAGAATACGTGCGACCGTATGGGTTTTGCCGGTTCCGGGCCCACCGGCGATGACCGTCGTCCACTGTGTCGCGGCGAGAGCAGCGGCTATCCGTTGACGATCAGGGGCGGTGGTCGGCCCGTTCTCGTCGACGAACAGCGAATCCAGGCGCGTTCGGACCGCTTTCAGGTCGGCGGGCGGCCACGTGGACGCACGCTCGTCGAGCACTCGCCGAATCGTCTGCTCCTGCAGAAAGTACCGATCGAGGTAGAGAAGCTCACCGTCGTCCGTGTCGACCAACCGGAGGGGCCTGAGCGGTCCGGCGTTGCCGCCGATCACCAGAGGGCTCAGGCGAAGGGCGGCAACGATCTCCGACGGTTCGGGCCACGGCAACGACGTGAGTTCGTCTTCCGTCGCATTGTCGACGCTCACATCACGCATCCGTCGTAGATCGAGGCACACCGAACCTGATCGCACGGCCCGAACTGCCAACGCCGCGGCTAGCATCACTTCTTCGGAAGTTTCACCGCCCAGGCTGCACACTCTCGTCGCGACATGAACGTCGGCGGCAACCAGAACCCCGGCTTCGTTGAAGATTCGCACGATCCCTTTGGCGCGCTGCGCCAATTGCGCCTCGGTCATCGAATCTTCTCCCCTACTGTGTGGGACGCATCAAGACCGGCCAGCAGATCCGATAGTTCAACCGTCAGCTGAGCAGGCGGTTTCCATTCGAATACACCACATTCCGGCGGACTGTCCGGGCCGAGCATCCCACGCACGAATTGATACTGCGCACCCCCGAGATGGCGATGCGGATCGTAGTCGGGCAGTCGCCACCGCAGATACCGATGCAGCGCAACCGAATACAGCAGTGCCTGCAAGGGATAGTGCGAGCGCATCATCTCCGTCGCCATGAGTTCGCGCGTGTAGTTGGCAGCCGTCAGATCGCCGCGGCCCAGCCGATTTGTCTTGTAGTCGACGATCACGAACGACGGGCCCGGGATCCGCAAGACGGCGTCGATACTGCCCGTCAGGAACCCGCGCATCGGTGACGTCTCGACACGGTCAAGATGGTCGGCGTACGACGCCAGAATGTCGTCCGGGGGAAGGTGGCGCCTCAACAGTTCCGACACTCCGCGAAGTGTGACACTCATCGACACCGGATCGTCGCCACCGGCCAGTGGGAGTTCGAAATCGAGTTCGGGAAGACGATCTTTCGGCGCGATCGTGGCCAAGGTTCCGAATCCCAGTGGAGTCTGCATCACCAGCAACAACGCATCCGCGAGTGCTTCGGAGTCGACTTCGGCCGCCCGAACCGAGACCGCCTCGGCGCAGCGTATACGGAGTTCCGCTCTCAGGTCTGAAGCAGCCGTGTCCACCACCTCGAGCACTTCATGCACCAGCGTGCCGAATGCGGCGCCCGCCGGAAGACCGTTCATCGGTGAAGGCAACGCCTCCAGCGGCGAGGGGGTGACGGTCCCGACGTCTACGGAATCCTCTGGCTCGTCGTCCTTTTCGGGATCCTCTACCTCACTGTCGGTGCTCGTGACCGCGTGGTGCGCTCCGGCGGTCAGTGCCGAGTACGACGTACGACGCCAGAGAGTGTCCAGGTCTCGATCGAAACGCGCCGCGGCCAGTTCGGTCACGTTCGCGGCTGCACCGGACCACTGGACGGGCGACGGTGGATGTGGACCAACAGGTTCCACCGAGATCACATCGGAAGCTGCTGCCGGCCACGTCGCGAGTCGTGCTGCGGTTGTACCGTCGTCGAGCACCTTCACTACCCGAGCAGGTTCGGCGATGCCGGGTGTACGTCCGAGCATCAACCGGTGCAGTGGCGAGCGTGAGGTCCCGTAGCTTGGCGCCCACCAGAGCACTAGTTGGCACTGCGCCCGGGTCAGCGCCACGTACAGCAGCCGCAGTTCTTCGCCCGCTTCTTCAGCCTCCGCAACAGTCTTTCTGGCGTTGTGCCCCGGGCCTTCCTGCCCACCGACGTCGAGGATGCGGCGCCCATCCGGATCGTGCAACAACTGCGTCGGAGAGTTGAAGCCGCCTACGCTCTCCCAACTGAACGGGACGTAGACGATCGGGAATTCGAGCCCTTTGGTGGCGTGCACGGTTGCGATTTGTACAGCGGCAGCATCGCTGTCGAGGCGACGGCTTCTGTCGGTGGCACTCCCGGACGTCGGGTCCTTGATCCGATCGGAGAGCCAGCGAACCAATGCGCTCAACCCGAACGCTTCCTCGGTGGCGACGCGGCCGAGAAGTTGTGCGACGTGCCGCAGATCGGTGAAATCTCGTTCGCCGGACGGGGCCGCGAGTACACGCTTCTCCAGATTCGTTTCGGCGGAGATCCTTTCGAACACGGCTGCGAACCCGACGCGCGCGAACAACCCGGAGTATGAGCGCAGTTGACCCGCGAGTTCCGCGACGACGTTGTCGCCGTCGAGGTCCAATTCTTCGGCGGTGCGCCCGAAAATCGGAGAGAGGGCGGTCAACCGGACGCGATCAGACCGGTGTGGCTGCTCGATCGCCTGCAGCAGCCACAGCCACTGTGTTGCGCTGGGTGTCGCGAAAACACTGGAACCGCCGGTCAATACGGACGGTACACCTACGGCATCGAGGGCATCGCGAATCATCGCCACCTGCTTGTGGGTGCGCACCAATACCGCGACGTCTCCCGGCTCGACCGGGCGCGGATCACCGTCGACTGCCAAGCGGGCATCGCTGCCCAGCAGTCCGACCACGTCTGCTGCGACGTCGTCCGCGACGCGACTGCGAAGTCTGCCTACGGCCGGAAATCCCGAACGATTGAGCGGTCCGGCTCCGGTACGCGGCAGATGGCGTACACGCATCGGCACCGGGCCGGACAACCGAGACTTCTTGTGCGAAGCCTCTACTGGATGCGCGACGATGCCCTCGTTACCCAGTGCGGCGCCGCCGTAGAGGTGTTCGAGTGCCGCCAACAACCCTGGATCGCTGCGCCAATTGGTGGTCAACTCCTGGTGCGCATCCGCCTGATTGACCGCATCGAGATAACTCAGGACTTCTGCCCCGCGGAACGCATAGATGGCTTGTTTGGGATCACCGACCAGGACCAGGGTGGTGTGACCGTGGAAGGCCAACCGCAGAATGTCCCACTGCAACGGATCGGTGTCCTGGAACTCGTCGATCAGCACGACCTTGAACTTTTCGCGCACCCGACGGCACGCGACGGGGCCGTATTCCGGATCCGTCAATACACCGTGCAACAGCGTCAGCAGATCGTTGAAGTCGCGAATTCCTTTGGTCCGCTTACGTCGTTCGACCTCGAGACGAGCAGCCGCCGCGAACAGGACTCGCTGACCGGGAGCGGTCTCCTCCTCGCCGTCGGGTTCGAGAATTGCCTGACCATCGCCGACTGCGCTTCGGGCAATCGCCAGCGCGTCCTTCGTGGAAAACGGTGGAGACGAGTCCGTCCGGCTGTAGCGGCTGAGGTACAAATCCGAGACGACCTCACTGATCAGGTCGTCGACCGACTCCACAAAAGTTGTGTCGGGTTCGCGTTCCCCGGCGATGCCGAGTCCGTCGAGCATCCTCTGACAGAAACTGTGGGTTGTCGTGATGGTGCCGGCGTCGAACTCCGCGAGAGCGCGCAGGAGTCGACGACGCCGCACGCCGATCTCCTCGTCGTCAGCTGTGGCGAGGTACGACACCAGATCATCATCCGACCGCCTCGCCGCCTCCGGGTCGACCAGAGCGGCGGACACTCCGGCGAACCTCTCCCTGGCACGCTCACGAAGTTCCTGAGTGGCGGCCCGGCTGAATGTCACCAGCAGAACTTGCGAAATGTCAGCGAGACCTTCGGCAACACAACGGGTTGCGAGTCCGACGATCGCGTAGGTCTTGCCAGTTCCGGCGCTCGCTTCCAACACCGTGGTGCCGGTCGGTAGCGGCCCCAAAAGGTCGAAGTCCACGGGTTACTCCGCTCTTTCGTTGGTCAGCAACGGATCCCACAGTCGTCGGGCGAGAACTCCGAATCGAGTCGGTTCCTCGGCCCAGACGAATTCGTCGTCCGACGGCGGATCCGCAGCCAACTCCGCCAGTGTTCGAGCTTCTCCGAAAACGTAAGCGTTGCTCGGATCGATCATCTCGCCGTACTGCCCGGTCCACTGGGTGTCCGCACCGTTTGTCGCATCGTCGACCGACTCGCCACCAAAGCGTCGGCGCGCATATTCGGCTGAAGTAGCGGCCCACATCGGCAACGGACGCTGCAGCCCCCGCTCGCGTAGGTCCACCAGTTGCTGCAGGATCTCGGCCGCATTGCCTGGCGCATCGAGCACCGACCGTGCCGCTGCTATCTTTCCCCGGCCCCGTCCGATGGAGACTGCATCGAGCGCACCGGGTCGTCCGTGCGCTTTCAAGGCGAGCAGGTTTATCCAGGCCGTCATTCGATGTTTAGGCGCCAGTGAGGAATACGACGCCCGCACCACTGAATTGCCGTGCACACCGGTTACCGTTCCGGTGAGACGACGCCCGTCACCGAGGTCGATGTCGACGTCGACAGCCTCGGAGTCGCCCTCGAGGTGTGGCAATGCAAGACCGGCAAGTTGGTCTACCACCCACTCGACGTTGCCCAGAACCGAGGCGCCCAGGTTGTAGGGCGGCAAAGTACCGCGGCGCCACTCGGCTGCACGGAAATCCGCCGAGCTGCGTCCAGCCAAGCGCGAGAGAAGCATCCGGTCACCCAGAGCCCAGGTGGACAGTGGATCGAGCTCGGTTGCCAGCGAATCCGCGATGTCGTCGTCGAGTTCCGGTACCCGGACGCCGAGGCGTTGGCGCAGAAAACCACGGGCGGGGTGTACGAGGAAGTTCACCAGGTCGGCAAGGTTCACTTCCTTCGGATGCACCTCGAGTAGCTTGGCCGACAAGACTGTCGGCAATTCGATCGGTGTTCCGGCAGCAGCCCTGGCACCGGCCAGCGCTGCCGTGTCGAAGCTGAACGGCTTGTTCGGCGCGAAGTTTCGATTGTCGAACGACTGCAACGGGTGTCGAGTCAGCACCCCGTTGATCGCTTCCGGGCCCACCGTCGCACTGAGTACGTCGAGGAGGCCACTGAGGGGGATCGCCGGTGGTCTGACGACGCCGGTGACCGGATCGGCACCGGTATACAACAGAATCAGATGCTCACCCGCAGACATCACGGCATCGAGAAGCAGTTGCCGGTCTTCACTGCGCAGATCACGCTCCCCCACAACGGGATCACGGGACAAGATGTCGTCGCCGTCGACTCCACCGGTTCGAGGGAACACTTCGTCGTCGAGCCCGATCAGAACGACCACGCGATGCGGCACCGAACGCATCGGAACCATCGTGCACACCGTCAGTTCGCCGGTTCGGAAGTTGGCACGCGTAGGTCTGCCCGCGAGGCTGCGCGAGAGCATCGCGCGAACATCGGCCAGACGTAACACCGTCTCTCCGCCGAATTCGACAGCAGCTACCAGTTCGCGGTGGGCCCCCGCGCTCTGCCAGGAATCTGCGGGCGCAGTGTCGGTCAGCAGATCCAGGGCCCGCATCAGCACACGAAGCCATTCGGCCGGCGAATGTGGGCCGGCAAGATCGCGAAGCGAGACTGCCAGGCGATCGACGAACTCTGCGAAACGACCACTCAGATCGATGTCTGTGCCGTCCACGTCATCGAGTGGCAGCGCGAGATCCAACCAGGCATTTTCCGATTCGTCCGCGCTGACCCCCAACAAGATTCGGTCCATGGCGGTGTTGAAGGTGTTCTGCGGAAATGCATCGAGACCGAACGTGGCACGCTGCCGACTACCGATTCCCCAGCGAGCACCCGCTTCCGTCGTCCATTCCCGCAGTCTTTCCAACTCGTCGTCGCCCCACGAAAAACGTGTGCGGACAGGCTCGGTCGCGGCCAGGTCGAGAACCTCACTGGCTGTAGCCCGGCCGTCGGCCAATTCGAGGAGAGAGCCGAGAACGGCCAGGACAGGATTGGTCTGACGTAATCCGCGGTCTGCCAGCCTTACTCGAAGGAGATGCCCCGGGTGGCCATGGACGCCTTGCCCGAATGCAGCACGAACCAAAGGTGCGTACGTTTCGACGTCCGGGCACATCACGAGTACGTCGCGCGGCTGCAATGTCGGGTCGTCCTCGAACAATCGGAGCAGGCATTCGCGGAGCACCTCGACCTGCCGTGCCGGCCCGTGGCAAGCGTGGACCTGAACTGTCCCGTCCGGTTCCGCTGCAACGCTGGGAGCACGATCTGCGATGACATCGGCCTTGACCGTCGCCAGGAGGGATTTCGGGCCGGCTGGTTCGGGAAGATGCACCGACTCGAACTCGGCGGCACCGAGGCTGATCTGAAGTTCACGAACGTCGCGAGCAAGACTCGACAGCAACGGATTGGCGGATATCAGCGCCGACCCGTCTTCCGAACGTCGGATCGTGCTCTCACTTCGAGGCGGTATGCGCGAGCTCATCTTGGTCCACAGCGCGGGGCTGGGATGCGGGAGCCAGATGTGCACGTCCCGATTCGCACTGAGTGCGCTCAAGATCATTCGCTGATCGACCGGCAGCCGGGTCGGCCCGAAGACCGACAGACGTTCCGGTAGGTCGACCAAGGCCGGGTCCTCGACCAGCGCGCGGCTCACTTGCCCCAGTCGCTCTGCGGGCCCCGGAACGTCGATCTTGTCCGCGACGATGCACCACAGACGTGCCTGCCATTCGAAATCCTCCGACAGCGCCAATCCGTGTCCGTCGGTCAACCGCCCGGCGGCCCAGTCGATCAGCATCTGTGGTCGTTGCGCGGCATAACTGCGGAAGAGTTCGGTGACATGTGTGGCGGAGGCAAACCGTCGACCTTCACGATGGCCTTCGAGATGTTTCGCCAGGACTCCGCACCAGGGCTCGCCGAGGGACTCGTCGATCACGTCGAGAACCGTCCATACCAATCGCGTCGGCGACCATGGGTCGTCGTCAGCCGTGATTCCACTGACCGCGGCCACGGACTCCGCGACCAGGCGCGCGGGTGATGGAAACGCGATGTTCGCAGAAATTCCGTCCACTGCTGACGGTCCGGACGTGCCTAGCTGGGAGGACAGCCGCTGATTGAGCCAACGCTCGACGCCCTTGGCCGGCACCGCAACAGTTTCCCGGGCGAATGGATCCGACAGCGGTGTACGGAGGAGCGTGGCCAACGCCGAGACCAAGGTGTCCGAACGCTCGGCCCGGTACAACTTCAGCAATCTTCGCTCCCCTCACTCCGTCCAGACGTCCATCTCACCACGGCGCTGTGACAGGAGACGCCGAACCAGCCTCACGCAGCGGTGACGCGCAGGCAACATGACCGCAACCGGACGTTCGTACTGTGCGGGAATGACCAGTCCCGTCACCACACCTCGCCCCGCTGGAACCGGTCTCGACATCTCCGGCCTCGGCAAGACCTTCGAGATGGGTCGTCGGTCGGTGACCGCGCTGACCGACGTGTCCCTTCAAACCAGCGAAGGCTCCTTTCTGTCTCTGCTCGGGCCGTCCGGATGCGGGAAGTCCACCGTTCTCCGCATCCTTGCGGGCCTCGACACTCCGACGTCGGGAACAGCACTTGTCAACGGACAGTCTCCGGCCGAGTTACGCAAGCGCCGCGAACTCGGAATCGCCTTCCAGGATTCGGCTTTGCTGCCGTGGCGGACGGTGACCTCCAACATCAAACTGCCGCTGCAGGTTGCCGGCATCGATCCCGACCCCGACCAGATCGCCGACCTGATCGCTCTCGTCGGCCTCGAAGGATTCGAGAAGGCCAAGCCCGCTCAATTGTCCGGCGGTATGCGTCAGCGTGTGTCGATCGCACGATCGCTCGTGGTCAAGCCGAGTGTCCTCCTACTCGACGAACCCTTCGGCGCGCTGGACGACATGACCCGACAACGACTCAACATCGAATTGCTCAGGATCTGGACCGAGAAGCCGGCGACCACGTTGATGGTGACTCACGGAATCGCCGAAGCCGTGTTCCTCTCCGACGTCGTTGCCGTCATGACGCCGAGGCCCGGACGCGTCCTCGAAGTCGTGCCGATCGACCTGCCGCGCCCGCGTACTCCCGAGATGATGCGTACACCCGAGTTCCACGAGATCCACGACTACCTCTCCGGACTGCTCTTCGGAAAAGCAGGCGTCGCATGACAATTACCGATATCGAGAACGTCGCGACCGCGGCGGCGCAGCCATCTGTGCCGCGCCGGATCCGATTGAAGCGTCCAACGTGGTTCGGCGGTGCAGTCGGCATCTGCGGACTGATCGCTCTCTGGTGGATTCTGGCGGCGGCCGGTGTTGCGGGAGGTACGATTCCGACGCCGTGGGTGGTTGTCTCGACGATGTTCGACGACGGTTGGTCGCTCTACGGACCCAATTTCACCGTCACGGCTTCCGGTGCGCTGCAGGGCTTTCTCTGGGGAAATCTGCTGGCGATCACGCTTGCCGTGCTTGTCGTCCTCATTCCGCCCATCGAGGGATTGGCCACACAATTGGCGATCCTGAGCTACTGCACACCGCTGTTGGCGCTTGGCCCAATCATCCTGGTCGTCTTCGGCGGCCGGACCCCCACGATCTTTCTCGCCGCGATGTACTGCTTCTTCACCACGATGGTCGGCACACTCGCAGGCCTGAGATCGGCAGACAAGACGAGCCTCGATCTCGTTGCCGCCTACGGCGGTGGGCGTTGGCAGAAGTTCACCAAAGTTCAACTGGTGAGCGCACTTCCGAGTACCTTTGCCGCCCTCAAGATTGCTGCACCCTCGGCTGTACTCGGTGCCATCCTCGGAGAGTATCTCGGCGGGGTGGACAGCGGGATCGGCGTCGCACTCACGGCCGCTCAGACATCGTACAACGTCCCGCGAACGTGGGGAATGGCCATCGCCGCCGCCTTGCTCGCCGGCCTGGGATACGCCGTCGTCGCAGCGATCGCCCGGCTCGTCACCCCGTGGACGAGCGCTCCGGGAGCACAGAAATGACCGCGGTACGAGGAACATTGAGATTCCTCGCTCCGATTGCCATCGCCTCGGCACTGCTGCTTGTCATCTGGGTGGTCTTCCTCAACACCTTCCCCCAGGTCGGCCCGCGTGTGGGAAAGACGCCGGCCGACGTCTGGGAGTACCTGTTCTCCGGTCCTAAATCCGCCGACGCTCGTTCGGGCATCATCGACAACCTGTTCATCACTCTGCGCGACGCCGGTGTCGGCTTTGCCGTCGGAATGACTGCCGCGCTCGTGGTGGCATCGATCTTCGTCGTTTCCCGCACTGTCGAACAGACTTTCATGCCCGTTGCAATGCTTCTACGATCTGTTCCTCTCGTTGCGATGACCCCGATCATCGTCCTGATATTCGGCCGCGGAATCGTGGGTGTGACGGTCATGGTTGCGATAGTGGTGTTCTTCCCGGCCCTGGTCATGATCATGGTCGGTCTGCGCGCCGCTCCGGCTCAGGCACAAGACCTCATCGCTGCGTACGGCGGGAGTCGTTGGACCGCATTGCGAATGGTGTCGGTACCGTCCGCACTTCCGGCGGTGTTCGCCGCCGCTAGGGTGTCAGTGCCCGGCGCTTTGATCGGAGCACTGATCGGCGAATGGCTCGGTAGCGGTCAAGGCTTGGGTTCGAGCATGATCAAAGCCATTCCGCGCTACCAGTACAACGAATTGTGGGCATCTATCGTGGTGATCACCGTGGTGTCGATCGTCCTCTACGCCGTGGTCGGGATCTTCGAAAACATCGCTCTGTCTCGTTTCGGTCCTTCGGCGGGCAAGTCGTGACATCTGTTAACACGACCTCAACAAACTCTCTCTCCCAAGCAAACTGAACGAAACCGACTGGCCCTAGTGTTCCGATTCATGACGCCATTCAAGCCCGTCCGCCAGCTGGACCGCAGGGCCTTCTTCCGCTACTCCGCGCTGACCGGCATCGCAGTCGCCGGCAGTGCCTCATTGCTCGCGTGTAGCAGTGACTCCAGCAGTTCGAGTGGCGGAACCACGGACGACGGTTCCGAATTCGGAACAGTTGCAGTGCAGCTGTCCTGGATCAAGAACATCGAGTTCGCCGGCGAGTACTTCGCTCTCGACAAGGGGTACTACAAGGATGCCGGGTTCGGGAATGTAGACCTGGTGGCAGGTGGCGCAGCCGGCACCGGCGTCGAAGCCGGCTTGGACACCGGCAAGGTGTGGATCGGAATGTCCGCACCGCAGCTCACAGCCCCCGCTGTGCTCGATGGACTGGAGGCAAGGATCGTCGGGGCGACGTTCCAGAAGAATCCGTTTGCGATTGTCAGTTCCGCTGCGGCACCGATCAACTCACCGCAGGACATGATCGGCAAGAAGATCGGCGTCCAGGATTCCAATCAGCTCGTCTTCGGAGCTCTCCTGGCAGCAAACGGCCTGACCGAAAGCCAGATGACGATCGTGCCCGCGCAGTTCGATCCGAGCCCCCTGGCAAACGGCGAGGTGGACGGCTGGGTCTCCTACGTGACCAACGAGCCGATCACACTGGCCGCCAAAGGTTTCCCCAACGCCCACTTCCTCTTCGCGGACTACAACTTGCCGTTGGTCGCCGAATCGTTCACGGTTCTCCAGTCCACCATCGACAACGAGAGGGACAAGCTCAAGGCATTCCTGAAGGCCGAGATCCAGGGATGGAAGGATGCGGTCGCTGATCCGGCAGAGTCGGCGCGGCTTGCCGTCGAGGTCTACGGCAAGGACCAGAACCTGGAACTCGAAGAGCAGATCAAGGAAGCCACCGCACAGAACGATCTTGTGGTGTCGGCAGATACCAAAGCAAACGGGTTGTTCACGATGACACCCCAACTGATCGAACAGAACATCGCGGCACTGTCGAAAGCGGGGCTGGAGATTACGGCGGACCAACTGTTCGACATGTCGATCCTCGAAGAGGTGTACGCCGAGAATCCGGAGTTGATCTGACTGAGCCGAGCGTCAACGAACCTCTCGCGCGAGTACGCCCGAGATGAATAGTTGTACAAGGACCTCGGCCTTGTACCGGGCATCGGACCCAGCACCGATACAAAGGTTCCCGATGCCTTTGAGCACGTTGTACGCATCGACCCGCGAAGCAGTGCCAACGGACTCGAGCGCTGCCGCGAGGAGGGAGTCACATACCGGAACGAGGCGGTCGACGAAGTAGATATGCAGAGCGTCGGACCCGGCGCTGTCTCCTTGCAGTGCACCGGCGAGCCCATGCTTGGTTACCAGGAACTCCACGAACAAAGCCACCCATGCCCGCAAAGCCGCCTCGGGCGTTGCACTCTCCGCGAGCATCTGTGGGCCCGCGTCCGCACACGCCTCGACTTGGTGTCGGTATACGGCGACCACCAACTCGGGACGCGTCGGGAAGTGGCGGTAGATCGTCCCCATGCCGACGCCGGCCTTCGCCGCAATCTCCCGCACCGGAGCGTCGACTCCGGACTCTACGAACACTGCTGCCGCCGCGTCGAGCAGCGCCTGCTCGCTTCGACGTGGGCGACCGACTTGCTTGGGAGAGGCGACGCGCGACTGCTCGTCCTGGGCATCAGCCATGTGCACTCCTCGCTGACTCACAACATATGTTTGCATTACGGAACACCGCTCCGTAATGTTGCGGAACGACGCTCCGATAAACAGTATCGCAGGGTGCAGCCTCAGCAAGGAACTTGCCATGACCTCATCAATGATCGACACTCTGAACGGCATCATCGGCGCCGGCACCCCGGTCGTCTCCGTTGCCCCCGTCGAGTTGTTCGCCCCCGATCGACCTGTCCCGCTGGAAGTACGTGTGTCTGCTCCGGCAGCAGGCACGAACCTCCCCGTTGTGGTGTTCTCCCACGGCAACGGCTGGAACCTCGATGGATACTCGCCACTCACGGCATTCTGGGCATCCCACGGATTCGTGGTGATCCAGCCGACACATCTGGACTCGCGCCGGAACGGTTTCGGGTTCGACCACCCGGTTTTCCCGACGATCTGGACCGAGAGGATCGCGGATCTCACACGCATCCTTGATCAGCTCGACACCATCGAAATTGCCGTGCCCGGACTTGCCGGCCGCATCGACCGCAGTCGAGTTGCCGTCACTGGTCACTCCTGGGGCGGGCAAACCGCTCAGTCGCTCCTCGGAGCAAGGGTCTTCGACGAGGCCGGCCAGGTCGGCCAGAACATGTCCGACAGCCGCGTCACCGCGGGAATCCTGTTCGCAGCAACCGGTCTCGGCGGCGAGAACCTGCATCCGTTCGCACAGGCGAACTTCCCGTTCATGCGCCCCTCGTTCCAGGAACTGACGACGCCGACACTCGTCGTCGCGGGCGACCACGACCAGTCCAAGATGTCCAGCCGCGGACCTGACTGGTTCACCGACGCCTACACGCACAGCCCCGGAGCCACCGACCTCCTGACCTTCTACGGTGCCGAGCACGCACTCGGCGGAATCGTCGGATACGAAGTCGCCGAGACCACTGACGAGAACCCAGAGCGGGTCGCCGCCATCCAACGGATGAGTACTGCCTACCTTCGGACCGCGTTGCGCATCGATGAGACCAGCTGGCCAGCGGCCCGGGCCGCGTTCTGCGACAACGCCGACCCGATCGGCCGAGTCGACACCAAGTAATGCGGCAGTGATCCAACTTATTGGCCGAAGTTGAACCTGAGATTCGCATTTATCAAGGTGTTGAGCCGCTTTCGCATCCGCACGACCTCCGCCTCCGACGGTATCGGATCTTCGAGGAAGAGCGTCCAACGCAGCATCGTGCCGTTTCCGACCGCCTCGATGTCGAATCGGATGACGGCGTCAGGGCGGTCCGGCCAGATCGACGACCAGATCACCAGCTCCGGTTCTACGGCCCTGACGATCTCCGGTTCGACCTCGGTCTCGAGCAGTTCCAGCCAGTGCCGGGCGGGCTGGCGGTACGGATCGATCAATGCCTCGAACATGAAGCGCGCAGGCGGCGGCTGGCTCCGGCGCCTCGTCGCGACTTGCTGCATGGCACGAGCGTAACCGCCACTCAAGGGCATACCTCTGCCTTCACCCTGCAAGATCCACGAAAACTGGGATAAACCGGGCGCCGACGGAGGACACTCAGGAGCACATCCGTCTGGGAGGGCCGCTCATGCGTAAACGCCATCAGGTTCTGCTTGCAGTGTCCGCAGCGATCGGGCTGTCTCTGACGCCGATCAATGCGTCGGCAACACCGAGCACGGGAGTACACGGTGAAATCCTCGGGCAGGTGACTTTCGACGGCAAGGACTACATCCTGCGTCAGATCACCATCGACCCCGGCGGTTCCACCGGTTGGCACTTCCACGACGGGACGCTCTACGCACTGATCGCGCAGGGCACGTTGAGCCACTACCGATCCGATTGCTCCGTCGACGGGATCTACAGCGCCGGAAATACTTTGATCGAACCGAGCGGTTCAGATCATGTGCACATCGGAAACAACTCGCAGACAACACCATTGGTACTCGAGGTCGTCTACGTCAATCCGGCGGGCAGCCCCCTCTCCGAAGATGCTGCGCCTCCCAACTGCCAACTACCCGGCTGACGGCGCCGAAGCGGTAAACCGCACCGGCATCGATTCGAGACCGGACACGAAGTTGGCGGCACGCCGCTGCAACGGCGCGTCGGTGGCAAGTGCCATTCCCGGCAGCCTGGCGAAGAGTTGCTCGAACATGATCCGTCCCTCGAGCCTGGCCAGCTGATTACCCAGACAGAAATGCGTTCCGAAGCCGAAGGCCACGTGTGGATTCGGTGTGCGGCCGATATCGAACCGTTCGGCGTTCAGGAACACGGACTCGTCGAAATTTGCCGATTCGAAGAGCAGCAGCATCTTCTCACCCGCCTTCAGTTGCGCACCGAAGAAATCGGTATCACGGGTCAGAGTTCGAGCCATGTTCTTGATCGGCGACGACCACCGCAGCATCTCCTCCAAAGCCAACGGAATGGCATCGGGATCGTCGACCAGCGCTCGATGCTGGTCCGGATGGCGCAGCAGCTGCTCCATGCCGCCGCTCAGGACGTGCCGTGTGGTCTCGTCACCGCCGATGAGTATCAGTAGGGACTCGTTGACGATTTCCTGATCGGAGAGGGCCTCGCCGTCAACCGCGCTGTGAATCAATGTGCTCACCAAATCGTCGGCCGGCTCGCTCCTCCGCTCGGCAATGGTTCGCATCATGTACGCGGTGAAGTCGACATACGCAGCCATCATGGCCTGCAGTTGCTCCTGGGAAGCGTTGCTTCCCAATGCCTTCACCAGATCATCCGACCACCGCAGAAACAACGCGCGTTCCTCGGGACGGACACCCAACATGTCGCCGATGACGGCCATGGGAAGTGGTGCGGCCAGGTCTGCGACGAAGTCGGCTTCTCCTTTCTCACAGACGGCGTCGATCAGTTGATCGCAGATCTCCCGGATACGGCCGGCCTTGGCTTCGACCTTCTTACGTGTGAAACCCGCGTTGACCAAGCGTCGACGCGTGAGGTGCTGCGGGTCGTCCATGTCGATCATCTGCGGCAATGGACCCGTTTCGGGACGGATGCCGCCGGCGTTGGAGAACAGTTCGGGATCCCGCTCGGCTGCGACGACGGCGTCGTAGCTCGCGGCCGCGGTGATTCCGTTGGCGTCGTCTCGGTACACGGGCTCGTGATCACGCATCCAGGCGTATGCGTCGCGCACATTCCCGAGGTCTCCGCTGTAGAAGCGTCCGTCGATCAAATCGAAGGTCGGTCTGGTAGCCATCACTCCACCTCTCGCACAACCCTTGCCACAATAAGTAGAACCTGTTCCTATATAGCGTGGGGCGTTTTCACCGAAGCCGAACCGGAAAACCTCCAGAATCAGCACGCGAGCCCGCCGGAGCAACGACCAGGAGACACACATGGACGACGACACCGCCTCAGCGGGCATACCCACTTTCACCGGCACATCGATACTGGTGACCGGCGGCGGTAGTGGCATCGGTCTGGGCATCGCTCGTTCGCTGGTTGCGTCTGGCGCTCACGTCACGATCTGCGGACGCAACAAGGAGAAACTCGAAGCTGCCGCCGAATCGATCCGGCAGTCGAGTCCGGAAGGATCGGTCAGCGTCTCCCCTACCGACGTCACGATCGAGGCAGACGTCGTCGCCGCTGTTGCCGCGGCGGTCTCCGTCACCGGAAAGCTCGACGGAGTCGTGGCCTGCGCCGGCGGGAACGAAACCATCGCACCGGTCACGCAACTCGACGTCGACGCGTGGCGCCGCACCGTCGACCTCAACGTCACGGGGACCATGCTGACGATCAAGCACGGCGCGCGGGCGCTGGCGGCAGGCGGCGGTGGATCCATCGTCGCGATCTCGTCGATCGCCAGCAGCAACACACATCGCTGGTTCGGCGCGTACGGCGTCTCGAAGTCCGGCGTCGACCACCTGGTGCAATTGGCGGCAGACGAACTGGGCGCCAGCAACATTCGTGTCAATGCGATCCGGCCGGGTCTGACCCGAACGGATCTGGTCGCGCTCATCACCGACGGTGGCCCCATCCTGGACGATTACCTGGCCAACACTCCGCTCGAACGCGTCGGCGAGGTCGAGGACGTCGCCGGACTCGCTTCCTTCCTCCTCGGACCGCAGTCCACCTGGATCACCGGGCAGATCATCAACGTCGACGGAGGCCAAATGCTGCGCCGCGGACCGGATTTCCGCTCGATGCTCGAACCCGTCTACGGATCCGACGGACTCCGCGGGGTGGTCGCGCCATGAGCTACACGATTCTGGGCAAGAAGGTCGAGATGCCCGTCGAAGTTCGCACCGCGTCGGCCTTCATGGCGTTGTACTCGGTACCCAGCGCAACGGCGCAGTCGATCATCGATTACACCGGCTTGACCGTCCTCCAATACCGTCCCGGCCGGGCGCTGTGCGGCCTGGTTTTTGTCGACTACATCGATGGGGATCTAGGGCCGTACAACGAATTCGGGGTGACGTACATGGTGCGCAGCCACACTGCGCCTCCCGAAACCTCGGTGCTGGGAGATCTACGTTCGCTCGCTGCCGGAACTGCAGGGGCACTCATTCACGAGTTGCCGGTGGACGGAGAGTTCACCAAGGCCGCCGGCCGGGAAATCTGGGGATTCCCGAAGGTGCTCGCCGAGTTCGACACCGAGCACGTCGGCTCGGTCAAGCGCGGATCCGTCTCGCGCGACGGCAAACTCATCACACAGTTGAGTGTGAAGTCCGGCGTCAGCGTGCCTGGCGGCGGAGCCAACATGTCGTTGGCCGCGTACTCGCATCTCGACGGCGCAACCAGGTGCACGTCGTGGGACATGGCGCCGACCGGCGTCAAATCGCGCCCTGGTGGAGCAGAGGTTCAGCTGGGTAGTCACCCGATGGCGGCGGAGCTTCGGAAACTGGGACTCCCCCGCCGGGCCCTGATGACCACGACCATCAAAAACCTGGCGATGACGTTCGGGGAGGCGACAACGATCTGAGTGTCGGCCGACGGCACCCCTTTCGGTCACGTGTGACTCGGGCTACACTCCTGGACGGTTGACCAACTCGCGTCAGACCGCCCGAAAGGACACTCGTGCAGATCACCCGACGCACCGTACTGGCAGGCGCTGCCGCCGCACCTGCGCTCGCCGCTCTGTCGACGAACCACGCCGTCGCAGCTTCGCCGGCACGCACCGTTTCATCCGCACGCACCGACAAGTCGTCGGCGTCACTGCAGGTGGGCGTCGGAATTTCCGACGTGACCGGACCGGTCGCCGAAGTCGGCATGATGGGCTACTCGAGCTTCGACCAACGCGCCGAAGGCCTGCACCAGCGAATGCGCGCACGCGCCTTCATCTTCGAGTCCGGCGGGTCACGGGTCGCCTACGTGTGCGTCGACAACTGCATGATCTTCCAGTCCGTTCACGACGAGGTCCTACGCCGGCTGGCTGGGAAATTCGGCGAAATCTACACCGAACGCAACGTCATGTTGACGGCCATCCATTCACACGCGGCATGTGGTGGGGCCTCGCACAACTACGCGTACAACCTCGCAGTTCTCGGCTTCGAACTGCAGGTGTTCGAAGCCGAGGTCAACGGCATGGTCGAGGCGATCAGCGCTGCCCACGAGAACCTGGCGCCGGGCTCCGTCCGTTTCGGGCGGTCCGATCTCACCGATGCCAGCGTCAACCGATCGCGAGTGGCGTTCGACCTCAATCCCGAAGAGGACAAGGCCTATTACCCCGGTGGCAACGATCACCACATGCGTGTCATGCGGATCAGTCGGGGCAGCAAGGACATCGGGGCGATCAACTGGTTCGCTACCCACTGCGCCTCGCTCACGAACGAGAACCATCTCATCTCCGGGGACAACAAGGGCGCCGCGGCGTACTTCTGGGAGCACGACGACCGGGGTGTGCGTTACCTCGACGGCGACACCAGCTTCATTGCCGCTTTTCCGCAGACCAACAGCGGCGACATGTCACCGAACCTCTTCCTCGAGCCCGGACGCGGACCGACCGAGGACGAATTCGAGAATGCACGCATCATCGGGCTGCGCCAGGTTGCGGCGGCTCAAACTGCCTTCGGCTCGGCCTCCGAAACCGTCACTGGTGGTGTCGACAGTCGGATTATGTACCTGGACATGGCAAATCAGGTGGTGAGCGGAAGATTCACCCCGGACGGGCGCGAGCACCGCACTGCACCGGCAGCGATCGGTGCGGCAATGAGCGCCGGAAGCGTCGAGGACGGGCCGGCAATTCCGATCTTCCCCGAGGGCACCCGAAACCCCATGATCGACGCCTTGGGCGGCATGGATGCTCCTGTGCCTCAATGGCTTCAGGATGCACAGGCGCCCAAACTCGTAGTCGTTCCGGTCGGCCTGCTGCCACCGGGCGGATGGGTGCCGAACGTACTCAAGATCCAAATCCTGCGGATCGGCCAGTTCTACATCGTCGGTGGCCCTGCGGAATTCACCATCGTCTCCGGATTACGAGTGCGTCGAACCGTCGCCGAGGAGCTTGGAGTTCCGCTCGAGAACGTCATCTTCCAGGGCTACGCGAACTCGTACTCGAGCTACTGCACCACGCCACAGGAATACGATTCGCAGCAGTACGAGGGCGGCTCGACGATGTTCGGCCGTTACACACTGCCGGCCTATCAACAGGGGTACGCCGCTCTCGCAGCCGCGATGCGCGACGGCACCGAACCTCCTCGCGGCCCCGCGCCGGCCGACCTGTCCGGGTTCCAACCCAGCTTCGGACCTGGCGTCGACTTCGACGAGCCCTTGCCGGGAACACAATTCGGCGATGCGACCGTCCAGCCCGGCGACAGCTCACCGGGTGCGCAGGTTGCCGTCGAGTTCGTCACCGGCCACCCCAAGAACGACACTCACCGAAACGGGACCTTCTACGAGATCCAGCGAAATACCGGCGGATCCTGGACACGGGTCGCCGACGACAACGACTGGTCCACCAAACTGCACTGGCGCCGGGTCGGGAGCAACGGTTCCGTCGTTCGCATCACGTGGGATGTTCCGGCCGATACTCCGGCGGGTACGTATCGAGTCCAACACTTCGGTGCGTCGAAGGCTCGGGGTAGCGGCGCGATTTCGCCCTTCTCCGGGGTGACCGCCGAATTCCGCCTCACCTGACCCGCGTGAACGTATCGCTCCCCTTGTTGGACAAGGGGAGCGATACGTTCACGCGATGGGGTCAGAGCGCAATGGCCAGGTTCAGGCGGCGGTCGGGTGCAGCGAGGTGCTCGACGTCGACTGCTCTGACGCTGCCGGGCGGTCGATCTTCGCCGCGACGATCAGGACCAGCAGACCGGCGACGGTGACCGCCGCCCCCATCCAGATCGGGGAGGTGAAGCCGAGTCCCGCGGCGATGGTGATTCCGCCCAGCCATGCCCCGAGCGCGTTGCCGACGTTGAAGGCGGCAATATTTGCACCCGATGCCATGGTCGGTGCGGCCGACGCGTAGTTCATGATCCGCATCTGCAGACCTGGAACCGTCGCAAAACCGAAGGCGCCCATGAAGAACAGCGAGATCACGGTCATGACCTTGCTCTCGGCGGTAGCGGCGAACACGATCAGAACGACGGTCAGGATCGCGAGAATCCAGACCAGCGCCTTCGTCAGCGAGCGGTCGGCCGCCTTGGCACCGAGGAAGTTACCGACGAACAGGCCCGAGCCGAAGAGGATGAGCAGCCACGGAACGCTGGACGTCGCGAAGCCGGTGACCTCGGTGAGGGTGAAGGCGATGTAGGTGAACGCTCCGAACATTCCGCCGTAGCCGAGGATGGTGATGGCGATCGAGAGCCATACCTGCTTGTTGCGGAATGCCCCCAACTCTCCGCGCAATCCGCCGCCGGTCGTGCTGGCGGGCGTCGTCGGGACGAGTGCTGCAATTCCGATGAGCGCGATGACGCCGATAACGGTGATGGCCCAGAACGTCGAGCGCCATCCGAGTTGCTGGCCCAGCAGAGTGCCGAACGGAACGCCGAGAACGTTGGCGATGGTCAGGCCCGCGAACATCATCGCGATGGCGCCGGCACGCTTGTTGGGCGCGACCATATCGGCGGCAACCACCGAACCGATCCCGAAGAACGCACCGTGGCACAGTGCCGCAACGATGCGTCCGCCCATCATGACCTCGTAGGAGGGCGCGAGCGCGGACATCAGGTTGCCGATGATGAACAGCACCATGAGCGAGAGAAGGACCTTCTTGCGCTCGAAGCGGGTGACGGCAGCGGTCAGGAGGATCGCGCCGATCGCCACCGACAGTGCGTAGCCCGAGATCAGGTAGCCCGCGACGGACTCGGTGACCTCGAAATCAGCCGAGACCTCGGGCAGGAGGCCCATGATGACAAATTCGGTGAGGCCGATCCCGAACCCGCCCATAGCGAGGGCAATGAGACCCAATGGCATCTCGATGTTCCTTTCACAGATTTACGCGTAAGCCGTTAGCGGGCGTGTGCAGTAGTTGCAGGCGCGCTATAAATAGTTGCACGCGCGCGCTACATGCGCAAGCTGGTAACCTGGAGTCGCAGGAAACGGACAAGGAGAATCACATGGGGATCGCCGACGACGCCGTCGAAATCCGTTCGCAAGGGTGGCGCACGCTCGCAGCACTGCACGGCGCCCTCGACACCGAACTGGAACGCGCGCTCCAGCGTGAGCACAAACTGTCCGTCGTCGAATACACCGTGCTCGACGCTTTGAGCCGCCAGGACGGCTGGCACATGCGGATGGCCCAGTTGGCTCGCGCTGCCGCACTGAGCAGCAGCGCCACGACGCGCTTGGTCAATCGACTCGAAGATCGAGGACTACTGACGCGCATCCTGTGCGCCGACGACCGCCGAGGCATCTACACCGAACTGACGCCGGCCGGCCGCGAGCTTCTCGAAAGCGCACGGCCGACGCACGACGCCACCCTCGAGGCCGCACTCGACGAGGCGTGCAAAACACCCGAACTCGCGCCACTGGTGCGCGCGCTCCACGAATTACCCGTCGGCTAGAAGTCTGCCGGAAGCAGGGCACGCTCCTCGATGCCCGAGACCACCTGAGCGACAAACACACTCGCATCGACGACCGCCCGCCCACCACGCGCAGGGACCAGAACGTCGACGGTGCCGCCGTGCACCTCGTTGTCCCCGATCACCGCGATGTACGGGTCACGGTGAGTGCGTGCCTCGCGGATGCGACGTCCCAACGATCCGTCAGGCGCGATCGCCACTCGAACATCGCGAGCCTCGAGATCGGCCCGCAAACGCTCGGCCTCAACCTGGTGCCGGTCGCCGACGGGCAGAATCGAGACTTGGTTGGGTGCCAGCCACGGCGGCATCCGCCCTTCGAACCTTTCGATCAAAAGCGCAGTCATGCGTTCCATCGACCCGAGCAAGCCCCGATGGATCATGACGGGGCGAGCCTTGGATCCGTCCTCAGCGGTGTACTCGAGGTCGAACCGCTCCGGTTGATTGAAGTCGAGTTGCACGGTCGAGAGTGTTTCCTCGCGGCCGTGCGCGTCTCGCACCTGGACGTCGATCTTGGGACCGTAGAACGCTGCCTCCCCCTTCGCTTCCACGTACTCGATCGAGCGTGCATTCAGCGCCCCGCGAAGGTCATCCTCGGCGTCCACCCACTGCTCGTCGGTGCCGAGGTACTGCCCCTCTCCCCCTCTGATCGAGAGTCGGTACCCCCGTTCGGCAATCCCCAGAGTCGAGTAGCAGCGCTCGATCGCGTCGAGCGCGACGATCACTTCCGCTTGCACTTGTTCACGACTACAGAAGACATGTGCGTCGTCGAGATTGATCTGTCGGACTCGACTCAATCCGCTGAGAACTCCGGAGAGTTCACTACGGAACATCGGGCCGAGTTCACGAACGCGGAAAGGTAGCTCGCGATAACTACGACCGCGAGCGGCGAATACCTGAGCGTGATGAGGACAGTTAGCCGGACGAAGGAGAAATGACTCTCCGCCTATCTTCATTTCAGGGAACATGTCTTCCGAGAACTTGGACCAATGACCAGATCTCTCGTACAACTCTTTCTTAGCCATAACCGGGGTATAGACACCCTGACAACCGGAGCGCACTGCTTGTTCGGCGGCGAACTTTTCGAGTTCGTTCCTGATGACGGCGCCGTCCGGTAACCAGAGCGGAAGGCCGGCTCCGACTATGGGGGTGGTGGCGAAAAACTCCAGGTCGCGCCCGAGTTCGCGGTGGTCAACGCTCATGAGAGCTCTCCAAATCATTCAAGGGGAGACGCACACGGAGCGACGAAACAGGAAAGCCCCGGGGCGATAACTCCCGGGGCTGAAAGGGTTCGGTCAGCAGTTGCTAAACGATGCGCCGGAAGAGAACCGGCGTCGTCGTGTTGTGCGCAATACTGACCATGTACGTGAGGTTACATCAACTTCCTACCCACCTACAGCCCGAATTGTCGGGCCTCTATGCTGACGCAACTGGGAAGGCGCAGCAGTAGCCAACGAAACACCCACGAAGAGCGAAGTTTCGGCAATCATGTCCGAACGTGAGGTTCTCGGATATGAGGAGGATGTGCGACGGTGCCGGACCACTTGCTCGAACAGTTGATCACCATTCCTTTGTTCACCGGAATCATCGGGTACATCACCAATTGGTCGGGCGTCCTGATGCTGTTTGCGCCGATCAACTTCCACGGGATCAAAGTGCCCGGCCTCAAACTGCTCTTCCCGTTCCTCCCCCGGCGCGTCCAGGTGATCCCCGCGATCACCAGCGACGGCAGATTCGGTTGGCAAGGCATCGTCCCCTCGCGGGCGGAGAAGATGGCGTCGATCGCCGTCGACAAATCCCTCGCGAAAGTCGGAAGCATCGCCGATTTCTATCGCGTCCTGGACCCGGACAGCATCGCCGAGCACTTGGTGAACATCTCCCGCAGTGAAGTGCGCGGCGTGGTCACCAGAATCATGACGGCCGAGAATCCTCAGCTGTGGCACAACCTTCCGACGTCGGTGAAGGAAGCCGTCTTCCGCAAGGTGGAGGACGATCTGCCGGCCAGCGTGCGCATGATCACCGACCGCATCGAAGAGGACATCGACGAGTTCATCGACGCGAAGCTGATGGTGATCCGCTACCTCTCCTCGCATCCCAAACTGCTCAACGACATCTTCCGCACGATGGGCAACAAAGAGCTCAGGTTCATGCAGAACTTCGGCTTCTACTTCGGGTTCCCGATGGGCTTCGTGCTCGTCGGAATCCTCCATCTGGTTCCGCAGTGGTGGGTGCTTCCCATCGGTGGCGTGATCATCGGGTACATCGTGAACTACCTGGGAATCACGATGATCTTCGAACCGATCACCCCCAGCCGTTGGGTGCCGTGGCGGCAGGGACTTTTCCTCAAACGCCGCACCGAGATCATCGCCGGGTACGCAAAAACCCTGGCCGATCACGTCGTGACGCTCGAGAACATCGGCACCGAACTCCTCGAAGGTCCCCGCTCGGACCGAACGCGGCGGATGCTCGATCAGGTACTGCGCGAATCCGTCGACGACGCCGCCGGCTGGGCAAAGTCGGTGGTCAAGATGACCGTCGGTTCGCAGAGCTACAAGCGTCTGCCCGGCCTGGCCACCACCGAAGTGCTCGATCTGTACCCAAGGGTCTTCGAGGACGCGGAGTTCGCCGAGAGCCAGTCGGAGAAGATTCGTGTCTTCGTCACCGAACGCATGAGCATCCTTTCACCGGAAGATTTCAGTGAACTACTACGCTCAGCCGTCAAACAGGACGAGTGGCTGTTGTTCGTACACGGGGCCGTGCTGGGCTCGTTTGCCGGTTTCCTGCACCTCGCAATATTCGGAGTATGAGTCGGAGTATGAGTATGAGTGAGCACGACCATCGCCTGATCGTCGAAGCGGAATCGTACGACTGGGCTGCGGACATCGCGCCGGTCGAATCCGTGGAAAAGCGTCTGATCCGCAGCCTTGTCGGGCTTACTGCCACGACGACGCTCACGTCGATCAAGCTGACGGGTTGGGCTTTCGGGACGGCGAAGGAGGCGACGCGGCAGATCGTTCAGGCTGCCGCCGAAGCCGCGGCAGAGGCCGCTGAATCGGCCAATGTTCAATCCGAACGTCGGGCCGAGAACTCCAACGGAGACGGCTCGCGGACCGAAAACCTACGGGCAGCAATGGCAACTCGAACCAATCGCAAACAGAGTGTCGAAGCCACTCTCGCGGCGCTGCGGGCACGCGGCGACAGGTTGCTGGACCGTTCCGCGGACGTGACCGATCGCGACGATCTGCACCCGGCCTACGACCGGATCCTCGACGAGATCGCGCCGGACGAAGCTCGAATTCTTCGGTTGCTGGCCACTTCAGGTGCGCAACCGAGCGTGGACGTACGTACGGCGCGGCCGTTCGGCGTCGGCTCGGAGATGATCGACGAGGGTCTGTCGATGATCGGAGAACTGGCGGGATGTCGTCATCTGGACCGCATCAGCGCGTACCTGAACAACCTGCATCGGCTCGGTTTGGTGGCGTTCTCACGAGAGCCCGTCGAGGCCGACCGGTACCAGGTGGTCGAGGTCCAGCCGTCGGTGATCGAGGCGGTCAAGCGAGCCGGACGATCCAACAAGATAGTGCGTCGTAGCATCCTGCTGACGCCGTTCGGTGACGACTTCTGTCATACCTGTTTTTCTCTGTAGGGCCTCCGGCCCCGTGAGTGGTTAAGGAGCCCCTGGACTCCTTAACCACTCACGGGGGTGCCCCTACAGCCAGGTATCTTCTGTCGTGGTCGTCAGGAACGCTTCCAGATCGTCACGCCAGGTAGCCGGAACAGTCTTGTCCGGCTCGATGCCCGTGTACTGCCCGCGGTAGAAGAGCAGCGGGCGTTCGGTCTTGATCTCACTCATCGACGACACACGGCCGAAGACGACGTAGTGATCACCGCCGTCGTGGACGGTTTCCACCGTACAGTCGATGTGGGCAAGCGACTTGTCGATGATCGGTGACCCCAACGGTGATGGCGTCCAATCGATACCCGCGAACTTGTCCGGCTCACGCGACCCGAAACGAGCACACACCGCCTGCTGTTCCTCCGCCAACACGTTGACGGCGAACTTCCCGGTCCGCTCGATTGCCGCCCACGACCGAGAACCCTTGGTGGGGCAGAACAACACCAAAGGCGGGTCGAGTGACAGGGCGGCAAAAGACTGACACGCGAACCCGACCGGCTCACCGTCGTCGACTGTCGTGATGATGGTGATACCCGTGCAGAATTGCCCGAGAACCGTGCGGAACTGGCGTGGATCGATAGCCTGCTCCGCACTCACCGACGCGTCGGGCGAACTCACGGCTTCATTCCCACCGTGAAGTCGTGACCCCACAGGCTCACGGCCGTGCTTTCCCTCGCGATCCAGTTTTCGTCCTCGACCTCTAGCCCCTCACAACCGAATTCGATGTCGAACCCGCCCGGAGTCTTCATGTAGAACGAGAGCATCTCGTCGTTGACGTGGCGGCCGAGAGTCGCCGACATCTTGACCTTCTTGCGCAGTGCCCGGTCGAGGCACAGTCCGACGTCGTCGGAGTTCTCCACCTCGAGCATCAGGTGCACGATGCCCGTCGGGTTGGGCAACGGCAGGAACGCCAAGCTGTGGTGACGCGGGTTGCAGCCGAGGAACCTCAGCCACGCCGGGTCGCCGTCCGCGGGCCGGCCGACCATCTGCGGAGGCAGACGCATCGAGTCGCGAAGCTTGAATCCGAGTACGTCGCGGTAGAACCGCAGCGAAGCATCGTCGTCATCGGTGGTGAGCACGACGTGGCCGAGGCCCTGCTCGCCCGTCACGAACCTGTGCCCGTACGGGCTCACGATCCGGCGGTGTTCGAGAGCAGCTCCGTGGAACACCTCGAGGGAGTTGCCCGAGGTGTCCTCGAACGCGATCATCTCGACGACGCGACGGTCCTTGAGCTGCTCCGCCGTGCCTTCCTTGAACGGAACACCGGCTGCTGACAACCTGTCACGGATATCCTGCAGCTCAGCCGCATTCGCGGTTTCCCAGCCCGAGACGAGCAGACGGTCCGTGTCGTTCGGAACGATGACAAGACGCGCCGGGAAGTCGTCCATACGCAGATACAGCGATTCCGCGTCGACGCCCTTGCCCTCGATCATTCCGAGGATCTTGAGTCCGTATTCGCGCCACGCGGCCATATCGGTGGCCCCGATGCGCATGTACGCCAGAGATCGAATACCCATCATTTACCTCCGTCGAGCAGGAAGTCGGTTGCGAGCCGGTTGAATTCGTCGAACTTCTCGAGCTGCGCCCAGTGACCGCAACCGCCGAAGACGTGGAGTTGCGCGCGCGGGATCATCTTGAGCGCAACCAGTGCGCCGTCGAGGGGGTTGACCCGATCCTCACGGCCCCAGATCAGCAACACACGCTGTCGAAGCTTGTACGCCTCGCGCCAGAGCATGCCGAGCTCGAAGTCACCGCTGGAGAAGGACTTACCCATCGCCTTGGCCGCAGCCAGCGACTCGGGAGTGCTGGCGGCAGCAAAGCGTTCGTCGACGAGTTCCGACGTGATCAGCTTCTGATCGAAGACCATGATCCGCAAGAATGCTTCGAGGTTCTCACGTGTGGGCTGGTAGCTGAACTTTCCGAGGTTCTTGACGCCCTCGGTGGGGTCCGGCGCAAACAGGTTGACACTCAGACCGCCGGGGCCCATCAGAACGAGGCGACCCGCACGGTCCGGGTAGTCGAGTGCAAAACGAACAGCAGCGCCACCACCGAGCGAATTACCCAGCAGATCAACGCGACCGGTGATCTCGAGCGTATCCAGAAGATCATTGAGCGCCGACGCACTGTGCACGAAGTACTGCGGATGCTCCGTCGGCTTGTCGGACTGCCCGTAGCCGGGCTGATCGACGGCGATGACGTGAAAGTTCTTCGCCAACACCGGAATGTTGCGGGCGAAGTTCGACCACGACGACGCGCCTGGGCCACCGCCGTGCAGCAGCACGATGGTCTTGTCGTTTCCGACGCCTGCCTCGTGGAAGTGCAGTTTCAGATCGGGGCGCACTTGCGCGAACCGCGAAGTGGACTCGTAGGTGAGAGCTTCTTCGGTGGTTGTCACTGAGCCTCCTCTAGACCATCGTGTCGGTGATCGGCAGACCGAATTCGCCGGTTCCGAACATGACGTATGCGCGTTCGGGATCGTTCGCGGCGTGGACGCGACCAGCGTGGGCGTCGCGCCAGAAACGCTGAATCGGAGTGCCGTTCTGCAGCGCCGTGGCACCGGAGTTCTCGAAGAGCTTGTCGATCGAGGCGATCGCACGGCCAGTGGCGCGCACCTGGTCGCGTCGAGCGCGCAGTCGCAGTTCCATCGGAACCTCTTCGCCTGCAAGGATCAACGCGTACTCGTCGGCGACGTTGCCGGAGAGCTGACGCCACGCGGCATCGATGTCACTGGACGCCTCGGCGATACGCACCTTGGCGAACGGATCGTCCTTCGACTTCTCGCCGGCGAACGCAGCACGAACACGCTTGCCTTGATGCTCGACGTGCGCTTCGTAGGCGCCGTAAGCCATTCCGACGATCGGCGCCGAGATCGTGGTGGGGTGAATGGTTCCCCACGGCATCTTGTAGACCGGCGCGGTGTTCTTCTCGAGGCCCGGGGCGGTCAATTCGCTCATCGCCCGGAAGCTCAGAACGCGATGCTTGGGAACAAAAACATCCTTGACCACAACGGTATTGGAGCCGGTTCCACGCAGGCCGACCACATTCCACACGTCGTCGATCTGGTAGTCCTCGCGAGGAATCAGGTAGCTCACGAAATCGACTGCGCGGCCGTCCTTGAACACCGGACCACCGAGAACGGCCCAGCTGGCATGGTCGCAACCCGAGGACCACGCCCACGCACCGTTGACCTTGTATCCGCCCTCGACTACTTCACCCATACCCATCGGAGCGTAAGAGGACGAGATGCGCACGTCAGTGTCGTTGCCCCACACGTCTTCCTGCGCCTGCTGAGAGAAGAGGGCGAGGTGCCAGTTGTGTACCCCGATGATCGAGGAGACCCACCCTGTGGAACCGCACGCGCTGGCGATCTTCTTGACTGCGGAGTAGAACAGCACCGGATCGGCTTCGTACCCGCCCCACTGCTTCGGCTGCAGCAAGCGGAAGAAGCCTGTTTCCTGGAGTCCCTTGATGGACTCGTCGGGGATACGACGCAGATCCTCGGTCTCCTGTGCGCGCTCGCGCAGTGCCGGCAGTAGTGCGTCGAGCCTCTGCATCACCTCGTGGCTGTCATGGTTACCCACTTCGACGCTCCCGTCTTCCTCGATCGGTTGGTTCACTTACACTTGAGACTAGAACACGTTCTCTTTTCTGTCGAGACGCTGACAAAGGTCCCGTTTGTGGCCGCAATGCTGTAACAAGTGCCCCCAAAATCTGGCGGAACCGGATCGAGTTCTATAACGTGTTCTACTAACAGCTAGAAGGGATGTGAGGTCACAATGGCGCAGATTCGCGAGATCGACGTCGGAACGGTGCAAACGCGTTTCGCCCGCGGTTGGCACTGCCTGGGTCTACTGAAGACCTTCAAGGACGGCAAACCGCACGCGATCGAGGCTTTCGGTACGAAGCTCGTGGTGTTCGCCGACAGCAAGGGCGACATCAAAGTTCTCGACGGATACTGCCGTCACATGGGTGGTGACCTCACACAAGGCGAGGTCAAGGGTGATTCCATCGCCTGCCCCTTCCACGACTGGCGCTGGGGCGGCAACGGAAAGTGCACCGGCATTCCTTATGCCCGCCGCGTGCCTCCGCTCGCACGCACCCGCGCGTGGACGACCCTCGAGCAGAACGGTCAGCTCTTCGTCTGGAACGACCCCGAGGGCAATCCGCCGCCCGAGGAGATCGTGATTCCTCGTATCGAGGGTGCGTACAGCGACGAATGGACCGACTGGACCTGGAACTCCATGGTCATCGAGGGGTCCAACTGCCGCGAGATCATCGACAACGTGGTCGACATGGCGCACTTCTACTACATCCACTACGCCTTCCCGACGTACTTCAAGAACGTCTTCGAAGGTGAGATCGCCACTCAGTACCTCAACACCACCGGCCGTCCCGACATCGGAATGGCCTCCCAGTACGGCGGCGACACGCTTCTTCGCTCCGAAGCTGCGTATTACGGACCGTCGTACATGGTCAATCCCCTGTGGAACAGCTACAGCGGATACGAGGTCGAGAGTGTTCTGATCAACTGCCACTACCCGATCAGCCCGGACTCGTTCGTGCTGCAGTGGGGCGTGACGGTCAAGAAGCCGACGGGTGTCTCCGACGAGATGGCCGACAAGTTGGCCGGCAAGTTCACCGAGGGCATCAGCGAGGGCTTCCTGCAGGACGTCGCGATCTGGAAGAACAAGACCAAGATCGAGAATCCCCTTCTCTGCGAAGAAGACGGCCCCGTCTACCAGCTACGACGCTGGTACGAGCAGTTCTACGTGGACAAGGCCGACGTCACCGAGAAGATGACGCAGCGCTTCGAGTTCGAGGTGGACACCACCAAGGCAAACGAAGCCTGGCACGCCGAGGTCGAGGAAAACCTCGCACGCCAGAAGGCCGAGAAGGAAGCTGCAGCAGAAGCGGCAAAGAAGGAAGCAGAGGTCTAATCGTGAGCGCCTCGATCGGAACCGACGCACGGTGGGCTCGCTGGGCCAAGGCACCGGACTTTGCCGGGCAAACGGAACGGCTCGAGGCGATCGCGGCCCAGACGATCGAGGACAAGCACGAATACCTCGACTCGGGTCTGCAGGAAGTCGACTGCAAGGCATGCGGTGCCTGCGTGCTTGTTCGCAAGAACACGTACAAGCACACCAGTGTTCAGTGGACTTCCGACCCGGCGCTGCGTTGCCACACCTTCAAAGAGGCAATTGCTTCCGGGCAGTCGACGGCGTTGAAGGACGGCTGCCCGAAACTGCACGACAGCATCGCCGACGCAGTAAGGGACGGCACCATCACGGTGCGTGATCCCGAGGTCAGCTGACCTGACTGTGAAGAACGAGGGCCGACCCACCACGGGTCGGCCCTCGTTTTACGTTCCAGCGACTGCGCGTCCGTCAGGCAGGCGGTCGCACCTTTCGTGCAGCCACCGCGTAGACGTCGCTCGACGTGGTGAGAGAGTTCTTTCCGCTGGCCGCCGGCACTCCCCCGCGTAGATTCACCGCCCAGTTGAGCGCACCGAGCGGTCCACATCCGCTAGCTCCCGGCGCCGCAAACACAGCATCCGAATGTGGGACTGCCGGGAACACTGCACCGGGGAACTCACCGATAGGTTCCGACGGAGGGTTTCCGGTTGTGGTCAGGTGAAGGTTGATCGGATTCGAAACCGAACCGATGTAGCAATCGTCACCGAGCAACGGATTAGACAGTTTCAATCGAACAGGCATGGTGAGTTCCTGCTCGAGAACCTTCAGATCCGGGACTCCCACCGATTCCACCGTCGCGCTGATCTGAGTCAGTCCCAGCGGAGTATCGATCCCGAGAGCACCTCCGGGTACCGAAATCGGATTGGAATAGACCCCGTTGGACCCGTCCTGCTTGGCGACGAACGTCTCGATGAAACTGTTGTCCGGCTGGGTCGCGTATTTCACGCCACCCGCAACCTTGAGACTTCCGTCCGGGATCGGCACCGAGAGCGCGCCCAATTTCATGGTCCCTCCGCGAACTACGACGCTGGCGCACGTCGTCACCTCGAGATCCTCGATCGGGCACGTGCCCCAACCGTCGAAGGTCAACGGATCAACCTCTGCCCCACCGGAGGAACCGAGCGATCCGCTGCCGGAAGACCCTGACGATGATTCGTCGGCGATTGCCACACCTGCACCGGCCATGACAAATGTTGCAACTAGCGCAACTGTCGACATCACTCGAGACTTATTGCAGCTCTTCATCTTCGAAACCCTCTACCGTTGACGGAATCTGACGAGAGCCGCCCACGGGCTGCACCTCGACGCACGTCCGGCACGCTACCGAGAAGCGGGACTTGGATTCACACATATCGGCGAAACTTCCCACCAAAGAACTACGGCGATCAGTCTCGATCGAACTTCCGTCCTAGCTCGGAAACCGTATCGATCCTGTCGGCTCAGTTCGGTTCGACTGTGCCCGAACCGATGACTTGATCGAGGAACGGCCCGAACATCTCCCCCAGGTTCTCGGCGATCTGATCGGGAGTACCGAAGGACAACGTCACGTGACTGATCGCCAGACGCACTATCGTGCTGCCGAACATCTCGGCATGGATGCGGTCGACGTTCGCCCAACTGGTCATGAAGATCTCGGCCAACCTCGCGCTCGCATGTTCGAGCAGTGGAGTCCCGTCGGTGGTGACCAGGCTCAGCAGGTCATGTTGCGGACGAGGACCGACAATACTGACCACCATCGGATCCCGGGCACCGGCGTCGAAGAATGCACGGAAGGCCGCCGAGACCGCACCTCGGGGGTCCGAATGGTGCAGCGTTACTTCGCGTTCCACCTCTTCGAGGAACTCGTCGACGAAACGGATGAGGTATCCGGACGCCAATCCCTGGCGGGACGTGAACTCCTTGTACAACGTCTGCCGGCTCATACCCGCAGCTTCCGCGATATGCGCCATCGTGATGTCGTTCCACGATTTCTCGGTCAAGAGTTCGCGTGTGGCGTCGAGCGCTGACGCACGGAGGAGTTGACGAGCTGCCTCGTGGTACGGGACACGGGCACGAGCGGTGGACATATCGGGAAGATTTCCATCGCCCGTGCTCGGTGTCAAAACAGTGGACACGCAAGCCACAGAAGTCACGAGCGCACTCAGAGCACCGGTGAGGCGACAAGACCCGCCGCAAGTTCGGTCAGATCCCTGTTCGAATCGGCGAGTACGTCGACGCTGATGTCCGGGGAGCGTTCGATAAGGGTTCGGACGGCGCGAATGTCCTTCGGCCGGCCCACGCTCACAGCACCGACGATATTTCCATCGCGCATGCAGATCGCAGTGAAGTCATAGGAGTCCAAGTCTCCTCGAACAATCACGGTGTCGTCCGCGCCTGGCCAACCAGCTACTTGAATGTTGCGGCCGAATTGGTTCGACCAACTCCATGGGACGGATTCGAAAGGTTCCGCCTTCCCCACAATGGTCTTGGCAACTGCGACGGCGTGGTCCTGCGCAGTGTTCCAGTGCTCGCCGCGGTGCATGCCGCCGAGAAAACCGTTGGGCACGTTGGCCACATCGCCGATCGCGTACACACCATCGACAGACGTTCTGAGGTAACGGTCTACCGTAATCCCGTTGTCCACCGCAATACCCGCAGCAGCAGCCACATCGGTATCGGGCAAGGATCCGATTGCGACCACGGCCAAGTTCGCTGTCCACTCGCGTCCGTCACGCGCACGTGCGGTGACGCCGTCGACACCTGTCGTGAGCGTCTCGAGGTCGACTCCCGTCTGCAAGGCGACGCCCGCCGAGGCGTGTAGCGCGGCGATCTTCTCCGCTATCGACGGTGGAAGCAGCCTGGACAGGGGCACCGGTTGCGCTTCGAGAACCTGCACACTGCAACCCAAGTCACGTGCCGTTGATGCCACCTCCGATCCGATCAAGCCACCGCCGACCACCAGTAGCGAGGATCCTTCGATCAGCTGGGATTGCAAGTGTCGCATGTCTGCGATATCCCGAAGATAGTGAACGCGCTCAGAATCTTCCGCGGTCAACCGTCGGGACCGTCCACCCGTGGCAAGAATCAGAACGTCGTAGTCGATGCTGTCCCCGTCGACTAAACATACTGTGCGGGAATCTGTGTCGATACTCGTGACAGTCACGCCGATCCGAAGGTCGATACCCTGCTCGGTCCAGAAAGTCGGCGGTCGCAACCGAACCCGATCGATCGACGCTTTCCCTGACAGTAGTTCCTTCGACAGCGCCGGACGTCGGTACGGCTCCTCCGTTTCGCTGCCGATCAGGATGATGCTGCCGCCGAACCCTTCCTTGCGCAGGGCCTGCGCGGCACCAGAACCGGCGATGCCCGTGCCCACGATCACGACGGTGCGTGTGTCGGGCTCGCTGACCGCTGTCATCAGCGGTCCACCTCCACCATTTCGAAATCGACTTTGGCAGCACCACAATCAGGGCAGGACCAGTCTTCGGGAATCTCGTCCCAGCGAGTACCCGGCTCGATACCGTCATCGGGCCAGCCGATCGCTTCGTCGTATTCGAACCCGCACTGGAGGCAGCGGAACAATTTGTATGTAGTGGCAGTCTCGGACATCGGTTTTCCCTTCGCCGGTGGGTATTTCGATCAGGATTGTGTGACGAGAGTGAAGTCGATCTTCTCGCGGACGCCGCAGTCGGGACAACACCAATCGTCCGGGATACTCGACCACGGCGTGCCAGGCGGAAAGCCCTCTCGCGCAGCGCCTGTCGATTCGGTGTACGTGTAGTCGCAGATCGGGCAGATATAGGCGTTCATGCATTCACCCCGTAGGCCGCGAGGATCTTGGCGCGCTTCTTCGGCGCGATGTTGACCTGAGTGATGTCACCTCGGTAGTGCTCGAGAACGCGGTGGTCCATCACCTTGCGCCACAGGGGCGGGACTGTTGCGAGCATGATCATGCTGGCGTAGCCGCTCGGGAGCTGAGGGGCCTCTTCCATACTGCGAAGCGCCTGGTAGCGACGTGTCGGATTCGCATGATGATCGCTGTGTCGCTGCAGGTGATAGAGAAAGACGTTGGTGCAGATGCGATCACTGTTCCAGCTGTGTGCCGGCGTGCATCGCTCGTACCGTCCGCTTGCGGTTTTCTGACGCAGGAGTCCGTAGTGCTCGAGGTAGTTGATCGCTTCGAGCAGCGAAAACCCGATGAAGGCCTGGATCACGAGGTACGGCGCAATGCCGATCCCGAATACTGCAAGCGCGACACCGAACAGGACTACAGACATGAGCCAGGCATTGAGCACGTCGTTCTTGATGCTCCAGTGTGTGGTGCCCAAACGCTCGAAGCGGGTCTTCTCGAGATGCCAGGCCGACTTCAATCCCCCACCGACGCTGCGCGGCCAGAATCCGTAGAGGGTCTCACCGAAGCGCGAGGTCGCCGGATCTTCCGGAGTCGAGACCCGCACATGGTGGCCACGGTTGTGTTCGAGGTAAAAGTGGCCGTAAGCACTTTGCGCGAGAACGATTTTGGACAACCAGCGCTCGACGCTCTCCTTCTTGTGCCCGAGTTCATGGGCGGTGTTGATGCCGATTCCGGCCGTCACGCCGATCGTCACCGCCAGTCCGATATTGGAGAGAACACTCAGATCCCAACGCGCCCAGATGTAGCAGGACAGGAAGAAGGCCGTGTACTGCAGCGGCAGATAGGCGTAGGTGCACCACCGGTAGAAGCGGTCGTTCTCGAGTTCGTCGATCACCTCGTCGGGCGGATTCTTCCCGTCCTCACCCGCCAGAATGTCGATGACGGGAATGAGAGCAAACGCAATCAGTGGGCCGGTCCACCAGAAGACATTCCATCCGGTGGCGGTAACAAGCCCCACTGCGATGAAAGTTGCCGATGACGGAATCAGCGCCAACAGCCATAAGTAGCGTTTCCGGTCTCTCCAAGTTGCGAGCCGACCATCTGGCTCGGTGTACACCAACGCCGCCATCGAATTCTCCAGTTCTCGTTCGGATCAGTGAGTGCGTCCTGCGCGGCAACCCGCGACACGAACAACATCTATGTATAGAGAGTGGACAAATTGCGGTCTTTTGTCAACGATTTTGAAGGTAAAAGTTTTACAAACATGCTGATTTGTACACGCCGGAAGCTCGGGGAGGGCCAGGTGTCGCCTTCGGAATCCCCGGTCGATCCGCTCGCCAGAGCGCAGTTCTCATCCTTGACGGGCGATCCCCCAGCGCTCCAACCGTGATTGTGTGGTCGAAGTCGGCGCGCACTGCCACGCCGCGACCGAGCGAGAGGATCGACGATGGGGCACTACGACGACTTGGCGGACTCGAAGTTCGAGACCGGATTCCCGACTCGCGAGACTTCGATCTCGTTGCGAAACGAGTTGGTGTTCCAACGAGCCGTACAGAGCTATCTGTGGTCATTGCCGGCGATCAACATCTGGGCGATGAAAGAGGGTTCGGAATCGACGTTCGGTGCCGGATACAACGTCCTCCCGATATGGCAAAACCGAATCGATGCAAAGACTCTCGTGACAACCCCGAACTTCGACGTCGTTTATGCCATGGGATATCTCGATCTCGACAAATACGGCCCTTTGGTCGTCGAGGCCCCGGCGGGAGTCCAGGGGATTTTCGACGACTTCTGGCAACGTCCGATCGTCGGCCCCACTATCGAGGGACACACTTGGAAAGGTGATGTCGGCTTGGCGGGGCCCGACGCCGGATCCGGTGCGACATACGTGCTGCTGCCACCCGGGTACTCCGGGCCGGAACCGGCCGAGGGATACATCTACCGCTCACGCACGAACAACGTATTCCTTTTCTGGCGTGCGTTCTTCGCCGATCCCGCCGATTTGTCTCCCGCTGTCAACCGGATCGAGAGCACCGTCATATATCGCCTCGGACAGAAGGACGGCGCGTTACCCATGCAGTTCCCTCGCGCTTCAGGGGTGGAATGCAACATGCTCTTTCCACAGGACGGCACCTACTTCGAGATGCTCGACAGGTTCATCCAGAGCGAGGCCGTGGACCCCTATGACCTTGACCTGCGCGGCTTTCTCCACACACTCGGAATCGAAAAGGGAAAAGCATTCGATCCCACTCCTGACGACCGAGAACTTCTCGACAAGGCCGCTCGCACAGCATTCAAGATGTCCAAGGTGACCGTGACCAGCTTGCTGGCGCTCGAACCGGGGGGCACCTACTATCCAAATCAACCGTGGGTCAACACTTTCGCCGGCGAGAATACCGAGTTCCAATCGAGCGGCACATTCACGAATCTCGAGCAGCGCGGTGCGTTCTTCACTGCGGCGTACTCCAATTCACCTGGCATGGTCGTGAACATCGTCGACAAGGGCGCAAAGTACCCGGCGACCATGAAAGATTCCGAAGGAAACTGGTTGGACGGGGGGGAACTCGTACTCACTTCATCTACCTCCGGACTTGCCCGCGGCGCTTTTCTGGTCAGTTGCTCTCTACGACAGCGTCACCGCGTCCGGCCTCGACAACGGACAACCCTTCCCCTCGGTCAACACGATGGACAAACCAACGATCAACCCCGACGGGTCACACGACATCTACTTCGGGCCGACCAAGCCGAACGCTGCAGACGAGACGAACTGGCTCCGAACTCTGCCGGGAAAGGGCTACTTCGTGATCCTTCGTCTCTACGGCCCTGGCAAGCCATTCTTCGACCAGACATGGACGCCAGGTGATCTCGAGCCGATACGCTGACGCCTACGCGGAAATGGCCATTTCGCGAATTCACTACCCGGTTCCTCCGCCTGCCCCAGCACTCGGCCGAGTGCGTATTGGATCAGAATTCGAGGAACCGAGGGCGCAAAAGTGCACCGAAAGGCGCTCGAGCTTGGGGTGAAACGTACGACGCTTCGCCATGCCGGGAGTACAGGCGATCGTCCTCGTAGCGCGGAAATACGTGGACGTGGTGGTGCCAGACGTCCTGGTTGCCCGCCGGTTCGTTGTGCTGCCTGGTCGAGACACCGTCACAGCCGTATTCTTCACGAATTGCAACAGCCACAGCCTGAACCAGGTCGAACACCGAGTGCCCGACGCTCGTGGGCAAAGTGTAGAGATGCTCGAAGTGTTCGATCGGTGACACAAGTACGTGGCCGGGGTTGTCCGGCCACCACTTCGGGGAAATCCGAGCAATTACATTGTCGGTTCGGGCGACGAGGTCGGTCGACGCGTTGTACTCGTCGAACTCACCGAGCGCGTAGCGACAGAACGGGCAGCGGTACCCCGGCGGCTCATGATGCAACTCGTCTGCCCTCACCTCGCGATCTTCCCACGATCTTCGATCCATGCAGGAAACCCCCAAATGTCCGATTTGGGTCAATTTCCCCAAAACAAAAGTTCGCTTACCCATACTGAAATGACCGACTGTCCCCGACGTGAGTGGGTCCTCATGGATACCGACGTATTGGTAGCGGGCGCCGGCCCGATCGGTTTGACCACCGCGATCGAGCTGCGCAGACGCGGCATCTCCTGTCGAATAGTCGACCCCCTCGACGAACCGCGGCAATACGCGAAAGCCGTCGGGATTCAGCCACGCACTCTCGAACTTTTCGAGAACATGGGGGTGCTCCGCCATGCACTCGACGCCTCGACACTGATGCGCGGTCAGATCATGTACACGAACGGCGTCGAGGTCGCCCGCGTCAACCTCACCCTCCCCGAGGACGTTCCTTACTGGTTCCTCTGCCTCCCCCAGTACTCGACGGAGCGCATCCTCACCGAGCGACTCGCCGAGCTGGGGACAACCGTCGAACGCGGAGTCGGTCTCACCGCATTCGAACAATCCGACGGCGCCGTCACCTGCACACTCAGCGACGGCAGCACCGTGAATGTCCAGTATCTGGTGGGTTCCGACGGCGCTCACAGCGTGGTCCGCAAAGGGCTTGGCCTGAGCTTCGAGGGCGGCGCGTTTGCGGAAAGCTACATGCTCGGTGACGTCGAAGTCGACTGGTCGATCCCCAGCGGCTACTCCGTCCGCGCCAACCACACCACCGACGACGGAACCACCGACGACCTACTCGTCTGCATCCCACTTCCCGGACACAAGCGGTACCGCATGTCGATGCTCGTTCCGGACGATTTGATGCCGGACGAATCGTCGAACAAAGCCTCTGTACAACACGGTTTTTCAACCGGCAAGACACCTGAACTCCATCACATCCAGGCCGTGCTCGACAGATTGTCCCCAGAACCGACAACCGCCTCGATGCTGCGATGGTCCTCGGTCTTCCGCATCAGCCACCGCATCGTCGACGCTTACGGTCGCGGACGGGTTTTTGTCGCCGGCGACGCCGCGCACATCCATCCCCCGACTGGCGCGCAGGGCATGAACACCGGCATCCAGGACGCCCACAATCTCGCATGGAAGGTAGCGCTCGCCGTCAAAGGCGTTGCAACAACAGATCTTCTCGGGACCTACGATGTCGAAAGACGTCCGGTCGGTGAAGAAGTCGTCGGGATGACCGTCCGAAATGCTCGAGAAGGAATCGGTTCGGGAGAGTCTTCCATCGACACGGCAATGCGGCGCCAGGCTCAATTGTTGATCGACTACTCGGAGAGTCCGCTGAACACCGGGCGTGATTCTTCGAGTCCACACGTTCAACCGGGCGAGCGTGCACCCGATGCACGCGGAATGCGCCGAGACGGTGTGCAGTATCCAATTCGGTTGTTCGACTTGCTGTCCGGAGTCGACCACACGTTACTGCTGACTTCGGACGGATCCGCAGAGAGCATCAACAGCCTCGAGAAGGTCGCCGACGCCGCCATTCGATCAGCGCACGGCATGTTGGACGTCTACGCGATAGTGCCACCGGGAACCGTGACCGTCGATTCGTTGGTGCCTATCATCGAGGACAACGACTCGCAGCTATGCGCCGCGTATGGGGTGGAAGGTACGGCGGCGCTGGTCATTCGCCCCGACGGCTACCTCGGATTCCGCGGTCACCCGGAGAACGTTTCCGACTACTTCGCAAAAGTGTTTGCCGTCAATCAGGAATGAGCGAAGCGAACATCAACCGGATCTCGGGTGAGAGCTTCATCAACTCGACGTATCCACCCAATGGCCCGGCATCGAGGTAGGAGAACTCCATGCCGGCGCCCTCTACCCGACCTTGTTGCACCACCGACATTCCGCGACGCTCGGCCTCTAGCAACGTCGCCTCGTAATCGTCTGGAACCCAAGCCATGTGATGAACTCCGACGCCGTGAGTCTCCAGGAATTCCGTGTACAGGTTGCGTCCGGACACTGGTTGGATCAGCTCGAGCTGTTGGCTGCCCGCATATCCGATCGACACGTGCACGACATAGTCCGCGGGCTCCCCGCGATACGTTGTGGTCTCGGGGCCAAAGACGATGCCTGGCATACGCAGCCACCGCTCCACTCCCCACTGCCGAGTGAACTCCTGTTCGGCAGCCTCGATGTCCTCGACCACCCAGCAGATCTGGAAGATCGGTCCCGAGACCAACGGGTTCATGCCATTTTTCCGTTGTCGACCGAGTAAACGGCCCCGTGTATCGCCGAGGCGTCGTCGGAGGCCACGAAAGCCACCATCTTCGCAACGTCCTCGGCTTCCATCAAGCCACGCGGCGACGCAACCTTCATGACGAGATCGAAGTCGACTCCGTCGGGGAAGGTGAATCCGGTGACTTGAGGGGTCATCATGCCGCCGGGGCAGATTGCGTTGACACGCAGAGATTTTCCGGTGAACTCCATCGCCATCGCACGGGTCAGTCCGATGAGTCCGTGCTTGGCAGCGCAGTATCCAGCCGAGTACGCCTGCCCTTCCAGCCCCGCGATCGAGGAGACGTTGACGATGTTGCCGCCCCGTTCCAGCAAGTGCGGCAGTGCTGCTCGGGAAAGGAAGAACGGTCCGTTCAGATTGACCGCAAGGTCATGTGCCCATTCGGAATCCGCAATATCCGCCGTATGACGAAGCGAGTGCGATCCCGCCACGTTGACGAGGATGTCGATACCACCGAGCGCGTCGACACAGGCTTGCACGGCCGCATCACACTGAGCAGAATCCGAGACGTCCGTCGCTGCGTAACGACGCTCACCGTCCGTGCCGGCCACCTCGACCATCGACTGCCGCAGCTTTTCCTTGTCACGGGCGATACCGAAAACCTGTGCGCCCCTGCTGTGGAGTATCTCGGTGACGGCGCGCCCCAGCCCTGAGGACGCGCCGGTCACCAAGGCCACTTTCCCGGCCAGTACGTCTGCCATGGGCTAGGAAGCCGCTGCTTCGCGCTGGAGTTCCAGCGCGATGTCGATCAACTGATCTTCCTGGCCGCCGACCAACTTGCGCTTGCCTGCGCGCACCAACAGTTCCGCGGACGACACTCCGTACCGCTCGGCCTGACGCTCGGCATGCTTGAGGAAGCTCGAGTACACGCCGGCGTAGCCCATCATCAGCGCTTGACGATCGAGCAGGCATTCCTGCGGCATTGCCGGGCGCACAACATCTTCGGCTGCATCGGCGATGGCGAAGAAGTCGATACCGGTCTTGACGCCGATCTTGTCGCAAACACCGACGAAGGCCTCGACCGGGGCGTTGCCGGCGCCGGCACCGAACCGACGGGTACTACCGTCGATCTGCTTGGCTCCCGCACGAACTGCCGCAATGGAATTGGCGACGCCCAGGCCCAGGTTCTCGTGGCCGTGGAAGCCGACCTGAGCGTCGTTGCCGAGTTCCTGAACCAGCGCCTCGACGCGATCGGATACCTGCTCGAGTACCAGCGCGCCGGCCGAGTCGACCACGTACACACACTGGCAACCGCGTCGGCCATGATGCGAGCCTGCTTGGCCAGCTTCTCCGGCGGAATCGAGTGAGCCATCATGAGGAATCCGACTGTTTCGAGTCCACGCTCACGCGCGAGGCCGAAGTGCTGGATGGATACGTCTGCCTCGGTGCAGTGAGTTGCGATGCGGCAGATGGACGCACCGTTGTCCTGTGCGATGACGATGTCGTCCTTGATGCCCAACCCGGGCAGCATCAGGAAGGCGATCTTCGCGTTGGTCGCCGTCTCGACTGCAGCTTTGATCAGTTCCTGCTCGGGAGTCTTCGAGAAGCCGTAGTTGAAGGAGGACCCGCCGAGGCCGTCGCCGTGAGTGACCTCGATGACCGGCACTCCGGCTCCGTCGAGGGCACCGACGATGGCTCGTACTTCTTCGACGGTGAACTGATGACGCTTGTGGTGGGAGCCGTCGCGCAGTGACGTGTCGGTGACGCGGATGTCCCAGCTCGAATCGAAATGAATCATGTCGCTCATGCCTTCACACTCAGAAGCTTCTGGGCGATTTCCTCGCCCACCTTGGTGGCTGCTGCCGTCATGATGTCGAGGTTGCCCGCGTACGGCGGCAGGAAATCGCCTGCGCCTTCGACCTCGACGAACGTGGTGACCGTTGCATAGCCACCGGAAACGACGCTCGGTTTGTCGAACTGCGGTTCGTTGAGCAACCGGTAGCCGGGCACGTACTGCTGGATGTCCTTGACGACACGGTGAATGGAGTCGGTGATCGCGGCCTGATCGGCGTCTTCGGGGATAGCGCAGAAGATGGTGTCGCGCATGATCATCGGCGGGTCTGCGGGGTTGAGGATGATGATCGCCTTACCGCGCTGTGCGCCGCCGATGGTCTCGATACCGCGGCTCGTGGTCTTGGTGAACTCGTCGATGTTCGCGCGAGTTCCCGGGCCGGCGGACAACGATGCAACGGAGGCGACGATCTCGGCGTACGCCACGTCGACGACTCGCGATACCGCATAGACGATCGGGATGGTTGCCTGCCCACCGCAGGTGATCATGTTGACGTTGGGTGCGTCCAGGTGCTCACGCAGGTTCGCGGGCGGAACCACAGCCGGGCCGACCGCGGCCGGAGTCAGGTCGATGGCACGGATACCGGCGGCCTCGTAGCGTGGTGCTGCCTCGCGGTGCACGTATGCCGACGTTGCCTCGAAGACCAGGTCCGGTTTCTCCGCCTGGTTCAGCAACCAGTCGACGCCCTCGGCGGAGGTCTCGAGTCCCATCTTGCGGGCGCGCGCCAATCCTTCACTCTCGGGATCGATTCCGATCATCCATCGCGGTTCGAGCCACTCGGAACGCTGCAGTTTGTACAACAGATCGGTACTGATGTTTCCCGATCCGACGATCGCCACACTTGCCTTGGTCATGACTACTCCTACGTGAACTGAAGAGAGACGGAACCGAGGCCGCTGAACTCGGCTCGGAAGTTGTCGCCTGGATGAGCGTCGATCGCTCGCGTGCACGAACCCGGCAGAACGATGTCGCCGGCCTTGAGCCGAACTCCGAACGTGTCGACCTTCTGCGCCAACCACGCGACAGCGGTGATCGGGTTACCGAGAACCGCATCGCTGCGCCCCTCCGCAATCCGCTCGCCGTTGCAGGTCAGCACCGCATCAATCGCCTTGATGTCGATGTCCGACGGGCGAACTCGTTCCTTGCCGAGAATGAACCCGGCGGAGGACGCGTTGTCCGCGATGGTGTCCGAGAGGCCGATCTTCCAGTCCTTGATCCGGCTGTCGATCAACTCGATGGACGGCGCATAGGCGACAGTGGCGTCGATGACGTCTTGTTCGGTGCACCCGGCGCCCGGCAGATCTGCTCCCAGAATGAAGGCGACCTCCACCTCGACGCGTGGGAAGCAGAAGCGCGCCGTGTCGACCGGACGGTCCTCGAACTCTTCCATCTCGGCGAGCAGGTGACCGTAATCTGGCTCGTCGACGCCCATCATCTGCTGCATCGCCAGTGACGAGAGTCCGACCTTGTGTCCGACCACCTTTGCGCCACCGGCAACACGACGCCTGATGTTGATGAGCTGGATCTCGTAGGCGTCGACGACGTCGATGTCCGGATACGTGGCGATCAGCGGGCTGATCGGAGCGCGATCCCGTTCCGCCGAATCAAGATGGTCGGCAAGTTCGCCGCGGATCTGCGTCGAGAGCATCGTTCAGGCCTTTCCGACTGTGGAGAATGCGGCTGCATGCTGACCGGCTCGTCGTCCGGAGAACACGCAGTCGGCGAGCGACAAGCCGCTCACATACGAGTTGGAACAGATACCGACGGCGGTACGGCCGGCGGCATACAGGCCAGGGATACCCTCCCCGGCCTCGTTTTTCACCATGCCGGACGATTCGTCGACCACCAATCCACCGAGCGTGAGCATCGGGCACGGATTCATCATGTTGGGCTTGATCGAGACGTCGTACATCGTGAACGGCGCAGACAGTATCGGCCTGACGAAGTCCGACGGTTTGCCCATCGGATCAGGTTGTCCGGCAGCGGCAGCGGAGTTGTGCGCGTCGACGGTGGCTTGAAGGCCGGCGACGTCTATCCCCGCTTTACGGGCGACCTCGGCAATGGTGTTGCCACGCACTGCGGTACGCATCATGCCAGTGGTCTGTACCCGCTGGAACCACATCGACTGGTCACTGATCTGCGATTTCGCTTCGCGAACGAGTTCGGAATCTGCCAGCAGCCAACCGATTCCGTTGCTCTTCTCTGCCATCGCCTGACCGAGAGCGGCACCGTAACGTGACTCGTCGACGATTCGCGCACCGGATTCACCCACCAGGATGGAACCGAGAAAAGCACTCGGCGGGACGATGAATCGCCAGGCGGAAACATTGCCGAGCTTGTCGGTGGCTCCCCCGGCTTCGATACCGAGGTTGATGCCTTTGCCGTCGTCCCCGGAGGTGCCGAGCGGGATACCGCCCTTGTAGGCGGGGGCATGGGTGCGCATCATCTCGCGATTGGACACGAAGCCGCCGGCGCTGAGGATCACGCCGCCGCGTGCCTGGATGCGAATCCGCTTAGCGTGCTTCTTCTCGATCTTCGCGATGAGTGCGTCGAGAATCGTGCGCAACTGCGGCGCGTAGACGCCGGGCTTGGAGGACAGAGATCCGAGCGTCGCGTGACGCCGACGAACTCCGGCAGGTGCGTCACGAAGCGTCAGTACTTCGACGCCGATCACCCGGCCGTCCTCGATGATCAGCCGGTCCGCTCTCGTCTGGCCGAGCAACTGGACGCCCTTGGCCTCCGCGGACTTCGCGAGCGGGCCGTAGAGCATCTTTCCCGACGTGCCACGCCCCTTGGCGCGATGGCCGCGAGGAGCAGGTTTTGCGATGTCACGGAACCCGCCGGCAGATTCGCTACCCGAGAAGTAGAGGTAGTGCTTGTTGCTCGGGTACGACGTCTTGTACGGACAGAGTGACGCCTCGAACGGCACGCCGTGACTGCGCAGCCAGTCGATCGACGCCGGGCTCTCGTCGACGAACCGGCGCAGAGTCTGCGGCGTCACCGCGTCACCGACCTCGCGGTTCAGGTAGGCGAGCATGGCTTCGGGACTGTCCTCGACACCGGCTTCCTTTTGAATCACGGTGCCGCCGCCGGCGTAGTAAATTCCTCCGGAAATAGTGCTGGCCCCACCACCGAGTGCTCGGTCGATCGCCAAAACCGACGAACCGGCCGCTACCGCTTCGAGCGCCGCACTGGCGCCCGCCACACCGAACCCGACCACAAGGACGTCAACCGAAGTATCCCAGGTCACACCGCACCATCCTCAATCTCACTGCAACGTGTTTCGTTATCAATGACAACGTCCGGAAATACTTCCTGGCAGAAAGCATGGACTGACACCCCCATCATTCTATAACGTGTTCTACATGAGCAAGCAGGAATACGACATCGTCGTCGTCGGCAGTGGTGCCGCAGGTATGACAGCGGCCTTGACCGCAGCCCACCAGGGCTTGAGTGTGGTCATCGTGGAGAAAGCCGCCCACTACGGCGGATCGACCGCCCGTTCCGGTGGTGGGGTCTGGATCCCCAACAACGAGGCACTTCAGGCGGACGGTGTCACCGATACCCCGGAGGCCGCACGTTCCTACCTGCACAGCATCATCGGCGACGTCGTCGCTCCCGAACGCATCGACACCTATCTCGAGCGCGGTCCCGAGATGCTCTCGTTCGTGTTGAAGAACAGCCCTCTCGAACTGCAGTGGGTGCCCGGCTACTCCGACTACTACCCGGAAGCTCCCGGCGGACGCCTCGGTGGCCGCAGTGTCGAGCCCACCCCGTTCGACGGCAACAAGTTGGGCGCCGACCGCAAGAACCTCGAGCCCGACTACGTCAAGGCCCCCAAGAACTTCGTCATCACCCAGGCCGACTACAAGTGGCTCAACCTGCTGATGCGCAATCCTCGCGGACCCCTGCGCGCCATGAAGGTCGGCATGCGATTCCTCGCAGCCAAGGCCACAAAGAAGGATCTGCTGGTTCGCGGCCAGGCACTGGTCGCCGGTATTCGACTCGGACTTCAGTCCGCCGGAGTACCCATCCTGCTGAACACCCCGCTGACCTCCCTGTACACCGAAGACGGCGCAGTTCGCGGCGTCAACGTCCTAATCGACGGCGAGGAGCAGGTCATCCGCGCTCGCCACGGAGTTGTGTTGGGATCCGGCGGATTCGAGCACAACAAGGAAATGCGTGAGAAGTACCAGCGCGCACCCATCGGCACCGAATGGACCGTCGGCGCGAAGGCAAACACCGGCGACGGCATCCGCGCAGGCCAAGAAGTCGGCGCTGCAGTCGATTTCATGGACGACGCCTGGTGGGGCCCGTCCATTCCGCTGACCGGCGGACCGTGGTTCGCTCTCTCCGAGCGCACCCTCCCGGGCTGCATGATGGTCAACATGTCGGGCAAGCGCTTCGGCAACGAGGCGGCTCCGTACGTCGAGGCAACCCATGCGATGTACGGCGGTGAGTACGGTCAGGGCGAAGGCGCCGGCGAGAACATCCCGACGTGGATGATTCTCGATCAGCGCTACCGCAACCGCTACACGTTTGCCGGTATCACTCCCCGCTCCCCCTTCCCCGGCCGCTGGCTCAAGGCCGGCATCGTGGTCAAGGCGGGAACCATCGCCGAATTGGCCGAGAAGACAGGGCTTCCCGTCGCATCGCTGACCGAAACCGTCGACCGGTTCAACGGCTTCGCACGCAACGGCAAGGACGAGGACTTCGGACGCGGTGACAGTGGTTACGACGCGTACTACGGCGATCCCCGACTGAAGAACCCCAGCCTCGCCGAAATCAGCAAGGCTCCGTTCTACGCCATCAAGATGGTTCCGGGTGACCTCGGCACCAAGGGTGGTATCTGCACCGACGTCAACGGTCGAGCACTACGCGAAGACGGAAGCGTCATCGACGGTCTCTACGCCGCTGGCAACGCGAGCGCTCCGGTCATGGGCCACACCTACGCCGGACCAGGCGCGACCATCGGTCCCGCAATGACTTTCGGTTACCTGGCAGTACTCGACATCGTCGAGCGTGCGAAGAAGGCTGAGAGCACCGAGGCACCGGCAGCTGAAAAGACGGCGGTCGACCATGCCAATTGATCCGAAGATCGCACTCGGCGCCGAGCTTGCGCCACAAGAGTTCTCATGGACACCGTCGGACGTGCAGCACTACCACCTGGCACTAGGGGCAGGTGCTCGGCCGCTCGATTCGAACGAGCTTCGATACCTCGACGACGAAAAGCCTCAGGTACTACCCACCTTTGCCACCGTCGCCGCCAACTTCCACGCCACCGAAGCGCCGAAGGTCTCGTTCCCCGGCGTCGAAATCGATCTGGCGAAGGTAGTCCACGGGAGCCAGGAAGTCACTGTCCATCAGCCGATCCCGGCAAGTGGAAGTGGCCGCACCACAACTCGAATCGCCGAGGTCTGGGACAAGGGCAAGGCCGCGGTGATCGTGCAGGAATCCGTCACGGTCGACGCCGAGGGCAACCCGCTGTGGACAGCTCGCTCGTCCATTTTCGCCCGCGGCGAGGGTGGTTTCGGGGGTGAACGTGGTCCGTCGGAGTCGATTACGCTTCCGGATCGCGAAGCAGATGAGACAGTGGTGACGCCTGTGCTTCCACAGCAGGCTTTGCTGTACCGGATGTGTGGTGATCGGAATCCGTTGCACTCGGATCCGCAATTCGCCTCCGCGGCAGGCTTTCCAGCGCCTATCCTGCATGGACTGTGTACTTACGGAATGGTCTGCAAGACCGCAGTGGATACCATGCTCGACGGCGACAGCAGTCGGGTAGCCGGATTTCGGGCCCGCTTTGCCGGGGTCATATTTCCCGGCGAGAACTTGAGTATCCAGATCTGGAAAGACAATGGGCGACTCCTGATCTCAGCTTCCGTACTGGAGCGCGAAGCTCCTGCCCTGGCTGACGTAGTTCTCACTCTTGTCTGATACCAACCTGTCTGATACCCACCTGTTAGAACTCACCGTAGTTCTCGAACCCGATGGAGTAGCCCGAAGATGACGGCACAAGACGAAAAGTTCCGACTGTCCCGACGAGGTTTCATGGCCGCTGGAGCCGGCGCCGTGGCAGCGACCGCATTCGCCGGCTGGACGCCGGCCTACGCCGTCCCCGCCGGCTCCTCCGGCTCCGCGGGTGGTCCTGTCTCCACCCTCACACCGCCGCCTGCCTTCCCCGAAGGCATCGCGCTGTACCAGCAGGCATATCAGAACTGGTCCAAAGAGATCATGCTCGACGCGATCTGGACCTGTTCACCCAAGACGCCCGAAGACATAGTCCGCCTCGCTAACTGGGGCCATGCCAACGGCTACACCATTCGTCCCCGCGGTGCCATGCACGGCTGGACGCCGCTGACCATCGTCAACGGTGCGCCGGTCGACAAGGTCATCCTCGCCGACACCACGGTCCACCTCACCGGCGTCTCCGTCAACGCCGGTGGCAGCCCGGCCACCGTCACCGCAGGACCCGGCGCGACCCTCGACGCCATCACCACCGCACTGCAGGCACAGGGCCTCGGGTTCGCGAACCTGCCGGCGCCCGGTGTGTTGACCATCGCCGGCTGCCTCGCCGTCGACGCTCACGGTGCAGCGCTCCCCGCCGAAGGCGAAGCACACGTTCCCGGACAGACTTTCGGCTCACTCTCCAACCTCGTCACCTCCCTGACCGCAGTGGTCTGGAACGGCAGCGAGTACGCGCTCGAGACGTACGCGCGTAGCGATGCAGCGATCAAGCCGCTGCTGACTCACCTCGGACGCACCTTCCTCACCTCCGTCACCTTGCAGGCCGCCCCCAACTACCGCATGCGCTGCGTCAGCCACACCGACATCGGTTGGCAGGAACTCTTCGGTGCCCGCGGAGCGTCCGGACGCACCTTCGAGAAGTTCGTCCGCGAAAACGGTCGCGCAGAAGCAATCTGGTACCCCTTCACCGAACGCCCGTGGATGAAGGTGTGGTCACTTGCCCCCACCAAGCCGCCGTTCTCGCGTGAGGTGACCGGGCCCTACAACTACATCTTCTCCGACAACCTCCCGGAGCCGGTCACCGACATGATCGGGCAGATCAACGCCGGAAACCCGGGCATCGCACCGGCATTCGGGCAGATCATGTACGCCACCACCGTTGCCGGACTCGCCGCGACCTTCTCCAACGACCTGTGGGGATGGTCCAAGGACGTCCAGTTCTACATCCGGGCCACCACCCTGCGCCTGACCGAGGGCGGCGGAGCCGTCATCACCTCCCGCGCCAACATCGGCCAGGTCATCCACGACTTCACCCAGTGGTTCAACGGTCGCATGGAGTACTACCGCTCTATCGGACAGTTCCCCCTCAACGGCCCCGTCGAAATCCGTTGCTGCGGCCTCGATCAACCCTCGGACGTCGAGGTCGACTCGGCAGGCGCCCCCACCATCTCGGCCATGCGCCCGCGCCCCGACCATCCGGAATGGGACACCGCCATCTGGCTCAACGTCCTCGGCGTCCCCGGAACCCCCGGCATGTTCGCGTTCTACCGCGAAATGGAACAGTGGATGCGTAATCACTACAACAACAACGACGCCACCTTCCGCCCCGAGTGGTCCAAAGGCTGGGCGTTCGGCCCCGACAAGCCGTACACCGACGCCCCGATCATCACCCAGGGCCTCCCCCAGACCTACCGCGACGGCGTCCCATCGAGCGACAACTGGGACACCGCCAACGCCGCATACAACGCGTTGGATCCGCACAAGGTCTTCAGCAACACCTTCCTGGACCAGTTGCTGCCCTGAGGTCCAAGCACCAGGCACGCACTCTGCCAACTCGACGGTCGTCGCCACTCCCCTACTTTCGGGAGTGCGGCGGCCGTCGTGCGTTGCAGTGAGCGGGATGAAGGAGTCCCCCCGCATCCCGACCAGGTAACTGACTCAATCGCGATCAGGATGGATCGCCTCGTGCATACTTTCCACGGCCCTGGCATGAGTTGAGAGCTCGGACCGAGCCGACCGAATCGTGGCGCTGTCGCTGCGTGCCCCCGGCTCGGACGACGACGAGCCCTCTCCGGGGTTCGACGCGCCACCAGCGGGATGCTCGGAGGAGCCGGTGCGCTCTTCCCTCTCCGCGCGGGCGCGCAACAACGACTCGGACTTCGGGGTATTTCGCATCGGAGCATTGTCCCAGATTCATCTCCCATGACTCACATGGAGCGCTCTCACCCCCGGTGACCAGGCCGTTCCTGAACATCGATACCTAGAAACTTCGCGACAAAATATCTACAGCGGTCAGGGTAGACATTCTCACGAGGGTGTTGTATCTTTTTTCTCGTAGCAAGGAACGAGTCAAGAGATGCGGGAGAGATGAACTACCCGCAAGCAGTACCGCAGGGCAGGGACGTGCCGGGGCCGAATTCGTGTGTGAGTGTGTAGTAGGACCCGGCACCCCCCTTCAAAGCGGCTACCGGACGTTTTGTGCGAGTCCGGAAGTTCGAAAGAATGCAGTTATGTAAGTAAGTTCAACCCCATCCGGCCCCCGGCGCACCTCGCGCCGGGGGCCCCGTCCGTTCAGCGAAAGAAGCGAGCCATTCCGGCAGATACACCACCGGGGGACCCCTCCGGCAGATTCGACGACGAGAACTATCCTGCGTACAGCATGGGACATGCGGCCGAGATCCTCGGTGTCAGGCAAGCTTTCCTTCGTAGCCTCGATGCCGCGAAACTGCTTACCCCACAACGCTCTGAGGGCGGACATCGCCGCTACTCCCGGTACCAGCTGCGCATCGCGGCCCGCGCGCACGAACTCGTAGCCAACGGCACGGCGCTCGACGCGGCTTGCCGCATCATCATCCTCGAAGACCAACTCACCGAGGCTCGTCGCATCAACGCCGAGCTCCAGCAAGCGCAGGACCGACGAGCGGAATCGGACGCAACGCCGGACTGAGGACTGACGTGATCAGGCACTGGGAGTAGCAGTCACCCCTAACCGTCAATCTGTTCCCTCCCCCTTCGAACTGCGCTAAATTCAGTCAATTGGGACATTGCTAGGCGTCGGTTGCTCGATTTCCACATCGAAGGGATCGCAGGCATGAATTCCTCCCACCACCGCACTCGGGTGCGGCTAGCTGCTCTGTCGATCGCCTTGACCGTTGCCATTGCAACCGCTGCGTGCAGTTCCGACGAGGACTCGGCAACAAACACGAGCAGCGCATCTCCCAGCACCGCGAGCAGTCAGGAATCCACCGAGATCGCGGACCTCGTCCGCCGTCAGGTGGCCGACTTGGGCCTCAGTGCCGCCGTGTTCGGAGTGTGGCGGGGCGACGACGAGATTGCTCTCGGTGCCGTCGGAGAGTCCCCTATCGGAGTTCCGGCGACAACCGACATGCAGTTGCGCGTCGGTCAGCCGATGGAACCGATGCTCTCGACAGTTCTGCTGCAACTCGACGAAGAGGGAACGCTTCCCCTCGATCAACCGATCGCGAAGTGGGAACCGAACTTTCCACGCGCAGAGACCATCACTCCACGAATGCTGGCCAACAGCACGTCGGGCATCTCCGACTACGTGACCGATCCACAGTTCCTCAAACTCTTCACGGACAACCCGATGAAGGGCTGGACTTCTGAGGAGATCCTGAATCTTGCCAATTCCCGCCCACCGCTGTTCGAACCCGGCACCGGTTGGGCGTACGCGCACAGCGATCTGACGCTGCTCGGCGACGTCATGGAGAAAGCGACTGGAAAACCGCTGGGCGACCTACTTCAGCAGCGCGTCTTCGATCCGCTCGGGATGGACCACAGCAGCGTTGTGCTCACGTCGCAGATGGACGAGCCGATCCTGCACGGCTACACCAATGAACGCGGAGTATTCGAAGACTCCACTTTCTGGAATCCGACGGCTTTCCTGCACAGCGGAAACATGAACGCGCCTGTCGCCGACGTCGGAAAGTGGGTGCGCGCGCTCGGAACGGGAGAGTTACTCTCCGACAAGGCTTTCGAGCAGCAGATGGCGCCGACGACTGCGGGCTTGGGAAGTATGACGGCGGACAAGTTCTTTTCCTTCGGGACCGGGCACCTCGACGGTTGGCTGGTGATGAACCCGTCGTACGGCGGCTACGACGGGCTTGCGCTCTATTACCCCGACTCGAAGACGACGATCGTCGTCTACGCCACGCTCGGGCCGACGACCAACGCGGACCTCAACAACGCCGTGCCGATGGGCAAGGCCATCGGAACCCTCCTCGAACCGGATCACCCACCGCAGGTCCCGACGCCGTGACGCGCCACACACGCTGGTAGCAAACAGCGTCGGTCGGCAACTTCCTGTTTACGCACGGATTACCTCCAGGACTTATCGCCCCATCACCATTCTCTTCAGTACCGAACGAAACGCGTCGGACCGCGGGTTGTCTCGCCAGTGAACGAGAACGTAGATAGATGGGGACAGGCCCGATGAGGAAATACGCGATGTCAGTGGCATGCACGGTTGCAGTCACAGCGGGGGTGACTCTTGTGATGTCGGTGCCTGCCGGAGCGGACCCGAATGACAGTGGGTCGTGCCCGGCCGGTGCGGTATTCGCGGTCGGCGGAACGTGGGATCCGACGGGACAAACGACGCAACCCGTCACCGATCGCTACGTGGCCCAGGGTTACGCCTCCAAGCCGGTGACCTACCCCGCCAGCTTCTGGCCGCTCGGCGATCAGACGTACGACCAGAGCGTTGCCGCCGGCGCCCAGACGCTTCGCACTGAAGTCAACGCTTTCCACGCTCAGTGCCCGGGCAGCGAGATCGTCGTCACCGGATACTCACAGGGAGCGCGTATTGCCGGCGACGTTCTCGGTGACATCGCACGCGACGGATCCATTCCGCAGTCGCAAGTCGAAGGCGTCCTCTACGCCGACCCTCGCAACTCGGCCGGGGGCATCGAAACCGTAGTGCCCAATGTCGTTCCGGGAGCGACGATGTCCGGAGCACGGGGCGGATTCGGAGACATCGCAGTGCAGGAAGTCTGCATCGAGGGTGACGGCATCTGCAACATGCCCAAGCCGCGTGATGCGCCCGAGGTGTTCGTGGATTCGGTCTTCGGCTACTTCACGAAGCACAACACCTACACGCCGATGATGTCCGAGCCCGCTCCGCCTGCTCCCCCGGCACTGCCGCAGACGCCGTCTGTGCCACTGCAACCCGCTGACGTTGCCACTGCGATCGTGACGCGGGTCGTCGAGAACATCACTCCGTATCTGAGCGCTGCACTCGCCACCGTACTGACGAAGTAACGCGATACCGCCTGTTCGGTTGACTGAAAGTCGACCGATTCGTACAAGTCGAGAGCCACCAGTATCGAGCACCATCGATCACATGCTCACCTTCATCGTCAGATACGGGTACGTCCCGTTCATGCTCTTGGGAATCAACGGAGCCGCAATCGCGCTGGCGGCATCCGGCGCGCCGAAATGGTCACTGGTGGCATTGATTCTCTTCGCAGTGGCCTGCTCTTTCGCGGCCGAACGGGCGCTTCCCTACGAATCTTCGTGGAATGCCCCGGGACCGGACAGGTTTCGCGACGCTGTCCATGCGTTTGTCAACGAATCCCTCATCTTGGTCAGCGTCGCGGTAATCCCGTTGATGGCCGCGGTGATTCCGTTCGACGGGCTGTGGCCGAGCGGTCTTCCGTTTGTCCTTCAGGTCGTCTTCGCAGTGTTGGTTGCCGATTTCGGCATCACCGTGGTGCATTTGATCAGCCACAAGGTTGGATGGTTGTGGCGTTTCCACGCGGTTCATCACAGCCTCGAACGGTTCTACGGTATGAACGGACTGATGAAGCACCCCGTGCATCAGACTTTCGAAACCGCCGGTGGCGTCCTGCCACTGATCCTCCTCGGGATGCCCGTCCCGGTTGCCTCGGCGCTCGCGGTTTGTGTCGCTGTCCAACTCCTGCTTCAGCATTCGAATGCCGATTACCGCATCGGCCCCCTGCGTCCGATACTCGCCCTCAACGCCGGCCACCGATTCCATCACCTGAAGTGGGCGGGAATCGGTGACGTCAATTTCGGTTTGTTCACTCTGATCTGGGATCACCTTTTCCGCACTTATTCTTTCGATCCGGAAAAGCGCTTCAGCAGTGACGATCTCGGAATGGCGGCCAAGCCCGACTACCCGGACGACTACCTCGGCCAGTTGGCCGAACCGTTCCGGAAACAGAACTGACGGACGATCGGTGGAGATTCAGCCCGCGAGTACCCGTCGCATGACGGGCTTGGCTGCAAACGCACTGGCCAACACCAACGCGATCCCCACAGCCAGGGTGACACCCAACTGAACCAGCGCCATCGGAGTGGTCAATACGGCTGCCCCTGCCAGTGGGAAGAGGAACAGCAGTGCAGCGCCGGCGCCGGCCAGTGCCATCACCACCACGGGAGTGCGAACGTGCCTCATGCGGGCGCTGTCCATCACCTCGACAGGTGTGCCGGCCAAAGTCAGACTCCGATACAGCTCACGGTTGTCGAGGATCCCGGATACCTGGGTGAGCGCAGACGAGATGGCCGCCAACGTGAATGTTGCTCCGAGAGTGAACAACACCCCGGTTCTCATGTCCGCGAACAGGAACTCCTGCCCTGGCTGCAAATCCTGCCCTTCCCCGTTGCCTATCGCGGCGAGGAGAGATGTGCCTGCGGCAACGAAGCTGGCCATCGTCACACCGCTGACCGTGCGCCACACAGCCTTCGGATTATCCAGGACCCGACGCGCCGCAATCAGCGAAGCACCGTCTTTGGCGCATTTGAGCATGATCCGTCCAAGCAGCGAAATGACGAACGGACCGACCAACGCAACAACGCCGAAGCAGAGACCAAGGCCCACCAGGATTGCCGCGATGCTTGCCGCGGAGCCCCCGAATGCACTCCATCCCACAAGAACCCCCACCCCAGCCACAGCGAAGATCATCTTCGGTGCGGCGCTAGGATTGCCCGCCGTGACGCCCAACGGGCTCACGAACACCTGGCGCATCCCGAGCATCGACGTCAAAGCAGCCAGGATGGTCATTCCGAATACGATGCCCACCAGCGGAAGTGCGCCTACCCAAAGCTCACTCCACTCGAATGTCCGACCTTGAAATTTCAAGAGAGCTACGAGCGGCAACGCGAGGAGGTATCCCACCACACCGATCAACGCACCGGCCAAGCCCTGGATACCCGATTCCGCAGCGCACAGCGCAACGATCTGGCGAGGGGTGGATCCGATGAGTCGCAGCGAGGCAAGTCGTTCGTCGCGACGACGGGCGCCCAAGCGGGCCGCCGCCAGACCGAGAGTGATGGCTGGAACGATCATCAACACCGAAGCAACCCCTGCGAGTGCTAGGTACGCCTCGGCTTCGGGTTCGCTCGATCTGCCCGCGAATGCACCGTAGCCGCCGAGCACCGTCAGCAACAACGTCGTCGAGGCGGCAAATGCGGACACTGGGAGCGCGAAGGTACTCAAGGCCTTTCGCCCTTCACCGCGCACCGTCATCAATGCAACGCGCGCTGTGGCCTTCATGCCGCCACCTGTGTCCCGACGAGCGAACCGGCCTGCATCATCATCGTGCGATCACACCACCGAGCGACTTCGGCATCGTGAGTGACGACGACCAACGCAGAACCGATCTGTTGAGCCGAATCACGCAACACCCTCATCACTTCCCAACTCGTCTGCGCGTCGAGGGCACCGGTCGGCTCGTCTGCGAAGAGAACGGCGGGTTTGGTTACCAACGCTCGCGCAATCGCCACACGTTGCGACTGCCCACCCGACATCTGACCCGGGCGACGATCCTGCAACCCATCCAGCCCCAACGGCGCGAAGAAGCCGTGCGCCGTCCGCTTGGCTTCTGCGATGGACAACCCGTTGAGCACCAAGGGCAAAGCGACGTTCTCGATCGCCGGAAGCTCCGGCAACAGTTGGCCCGATTGAAAAACGAAACCGTACGACTCCCGTCGGAGCCGGCTGCGGTCGTTCTCACCGAGGTTCTCGATATGCCGGCCGCTCAGCAAGATTGCTCCCGCGTCGGGCTTGACGATTCCTGACATGCAATGCAGCAGTGTCGACTTCCCCGATCCTGAAGGACCCATGATGGCCGTGGCAGTACCGGCGCGCACTTCCAGCGATACACCTCGGAGCACCGGAACGTCGCCGTACGACTTGCCCAGCGCGTGGACCGACAGGACTGCGGGTGCTTGTGCGTTGTTCATGATTCCACCTTCTCGTGAACCCTTCGCGAACACATCGGCCCAGCGCACGATCTTCGGACTGAGCTCGGTCCTACCGGAGGATGACCGGACCCCGAGCTCTGTCAGGGTCGTCACTATGATTTCCGACATGACCTGGTCCGGCGCCGTCCACATGCAGCCCGGAATTCTCATGTTCACCGGCGCAGTGGGATCCGCGCACATGCATTCGCACGCCGCTGTTCAGATCATGATCATCGACGACGGGGACGTCACGGTCACGGACGTGGACGGCCACAGTGAAGTCGTGCGGTCCGTGGTCATTCCATCCGGGGCGGTCCACGCGTTGTCCGCCTCCGAGGGTGCGCGGGGACGGGCGATCTACGTTGACTCCACCACCGGGATGGGTCTGCGCATCAGGCCACCGGAGCCGGGCCGCGGTGATGTGGCCGACTGGTCGGACCGTGGGCAGACCGCAGTAGTGATGACGGACCGCGGCGCTGATTCGGATCTGGAATACGCAGCGAGGCTGATCGATTCACTATCCGAACGCGAAAAGGCGTCGAACTTAGGCGCTCTTCACCCGGCCCTCGAGCATGCCCTGACGCTACTTCCCGAGAGAATCTCGGGGCAGGTCACACTGACGGACATCGCCGCCCTGGTCTCCATCTCGCCCGGACGGCTGGGAAGAATCTTCAACGATCAACTGCAGATGAACTTTTCGACCTACATCCGCTGGTTACGGTTACGACGTGCCATGGAAGTGATGAGCAGTGGCGCAACCCTGACAACCAGTGCACACGAGGCCGGTTTCACCGACAGCGCCCATCTCAACCGTATCTGCCACAGTATGTTCGGGCTCACGCCCAGCGCCGCGACCGGCGGCCTCACCTGGAATTGACGCTACTCCTCAACTGACGCTGTCCGTCCCCGTTGACGCTGTCCATCTCCGTCCTCGCCAGCAACGACAGACGACTGTAGAGGCGCGCCAATCCGGGAACGTCCCGAAGACTGCCCGCAACGTCCTCGACACCGGCAGCGGCATACACCGTCAGTCGCGCATCGACGTCGTAGAGAACATCGACGACATTTCCGAAACGGCGAAGGGCAAATTCCGAAGCTTCGGCGAGCACCGGTACTCCGAAGATCACCCAGTCGTCGAAGCTGGAGGCAAGCTCGAGATAGTCGGCAGCCGAGGTCGAACCAGCGCACAGCACCTCGAAGTCGAACCAGACAACACCGTCTCGAATCGCCGAGCACTCCAATGTGCGTGTGCCTATCGTCAATTCGACACTTTCGCCCGAAGGCCACGTAATTCCCGAGCCGACGAGGAATTCCCCTGTCGCAAAACGGTAGTCTCCGGCACCTGGCTGACCCGCCGTCCGATAGTCGACGGAGCCACCCAATTCGATCACCTCGAGAGTCCGCTCGATCAACTCGATCGACGGAACGAACTGCTCGTGAAAAAGCGGATTCGGAAGAAGATCGGTCGGCGGGACATTGGACGTGACAACAACAGTCACACCTTTCGCGACGATTGTGTCGAGAACCCTTGCCATGAACATGGCGTCGGCGACGTCGTCGATGTGGAACTCGTCGAAACAGAGCACGCGGATTCCGTCGACGACGTGGTCCAGCGCCGCGCCCATCGACCCGAGTTCGTGCGCCCGAGAGTGCAGATCTGCAAAGAACCGATGAAAGTGAATGCGCCGCTTGCCGACTCGGATGCTCTCGTAGAACTCGTCCATGAGCATCGTCTTACCGCGGCCGACGCTACCCCAGAGGTAGATCCCTCCGCCGGCCTCACCGCCCGAGATTCGGGCCCGCAGTGCATCGAGGGCTTCATGTGCCGCCAACTGCTCTTCGTCCAGCAACATGAGGCTCCTCTACATCTGTAGAGTCGAGGCTAGTGACCGAGGGCAAATCGAGTCAATGTGACCCTCACGACGCACCATCTGCAGCATGCAACTCCGGGAGCATGCAACATCGACAGCAAGGAACGACATGAAGCCCGATCGCAGAGCCCTCATTGCGGCGTCCGCCGTCACGATCATCGCCGAGCAGGGCCCGCGTGCACTCACCCACCGGGCGGTTGATCAGTCCCTGGAACTTCCTGCCGGTTCGACGTCGTACTACTTCCGCACTCGCGAGTCACTTCTCGAAGCAACCGCATTGCACATCGTGCACCGGTCACGTTCGACTTTCGACGAACTCCACGAGAGGCCCAGCGATCCTGCTGCCCTGACGGCCGAGTATCTCGACGATCTTCTCTCGCACCGCAGACACGAATTGATCGCGCGCTATGCACTACTCGTGGAAACTCCCCGAGATTCGGCATTGCACCAACTCCTCGAAGGCAGCGTGTTTTCGTTCGAGAAGGCAAGACCCGTCTTCGAAACCGTTGGCGTTGACGACCCTGACGTCTCCGCCGCAAATTTCCTGAGCCTGCTGGAGGGCTTGATCTTCGACTATTGCCTGGGATCACGTAGCCGGGACCCTCACTCCAGCGAAACCGTTCGGCAACTTCGGATCCCGATCGACATCCACCTTCGCGGAGTGGGGGTCATCTGAAAGACCTCGGTCAGCAGAGGCTTCCGGTACAGGGTTGTCGACCAGAGAACAGCGCCGCGACAAAGGGAGTGCTGTCTGGAACCGAAGCCGGGACGGTTCCCAGATGATCAGTGGGATAGGTATGGAATGCAAAATCCACACCGTTGGCAGCGAGGTCAGCCGCGAACTTCAGTGTCAGCGGTGCCGGAACATCGATGTCCGACAACCCCTGACCGATGAAGAACGGGCGGTCGTATCCTGCGGTCGGCACAGTGAGCAGTTCACGCGCAGCCTCCATGAATACTGGATTGTCCAGCGACTTCGTCAGCACCTGCCCGAGTGTGACGGTTCCGTACTTCGTGCGCGCCTCGGTGTAGCACATGTTGTTCTCGACGTCGTCGAGGATGGTCTTGCCGAGCGGGGTCAGATACGAGTCGATGTCGATGTCCGGCCGCGAAGCACGCAGTCCGTCAAGAACGTTCGCGATGTAGACCGTCGTACCCTTGAGCGGAAGCGCCGGGAAAGCCGGACCACCGAGCGGTAGAAGATTTTCGATGTTCGAGGGGACACCAGTGGCGACAGCGCCGCGGTAGTCCAACTCCGGTGCGTAATCAGTGGCAAGCGAAGCGGTGAACATAGTCGCCTGCCCACCCTGCGACTGTCCCATCGCAACCCATTCGCTCGACAGGTCGTCGTCGACCGCACGAGCGGCACGCACCATGTCCACAACGCTGTGTGCAGCGGAACGACCGTCGAGATACGGGTGAACACCAGGTGTTCCGAGCCCCACGTAGTCGGTCGTCACCACCGCGTATCCCTGCTCCAACCAGTGACCCAGATGCGTCGCGGTCCGTTCGAGCGGAACACTGCTGCTCGGCGCACACTGATCCGCCACACCCACCGTTCCGTGCGCATAGGAGATGACCGGCCAACCACCCTCGGGCGGAGCTCCCTCTGGGCGATACACCACACCGGTGCTCGTCATCGGCGCGTCCTTCGGGCCCGTCGACCAGTACGTCACCTTTGTTGCGCTCACGGCACCCGGGATCACCCGATCGGGACCGAGTAACTCCCGACTCACGACAGCACCCGGAGCATCATTCGGTTCCGCTCCGGCCGGCGCCGCAACTGTCAACGCCACCAAAGCACTCGCACTCAGCCCGACGAGCGTCCTACCCAGTCGCTTACTCACGTACTTCTCCTACGATTGCGGTGACGGTGCATCTGTGGTGATCGGCCCCACATCAGCCGATCGAGTTCAGACCATAGAACAGCCTTACCAATTGGTCAACCTAGATTCCCATTCCGCATCTACCGTCGTGACACGCCTGCTCGGGTAGGGTGGCGGTGTTCGATACGTGCAGGTCCCAGCGAGATCAGGAGGCCGAAAGGCTCTCTCATGTCAGCACCTGATCTCCCGACCTTCCCTGCTTCGCAGCAGAAGTCGGTGGCTGCGATTCTCCGAGCAGCAGGTTGCGTATTCGCCGAAGACGAGGCTCGCCTACTTCTTCACACCGCACGCTCTCTCGATGAACTCGACGCGATGGTCGACCGACGAGTTGCCGGCGAACCACTCGAACCTGTCCTCGGATGGGTCGAGTTCTGCGGCTTGCGCATTCACATCGACTCTGGAGTCTTCGTCCCACGCCGGCGCACCGAGTTCCTCGCCAAGCAGGCCTGCTCACTCGTCGTCTCGGGAAGCGTCGTCGTCGACATGTGTTGTGGCTCAGGAGCTGTCGGTACCGTCCTGCAGTCGACGCTCGATGCCGTCGATTTGTACGCGGTAGATGTGGAACCAGCCGCGGTGCGGTGCGCTCGCCGAAACATCACACCGCCCGAGCGCGTACTCGAAGGCGATCTGTTCGAACCACTGCCGACGGAATTACTCGGTCGCGTTGATGTCGTCGTTGCCAATGCACCTTACGTCCCCACCGATTCGATCAGGCTGATGCCGCCCGAAGCCCGTCTTCACGAACCGCTGGTCTCGTTGGACGGCGGCACCGACGGACTGGACCTGCAGCGACGCATCATCGCGGACGCTGCGCCGTGGCTACGACCGGGTGGCTGTCTTCTCGTCGAGACGAGTACGGAGCAGGTCGAAATGACTGTTGAAACATTCACTCGGGGAGGTTTTCTCACTCGAGTGGCAACCTACAGTGAGACCGCCTCGACCGTAGTGATCGGTCAGTGTTGAAGGCGATCGGATCCTGGCGTGGACCACTCCCGAGCGCGGGCGGCAAAGCCGTCGACAAAAAGCCCGAACGCACGATCGACGCGGGCCCGGTCCCCAGTGGCCAGAAGATCCATCGACAGACCCCGCATTTGCGAGAGCAACAGAGTAGCGACAGAGGCAACATCGTCCTCGGGGCAACCCGCTTGTCGTAGACCGGCTTCCAGTGCCTCGATCCAATCGCCTACAAAACGGTCCAGGAACCGTCCGTAGCGTTCGCGGTCGCCGAGCGCGAGGGCGTAAATCTCGACCATCACTCGGAACCGCGGCAGGACCTCCGGCGTCGTACGTTCGGTCCACCACGCGGTCAGCACTGTCGCCGGATCGACCCCCGATTTCATCGGAACCGCAATCGGAATGGACTCACCACGCATGTTCTCGATGACCTCGGAGAGCAGGTTCTCCTTGCTCTCGAAATGGTTGAGCAACGACGCATGCGACACACCTACGGCCTTGGCGAGCTGCCTCACCGTCAGTTCCCCGACACCGTTGTCGATGACGTAGCGGGTCAGCGCGTCGAGCAACTCCTCACGTCGCCCGGCGTATCTCAGGCTGCGTTTGTCGATGCGTTCGGGCTCCGGCACATACCCACCCTACCGGCCGGAATCACCAGGTCAGCGGCTGACTGCCTTCTGATACCGGCGAATAGCGAACGGCACGAAGACGATCAGCAAACCGAAAGTCCACAACAGCGACGCGATGACCGGATTCTGCAGTGGCCACGCATCCGGAACCGTCATCGCAGGATTGGTATTGCCGAACAGTTCACGCACCGCCTGAGTCACCGCCGACACAGGATTCCACTCGGCGATCACTTTGAGCGGGCCGGGAAGATTGGTGGTCTCGACAAAAGTGTTCGCGATGAACGACAGCGGAAAGATGACGATGAAACTCGCGTTGTTGAACACCTCCGGCGTGCGGATCCAAAGCCCGACAACAGCCATGACCCATGACAATGCGTATGCGAAGAACAGAAGCAGCGCATACCCGGCCACCGCCTCGAGGAAGCTGGAATGGATGCGCCACCCCACCAGAAGACCGGTCAACGACATGACCACCAAGCTGATGACGTTGATCAACACGTCACTCGATGTTCGGCCGGTCAGCACGGCAGACGGGGCCATGGGCAGCGATCGAAATCTGTCGATGATTCCTTTCTGAATGTCTTCGACCATCCCCAAACCAGTCCAAGTTGCACCGAATATGACCGTCTGCGTGAAGATTCCGGCGATCAGGAACTCTCGATACGACGTGCCCGGGACGGAGATCGCGCTGCCGAACACGTATGCGAACAAGAGCACGAACATGATCGGCGACAAAGTGGTGAACACCAGCAGATCCGGAACGCGTTTGATCTTGATCAAGTTTCGCCTGGCGATGGTCAAACCGTCTTCGAGCGCCATCTGCACGGTCATTTCTGATCCTCCAGTTCAGCCTGGTGCCCGGTCAGTGTGAGAAAGACATCGTCGAGAGTGGGCCGGCGCAGACCGACGTCGAACACCCGGATGCCTCGTGCCGACAGGAGATTCAGCGCTGCAACCAACGCATCGGTGCCGTCGTCGACAGGAACGGTGACGCGACGGACATTCTCTTGAACCTGAATGTCCCCCACGGCAAGCGAGCGCAATTCCTCGCGGACGATGTCGAGATGCTCGACCTCGTGCACACTCAGTTCGATGCGCTCACCCCCGACCCGAGCCTTCAGCTGATCTGCAGTACCGCGCGCGATGACCGAGCCGCGGTCGATGACGGCGATCTGGTCGGCCAACCTCTCGGCTTCCTCCATGTATTGCGTCGTGAGCAACAGTGTTGTCCCCTGCGCCACCAACCCTTCGATGACATCCCAGAGGCCGAGTCGCGCCCGAGGATCGAGGCCGGTGGTCGGCTCGTCCAGAAACAACACCTGCGGCCGAGCAACCAATGCGCCGGCGAGATCGAGACGTCGCCGCATTCCTCCGGAATAGCCCTTGACCGGCCGATCTCCAGCCTCGACGAGATCGAACTGCTCGAGCAATTCACGCGCTCGGGCCTTACTGCTTCGGGCGCCGAGGTGGTACAGCCTCCCGACCATGTCCAAGTTCTCATAGCCCGTCAGGTACTCGTCGACCGCGGCATACTGACCCGAAGCACCGATCTTGGATCGCAACGCCCGCGCATCCTCGACCACGTCCAGCCCGGCAACCTTGGCGCGTCCACCGTCCGGAATGAGCAGCGTCGTGAATATCCTTACCGCAGTCGTTTTTCCGGCGCCGTTGGGACCCAATAGAGCCATCACCGAACCCTCGCGCACTTCCAGGTCGATGCCGTCCAATGCCGTGACGTCGCCGTACTTCTTGACCAGCCCCTCGGCCACAATCGCTTCGGTCATGAGCCCTCCCGCATCGGTAATCCGTCGGTAGTCCGTTCCCCAGTGTGACCCAGGAGGCCGACACATTCCAGGAAATTTCGTCAGTTGCCCGGCTGCAATCACCTCCCTGGTTTCGCCGGTGCCTTTCGGCCACTAGGTACGGAACAGACCACACGTCCCAGTCCTGCCCAATACAGCCGATAAATTTCACCGACCTTTCGACGGATATATACCGGAAAGAAAAACCCGAAATTCTTGAACAAAGACCGCTTTCAGGTATTCATGATGAACGCGGCAGCGTTACACTCGTACAGCAAGTGACACTCGGGCCGGTGACGGTTGACTTATGGTGTCGAATCTCGAATTACAAATCAGACAGAGGCCGAAAAGAATTGAATCACCGATTCAGTGCACGCGGGGAAGACTCACACTTCGGGGGATCGAGAAAGGCTGACTGTGCCATGAGTATCAGAACTCGATACATCCGAACTCCGTGGATCCGAAAAACGGCGAAATATTCCTTCGAGACCATCTGCTTCACCCTGGCCGTGATTGTCGCGGCCGCACTGATCGCCGCGTACAACACACAACCGCGCTCCGCGCCGACGTACACGCCGGCCTCGTTCTCGGCGAATCCTGAATCTGCAGCGCTGCCCTTCGACATTCCACCCAAGTCAGCACTGAACGGAAAGTTGGTTTTCGCTCACTACTTCCCGCCCTATCCGGTTTCGATCGACAATGCGAATCCGTCTGGCGATTACTATGCGACACAATATCTTACGGTCAACGGCGAGAACAACAAACACGTTCGCTACGGAGGATTCCTCCGCGATCGGCCGACACCGCGGCAACCCATCGCCGATACGCAGTGGCGCCAACGCGACCTCGAAAACGAAGTTCGTTCGGCAATCGCCGCGGGCATCGACGGATTCTCCGTCGACATCATCGCCAAGGCAACCGACACCAGTTGGTGGGGTTCCACCGTGCCCACCGCCCTGATCAAAGCGGCCGCAGCAGTCGATCCGAATTTCAAGATCATGCTCATGCCTGATATGAACGGCGCGTTCAAAAACATGACCGCAGCTCAAATGGCAGCAGAGATGAAACCGTATTCGACCATGGCATCATCGTTCAAATTGAACGACGGACGGCTCGTGATATCTCCATTCCTTGCCGAAAACAAGACTGCGGGCTGGTGGTCGGAGTTCATCACTCTTATGAAGAATTCTTACGGCATAAATGTGGCATTTGTTCCGGTTTTCCTCGACGCTGCAGCCAACCGGAATTCTTTTGCATCGATCAGCTACGGGATGTCGAATTGGGGTAATCGAAATCCGGCAGGAAATCCGCTCTCGGGATCGAACCCGAACTCTCCGATGGGACTTGCCGCTGCCGCTCACTCCTTGGGAAAGATATGGATGCAACCAGTCGCCTTCCAAGATGTTCGTCCTAGTCAGTCGATCTACGACGAGGCACAGAATTCACAGAATCTGCAGAACATGTGGCAGATTGCGATTGCGTCCAACAGCGAATGGGTACAGCTCGTCACCTGGAACGACTACAGCGAGGGAACGTCGTTCGCGCCCAGCGTCGGCCATGGGCGTGCGTTGCTCGACATGAGTTCCTACGGGTTGTACAGCTTCCGCACCGGCGCCTCACCCGCGATTGTTCGCGACACCGCGTATCTCATCTACCGCAATCAGTCGGTCTCCGCGGTCCCCGTCAATCGCTCTGCTGCCCCTATGACACTGCGCCAATGGTCGTCCCCCGCTCGCGATACCGTCGAAGTTCTTTCCTTCTTGACGGCGCCGGCGGTCGTCAAAGTGACGGTGGGAACCACGACAACCACCTGCAATGCCCCGGCCGGGATGAGCAGCTGCATAGCACCGTTGAAAGTAGGTTCCATCAAGGCTTCTGTCGTTCGCGGCACTACCGAGGTGTCCCGGGTGAGTTCGCACGCTGCGGTAACGGCCACCCCGTACAACCAGAATCTCGAGTACCTGGTTGATTCCAGTCGAAGATAACGGTGACGACGAAGATCGGGTCAGTCCGTCGACTCACCCGATCTTCGTTGCGCCATCGGTTTCGGCTGCAATTGGTAACTCGGGCAGCGATACCGCCCCCGTCCGCTCCACCTTCACTGCCAACGTCACCGCGGCGGCCAGTGCTGATACGCCCGCTCCGATCCAGTACAAAACCGCGAACGAATGCAGGGTCGGCACAGCGCTCGCACCGATCACCACCGTTGAACTGGCCAATACCGCTGCCGCAACGGCGCTTCCGGTGGAGGTACCGACCGAACGGAGCAGGCTGTTGAATCCGTTGGCCGAGGCAGTCTGATGGATCGGTGCAGATTCGGTGATCAGAGTCGGCATGGCTGCCAGGGAAAATGCCACACCGGCCGATACCACGGCAGCGCCGATCACGATATTGACCAACGTCGGCGCCAACAGCACACGCAAGACATATCCGATTGCAATGACGATCGCACCCGACGCCAACGTAGCCTTCGCTCCCCATCGCCTCGTCACTTTCGACGACACCGGCGCCAATCCGATCATCAGGACTCCGCCCGGCATCATCGCCAGTCCGGCTTCGGCAGCCGAGAGTCCGAGACCGTCCGCCGACGCCAGGGGCAACTGAAGTTCCTGCGTTGCCGCCAACGCGCTGATGAACATGGCAAAACCGAGTAATACTGCGCAGACGTTCGAAACCAGAATCGGAGCGCGAAGGGAAGTCCGCAGATCGACCAGCGGTGCCGGCGTGTGCAGTTCCCACGGAATCCATCCACAGAGCAAGACCACGCCGGACACGATCAGAACCAGAACCTCGGGGCTTGCCCAGCCCCATTCGGTTCCTTTCGAAACGGCCAGCAGCAGTGCAGTCATAGCGAGCGTGAGGACTGTGGCTCCCAGAAAGTCGAAGCGTCCGCGACTCTTCACAGCCGATTCCGGCACCACCAGCGGCAAGACGACTATCAGTACTACCCCAAATCCACCGGTGACCCAGAAAAGCGCGGGTAGTCCCCAGTGCGCCGAGATCACCCCAGCCATCGGCATACCGAACATGCCACCGATCCCCAACGTCGCACTCATGAGAGCTACTGCACCACTGAGCTTTTCCGGAGGAAGGACATCGCGCATGATACTGATTCCGACGGGCAGAAGTGCCGTCGCGAACCCCTGCAACGAGCGCCCGAGGATCAGTAACCAGAAACTCTGGCTGAGCGCAGCAACCATGCAGCCGACGATCATCACGGCAAGACAGACGAGCATCATCGCGCGCTTGCCGAACATGTCGGCGAGTCTGCCGATGAGAGGGGTTGCGACGGCACCGGTCAGCAACGTCGAGGTCACCAGCCAGGAAGCGGTGGACGACGATACTCCCGATGCCGTCGCGAACGCAGGCAGGACCGGCACCACCAAGGTCTGTTGCAGCGCGACCACCACACCGCTCAGACTCAGGACGCCGACGACCCACCCGGTCCGCGCTTTCGCGCGAACAGTCTTGTCCGTCAAGCGTTCGAGCGAGCGGCTACTCCGGCGTCGACAGGAACCACGATGCCACTCATGTGGGCGCTCGCGTCGGCGGCGAGGAACAGGACTACTCGCGTGATCTCGAAGGGATCCAGCCAACCGACCGGCTGCGCATGCAGAGTCGCGTACACGGGTTCGACGTCGTCTGCCGTCGGCGATTCGAGGTCAGGCCGCATCATTGCGTACATCATGTCGTTGTGAATCATCGGCGTCGAGATGTTTCCCGGTGCAATAGCATTCACGGTCACACCCGAGTTGGCCAGTTCGAGCGACACACTCTTCGTCAAACCGATGACGCCCCATTTGGAGGCGCCGTACGCCGCCATCTGGGTGCCACCTGATCGACCCATCATCGAGGAAATCGTGATGATGCGACCGTAACCACGTTCCGCCATTCCACCTGACACGGCCGCAACGGTGTTGAACACACCAGTCAGGTTCGACGAGATGACTTCGTTCCACTGTGCCGACGTCATCGACGTGATCGGAGCGGGCACGGACACACCGGCATTCGCGACGGCGATGTCGACACGGCCGAACTCGGCTTCAGCGCGGGCAACGAGCGCGTCCATTGCTTCGCGATCAGCAGTGTCTGCCTTGACGGCAATGCACCGACGACCGGTGGCTTCCACCAAACGAACGGTTTCCTTCAGATCCTCCTCGTTTGCGAGGGGGTAGGCGACGACATCACTGTTCTCGCACCGGTCGCAGATCACGATGTCCGCGCCACGCTCCGCGAATGCAACAGCGTGGGCGCGCCCCTGACCGCGTGCGGCACCGGTGATCAGTGCAACTTTTCCTTCGAAGCTGCCTTCGAGGCTGTTCATGCCGTCTCCTAGTTCGTTGTATGCAAGCGTGCGCTGTACTGCATGCGTACTCCGAACCCGCCCGAAAGAAACAGTCGATCCCGGACAGCGGGAATCCAGCCGATCACTGGTAAACGGCGGTCTCGAATTCCAGGTATCCGTTGATGGATCCAGCGTCCGCGAACGGCAGAATCTGCGTTGCCCAGAACCCGCCGACGCCGGTCTGCCGGTCGATCCAGTAATAGAGGTTGGCAAGACCCGCCCAAGCCAGCGATCCGGCCGGCCTACCGGTGGGTGCCACCTCTTCATTTGTCATGAAGGAGTATGCCCATCCCTTGGGTACACCGGGGAAGAATTCCGCATCGTTGGACAGCGTCGGGAGAACTCCGGGCAACAACCCCACGTGCTGGCCTTCGAGCCCGTTCTGAACAGCTGCAGCTACCGTCTCCGGCGACAACACGCGACCGGATGTGCCTGCGCCGTCGTTGAGCCACATACGAATGAACTTCGTGTAGTCGCCGACAGTGCCGTGCAAACCGTGACCACCCATGTGCACCTCGGGTTCGGCCGGAAGCTCGAATCCGATGAGCGGAGTGAGGCTTCCGTCGCTCTCACGCTGATGGATCGGCGCAAGTCGATCCTTCATCGACGGGCTCATCGTGAATGCCGTATCGGCCATCTCGAGAGGTTCGAAGATGCGCTGACGCATGACATCGCCGAGTCGCTGACCTCGAATCGACTCGACGACCTGTCCGGCCCAGTCGATGTTGGTGCCGTACTCCCATTTCTCACCCGGGTCGAAGAGCAGCGGTGTCGTGAGCGCCGCTTTGCTACACGTGATCACGCTGGGCTGCCCATGTTCCTGCGAGAGCCGGTTGTACGACTCGTTGAAGAAGTCGTAGCCGAACCCTGCAGTGTGAAGGAGCAGCATGCGAGTGGTGATGTCACGCTTGGGTTCTCGAAGAACGGGGTTTCCGCCGGCGTCGAAACCGTCCAGGACCTTCAGCTCACCGATGTCGGGAACATAGGTCGCTGCAGGTGCATCGAGATCGAGCAATCCCTCCTCCACACATTGCAGGACAGCGGTACCGGTGATCGCCTTGGTGGTGGAGAAGAGCGCAAAGGTTGTATCGAGGGTCATCGGAACGCCGGAACCGAGAGTCCGCTCGCCCGCAGCACCCTCGTAGATGTTGCCTTCTCGATCCGTGATCATCGCGACCACACCCGGGACGCGATCAGCCCCCTGAGTTGCTCGCGCCAGCACGTCGTCGAGGCGCTGCTTCGAAAGGGGCTTCCGCGCAATATCTTCGATCGTCACTGCATTTCTCCATCCGACTTGCAACTTGTCTTGTCGAACAGAATGTAACGGCGATCACACACCCGGCTCTGCCTCGAAACGGCAGGAAAACTGTCTCGTTTCGGCAGAACCGGGCAGAGTCTGGAGTCAGCTCTGGGGCGCTCCGATATTCACCAGCCAGGAAATACCGAATTTGTCTGTACAGGCGCCGAATTCGTCGCCCCACATCTGCTTCTCGAGCGGAACGCTGACCGTACCTGTTCCCGACAGTTGCTCCCAGTACCCGCGCAGCACATCGCCGTCGTCGCCGCTGAGGCTGACCGTGATGTTGTCGCCGGGGTTGTACGGCATGCCGGGCGGAGTGTCAGCACCCATCAGGGTGTATCCCTGATCGGTCTCGAGCATTCCGTGCATGATCTTGTCCCCGCCTTCGCCGGGATTGCCGAATTCACCGAACGTGCTCAGCGCCAGCGTGCCACCGAAAATGCCCTTGTAGAACTCCAACGCTTCACGCGCGTTACCGTTGAAACTGATGTACGGATTGAGTCGAGTTGCCATGACGTACTCCTAGCTCGTGGGATTGCTGTCTTGTTCGATTTCAATCCTTGCAGAACGCTCCGACACGAAACAACGGATCATCGCAGTTCATCGAGTGCGTAAACCGATCGTCACGACCGTTCAAACAACTGTCCTCAGAGTGGGTTCCGAGTCTCGGAAGGCAACTCTCCGAACCGTTTCCGGTAGGCGGCCGCAAACATGCCCAGATTGACGTAGCCCCAGGCGTTTGCGATTTCGGAGACGGTTCTCCCATCGGAACGCAACAGTTCGCTGCGTACCCCCTCCAGTCGACGCGCGCGCAATCGATGCCCCGGCGTGGTGTCTCGGTATCGTCGAAATCCCGCAGTGAGCGCCCGGACACTGACGCCCACCGCAGCCGCGATCTCGGACGCCGTCGGCACCGAGCGCGCGAAGGTATCGATGTACTCCTCCGCCGATCGCACGTATGCCGGTTCGGCGGAGGCGACGTCGGCGCCGAGTTGCAACCCGGCCTGCGTCGCCCACTCGTCGAGAAGCTGAGCCGTGATGAGTTCTTGAACCCTGGCGCCCAGCCTTTCACCCGACATCGCGTCAGGCGACTCTGCAATCGCGCGAACGACGTAGTCCATCAATGCGAGCCAACTCGAGCCACGCCCGCCGATGGTGCACTTGTGCCGCCACAGACGATCGTCGGGAACCGCCCCGTACCACTGCCGGGCGTGGTCCGCGACAAGCTGATGCGGCACAGTGAGATTCAGCTGCAGATGATCCGCGTCGAATTCGACGAAATAGTCGGTCCGACTACAGTCGGCGACAAAAGTCTCCCCCACGGCAGTATTTGCCGCAGCTCCCCGACCAAGGGCATGTCGGCCGTTGCCTCTGATCGTCGTCAGAACCAGAATGTTTCCGGCCTCAGGAGAACATTCACCGACAGAGACCGGAATGCCGTAGCAGAATCGGGTGACGTCGATCTTGCCCACCGCCGCCGAGTACATGTCCGAAGCCGGCTTCAACCGACTTCCTATCGGCGTGACCGTATACGGCATGTAGATGTTGTCGGACCATTCCTTGATGCGGTCCCAGTCCCGAGAAAAGGCCTGGTGATGCTGCATAGTGGGCCGGCCGGCCGCGTCGATGAGCAAGGCATCCTCGAACATGGTTCGAGTATCGCACCAGGGCCCGGGAAGGTCACGAAAAGTGAGCTGACGCGGTCTATGGCTGTACGGCGGCAGATCGTGTTGCAGCAAAAAGCAGCGAATCCACCGCGGTCCCCCGGATCACCATGTGTGCCCTCATCCGCCCCTCCTCCACCATTCCGATTTTGGTGAGCACCGACGCCGACGCCGAGTTCTCCGGACGACACGTTGCCTGCACGCGCTGTGCTCCAAGGCGAGCGAAGGCGAGTCCCAGGACCGCGCTCCCTGCCTCGGATGCATAACCTCGTCCTTGGGACTTCGGGTTCACGACAAAACCGAGTTCCGCCCGCCGGTGCGCGGCGGACACTTCCCACACAGCTACGGAACCGATGACCGTTCCATCAGCCTTCGACGTGATGGCCAGGGTGAACGTGCGACGTTCGACGAGCTCAGCTTCGAGTGCCGCGTCAGCCAGGAATGCCCTGCTCACCGCGGGGGTGTTCGGCCCCCAATCAACATATCTACAGACGGCAGGGTCGGACGCGTACTGATGGACGGCATCTTCATCCGCGACAGTGAAATCTCGAAGAACAAGGCGTTCCGTAGTCAACGTGAACATCCAGCGATCCTAGAGCGAGCCCGAAAGCACCTCTTGACTCGAACGGGTGTTCGAGTATTGTTTGGGGAGGGGATCGGGGGATTCAATGAGTGTTCTGTTGTCGGATGTGGTGTCGGGTTCTGCGGTGGGGTTGCGCGGACGCCTGTGGCGGTTGTCTGCTTCTGAGTTGCGTGCGGCTGCGGTGTCGGCGAGTGCGGAGATTCTGCGGCTCGAGGCCGTTCGTGTGGCGGCGGTGGACGAACTCTCGATGCGCCCGGATGATCAGGTGATTGCCAGCCGCGGTGTCGGTTCGTGGTTGGCGGCGAACACGATGCTGCAGGTTCGGGACGGGAAGAAGATCGCCGCGTTGGGTGCGGCGCTGCGGCCGTTTCCGGCGGTGGCTGCCCGGTTCGATGTCGGGGACTGCTCCTTCGAGCACGCCGTGCTGATCGTGGCGTTCTGCGAATCACCACCGAAGGGAATGCCGGACGAAGCGCTCCCTCGCTGTATCGACCTACTGTTGGCGGCCGCGTCCGGAGTGGAAGCGACGACCACGAAAGTCCGGAACGTCATCGCGACCTTGGAGCGAATCTTCGAATCGGATGAGATTCCGCCCGCCGAAGATGTGGATCGCAACGAGCTCCGGATCGCGTCGACGTTGAACGGCCGGGTGGTGGTGCGCGGCGATTTCGATGCTCTCACCGGCGAAATGCTGCTCTCCGCCCTGTCGAATCTGACGATTCCCACCCCGGCACCCGATGGAACCCCCGATGCCCGGTCGGCGGCGAAGCGGACCGCGGACGGGTTCACCGAACTGATCCGGCGTTACCTGGACTGCGCGAAGACCGGTAACGATGGTGGCCAGCGGCCGCACGTGAACGTGCACATCAACGCCCGTGATCTCGCGGAGCACCGGGACTGCGCCGCCGCGCCCGCTGCTCCTGATGGTGGAGCGGCTGTGTCGGATATCGATGTCGGGCACATGCCCTGGCTCGGACCACTATCCGTATCGCAGACCAGACTCCTCGGGTGCGACTGTTTCCTCTCGACCGTGCTGCTCGACGATCACGGCGCGCCGCTCGATGCGAAACCCGGGAAACGGTTGGTCACCGCGGAGCAGCGAGTGGCGTTGATCGCCCGCGACAAAGGCTGCGCCTTCCCCGGCTGCACATGCGTGCCCGCCTGGACGGATGCGCACCACATCCGGCACTGGGCCAACGGCGGCCCGACGGTGATGAACAACCTTGTCCTACTGTGCCGTTCACATCATCGATTGATGCACCGAAAAACCGGATTCGTCGGGAAATGGGAAATCCGGATCGGGGTCGACAACAAACCGTGGTTCATCCCACCACCCTCGATCGACCCGCAGCGGCATCCGCGGCCGGCGAACACCACCTTCAAAACCTGAGGTAGTACTCCTCGGGCACAACAGAACACGGGCCAGCACCGCATCGAAGGAAACCTCGGTGCGGTGCCAACAGGCCGTGACGCTTGATGAAGCTGTGCTCACAACGATCAGCGAGTCAGAACAAGCCCTGATGTCGGAACGCCCGTTCCCGCAGTCACCAGTACATTCTCGACGGAGTCGACCTGGTTGACCGAAGTACCGCGGATCTGCCGAACTCCCTCGGCGATACCGTTCATCCCGTGGATGTATGCCTCGCCGAGCTGTCCACCATGGGTGTTGATCGGAAGCTTGCCTCCGAGTTCGATTGCGCCACCGGCGATGAAGTCCTTGGCCTCTCCCCTTCCGCAGAAACCGAGTTCCTCGAGCTGCATCAGAACATAGGGCGTGAAGTGGTCGTAGAAGATCGCCGTCTGCATGTCCGACGGGCGCAGCCCACTTTGTGACCAGAGTTGATCGCCGACAAGGCCCATCTCCGGTAGGCCGGTCAAACCGTCGCGGTAATAGCTGGTCATGATGTATTGATCTGCCCCGCTGCCCTGTGCGGCGGCAGCGATAACGGCGGGTGTGTTCTTCAGATCTTTGGCTCGTTCTGGCGAGGTGACGACGATGGCGATGCCGCCGTCGGATTCCTGGCAGCAATCGAGGAGATGCAAAGGTTCAGCGATGAATCGCGAGTTCTGATGGTCCTCGAGGGTGATCGGTTTTCCGTAGAAGAACGCCTTCGGATTGGTGGCTGCATGCTTACGGTCCGCGACGGCGATTCGACCGAAGTCCTCGCTGGACGCTCCGTATACGTGCATGTATCGCTGCGCGACCATCGCGACAAACGATGCGGGAGTACCCAATCCGTGAGGATAGGAAAAGGCGTTGTCCGTTCCCGACGAATTGACCTGCGCCACAAGGCCGGAGTTCACCTGCCCGAAACGCGCACCCGATCGCTCGTTGAATGCGCGATAGGCCACGACGACGTCCGCGACGCCAGTGGCAACCGCCATGGCCGCCTGCTGAATCGTCGCCGCAGCGGCACCGCCACCGTAGTGAATACGACTGAAGAATTTGAGGTTCGGGATACCCACCGAACGAGCCACTGCCACTTCGGTGTTGGTGTCCATGGTGAACGAGGTAAGACCGTCGACGTCGGCGGGTGTCAGACCGGCGTCGTCCAACGCGGCTTGAACAGCCTCGGCGGCCAGTCGCAGTTCACTGCGACCGGAGTCCTTCGAGAAATCCGTGGCTCCGATTCCGACGATCGCGGCCTTGCCGGACAATGCGCTCATTCAATGTCTCCGTTTTCAATGTCTCCATTCGAGCCCGACGCCGGAAATGCCAGTGTGACCTGCGCAGTGATGTGATCTCCCAGACTGTTCTTGCCGACCACCGCGAGAGAAACGAGATCCTCGTCGTAGGAGGTCACCGTGCCGGAGAGCGTCAAAGTGTCGTAGGCGTACCACGGGACCCCGAGGCGCAGCTTGATCGACGTGAGTACTGCCCGCGGTCCTGCCCAGTCGGTCACGAATCGCTGCACCAGGCCGGTGTCGGTGAGGATGTTGACAAAAATGTCTTTCGAGCCGCGTTTCTGTGCGAGATCACGGTCGTGGTGAACATCCTGAAAGTCGCGGGTAGCTAGTGCTGCCGAGACCACAAACGTCGGGTCGCCGTAAATCGAGAGCTGCGGAAGAACTTCTCCCACAGTGATATCCGTCGTCAAAGTCATCGTCACTCCTTCCCCGCAGAATCCGCAGAAACCGCCGAAACCGCAGAAGCCCCAACCGGCTGCCAGGCGTACAAAGTCCAGGGAGTTCCCCCGGTCTCGTCGTCTCCGGGGAAGTCGAGGTAGATCGCCTCCACCTCCATTCCGATCGACACACTCGAGGGATCGACGCCGCGCAATTCGCCGAGCATCCGCACACCCTCAGGCAGTTCGACCAGGGCAACGACGAACGGCAACGACCGACCAGGAACCTTGGGCGCGTGGTGAACGACGAAACTGAAGACCGTTCCCCGCCCTGACGCGACCACGTAGTCGGTCTGCTCCGACTTGTCCTTCCAGATCGCGGGCACGGGTGGGTGCTGCACCGAACCATCCGCACGCAGTTGAATACGCAACTCGTGTGCGGCGACACCGTCCCAGAAGAACTGTGTGTCGAGAGACGCCGTCGGGCGCAGCATCCGAGATGCGTCCAGGTCCGCAGGCACGTCAGTGGAGGGACGCTCACTTACCGGCGGCGCGAACTTCAAGATCCGGAACATCATCTCCGAGACCAGTTCTTCGCCGACCCGCCAGAAGCTGCGGGTAGTGAAGAACCACCCTTCACCAAGACCTGTCTTCTTCGGTCCCACTACGTCTTCCAACACCGAGGAGATGGTGACTTCTTCACCCGGCTTCAAATAGCGGTGGTAGATCTGATCGCAGTTGGTCGCGACGACGGACGTGAATCCGGCCTCGTCGAGAATGTCCGTCATCCGGCCCAACGGATCGTCGGCTTCTCGAATTGCCCCCAGACCGCGCATCGTCCATACCTGCGCCATCGCCGGCGGCGCGACTATTCCGTCGTGTCCGGCGGCGCGGGCGGCCGATTCGTCGACGTAGATCGGGTTCTCGTCACCGATCGCCTCGACCCAGTTGCGGATCATCGGCAAGTTCACGGGGTCACGGCCGGCGCGAGGAGCGCTTGGCCCGTCCTCTCGAACCCGCTCGGCAGCAGTGAGAATGGGATCTGACACGATTTGTTTCCTATCTCGGAACGCGGGGAAGCTTCAGGCCGGCGGTAGCGATCAATTCGCGCATCACCTCGTTGACTCCACCGCCGAAGGTGATCACCAGGTTGCGCTTGATCTGCATGTCCAGCCACTCCATGAGATCAGCCGTTTCGGGATCGATCGGATTTCCGTACCGTCCGACGATCTCTTCCGCGAGTCGACCGACTCGCTGGATGCGTTCGGTCGCAAATACTTTGGTTGCCGAAGCGTCGGCAATGTCCACCGACTCCGAATCACTCGATGCCACTTGCCAGTTGAGCAGTTCGTTGAGGCGATACGTCGCGTGAATCTCACCGAGCGCGCGTCGTACGTCAACGTGATCAAGCAGGTTTTCACGCTTGGCCCAATCGAAGACGTGGTCGTAAATCCCTGCGACACGACCTGCCGGACCGAGCATGACGCGTTCGTGGTTGAGCTGCGTCGTGATCAGGCGCCAACCCTGATTCTCTTCACCCACAAGCATGTTCGCCGGAACGCGAACGTCCTCGTAGTAGGTGGCATTGACGTGATGCGCACCGTCGCAAGTGATGATCGGGGTCCAGGTGTAGCCGGGATCTTTGGTATCCATGATCAGGATCGAGATGCCGCGGTGCCGTGAATCGGCAGATCCGGTCCGCACGGCGAGCCACACGTAATCGGCGTCATGCCCGCCGGTGGTGAAAATCTTCTGGCCGTTGACGACGTACTCGTCACCATTGCGTGCCGCCGAAGTACGCAGGGCTGCAAGGTCGGTGCCGGCTTCCGGTTCGGTGTAGCCGATCGCGAAGTGCACTTCACCGGCGAGGATCGCGGGCAGGAATTTCTGCTTCTGCTCCTCGCTGCCGTACTTCTGCAGAGTCGGACCGACGGTCTGCAACGTCACCGAAGGCAGTGGGACATCCGCCCGCACAGCCTCGTTGACAAAAATCTGCTGCTCGACTTCACCGAACCCACGTCCGCCGTACTCCACCGGCCAGCCGACGCCGAGCCAACCGTCCTTGCCCATACGACGGATGACCTCACGATAGGTAGGGCCATGCCGCTCCACACGCATGATCTTGGCCTCCTCGGGCGAGATCAGCGTCGAGAAGTAGCGTCGAAGTTCAGCTTGCAATGCGCGCTGACTGTCGGTCAGATCGATGAACACCGGGCCCCCACGAGGTCGAGTCGCTGCGAAGCGCCGCCGAGCAGGCGCGCCAAGTCTTTTGCAGTCGAGTAGTAACGATGAAGCGGATACGTGACGTCGACGCCCAGACCGCCGTGCAGGTGGTGAAGCACCTGCATTGTGGCGGGTACTTCCTGGGCGATCCAGTACGCCATGACGTCGAGGTCCGACTGAGCATCCAGGCCCTCCGACACGCGCCAGGACGCCGACAACGCCGCGACGTGAAGAGTCCGCGAGGTGACATAGGCGTCGGCGATCTGCTGTGAGACCGCCTGGAACGTTGCGAGCGGCTTGCCGAATTGCTCGCGTGAGCCGACATGTGCCGCAGTGAGATCGACGGCACCGGACACTAAACCGTCTGCAACGGCTCCGATACTCGCCGTAGCGATCCGGTACAGCGTCTGGACGGCTTCCTCACCGGCACCGAGAAGTTCACCGACTGCCTCGTCCATCGTGACTGCGAACTCGGGACTGCCGGAAGCACTGGGTGTCGGCGTCAATGCGACGCCGGCGGCGGTCGGATCGACAAGAACGACTCCGGCGTCGGTGGGCACAAGAATTCTGTGTGCGCTCGCCGCGAAAGGCACGGCAAGCACCGTCCCGCTGACGCGATACCAGTCGCCCGACTGATGGGCGGTGGTCGACGGCTGCGCCGGGAACTGCTGACCCGGCTCACCGAGCGCCGCGGTGAACACCCGTCCGGCGCTGACTCCGGTGAGCAATTCGTCCTGCTGAGCGTCGGTCCCCAGAGCAACGATGGGAAGTACGCCGAAGCCGAGGGTTGCGAGAGCCGGAATAGGAGCGGCGGCCCGGCCGACCTCGACGAGAAGAGAGCCGACGTCGGTGACCGAGAGGCCCTCGCCGCCCAGACGCTCGGGCAGTGCCAACGTGAGCAGGTCGGCTTCGGCGAATGCCGCCCAGAGCGCGTCCGGCTCCAGTTCACGGGCAAGGAGCGCGGTAGCCACCTCGGCAACCGCTTCCTGGGTTTCATCGGGAGTGAAGTCCACGCTGGCAATCCTGTCTCTGATGTAGAACGTGTTCTAGTTGTATCACCAACGTGGACATTTCTAAAGGCCTCTACTCGCGCCGTCTAATCACGCGGCAGGCCCAGAATTCTCTCCGCGGCGACGGTCAACAGAATCTGCGTGGTTCCGCCGGCAATCGACAGGCATCGCGTGTTGAGGAACTCACGCGAGAGCGGACCCTCCACCCATCCGGCTGGGCCACCCAATTCCATGGCGAACTCTGCGACATTCTGACGCTGGCGCACGCCCACCAGCTTGCGGACGCTCGACGCCGGGCCCGGATCCTGACCATCCAATTGCCGCAGTGTCGTGCGCAATTCCAGCAACGAGCCCACCATGGCGGTTCCGATCAGCCCACCGAGCTTGTCTGCAACCACAGGATCGGAATCGCCCGCCAGCTCGAGCAATTCCTCCATCGCACCGCCGAGCGAAGAGCCGCCGCTCATCGCGACTCGCTCGTTGGCGAGGGTTGTTCGGGCCAGTTTCCAGCCTCCGCCGAGGTGGCCGACGACGCAGTCGTCCGGCACGAAGACGTCGTCGAGGAAGACTTCGTTGAAGAGCGCGTCGCCGGTGATCTCACGCAGCGGCGAGATCCGAATCCCGGCTGTCTTCATGTCGAGAAGGAAGTACGTGATGCCCTTGTGCTTGGGAACCTCGCGATCGGTTCTGGCGAGGCAGATAGCCCAGTCAGCTTCACGTGCAAGCGAAGTCCAGACTTTCTGTCCGTTCAGCTTCCAACCGCCGTCGACCTTCTCCGCGGTCGTACGCAGCGCGGCAAGATCGGAACCTGCGCCAGGTTCACTGAAAAGCTGACACCAGGTGATCTCACCCTTGAGCGTCGGTGTCGCAAATCTTTCGATCTGCTCCGCACTGCCGTGCTCGAGGATGGTGGGAACTGCCCACCACCCGATCACGAGATCGGGTCGGCCGATACCGACGGCAGCCAACTCTTCCTCGATCAAAATCTGTTGCGCGGCCTTGGCGCCCCGGCCGTACGGCTTCGGCCAGTGCGGCGCAAGGTAGCCCGATTCGGCCAAAGCGTTGCGCTGTTCGGATTCGGGCAGCGCCACCAATTGCGCTACCTCTTCGCGAATGTCGGACCGGTCGGATTCCAGCTCACTCAAGTCGATCTGAAGGTGACGCCGTGCACCACCGATCGTCAATTCAGCGACGCGTGCGCGCCAGCGGGACGATCCGCCCAGAATCTGCCGGAGCGACAGTGCTCGGCGAAGGTAGAAGTGCGCCTCGTGCTCCCAGGTGAATCCGATGCCGCCGAGCACTTGAATGCAGTCTTTCGCCGTGTCGACAGCGGCGTCCAGAGACACCGCGGCCGCCACCGCCGCCGCGATCGGAAGTTCGTCGCCCGACTCGGCAGCGACCGCACCGTCCCAGGCGACAGCTCCGGCATTTTCCACTCGGCACAGCATTTCGGCACAGATATGTTTGATCGCCTGGAACGAACCGATGGGCTTTCCGAATTGTTCGCGAATCTTCGCGTACTCCACCGCAGTACGCAGACTCCACGCCGCAATTCCGGCAGCTTCGGCAGCCCCAAGTACCGCCGCTAGATCGGAAACCGATCCTGGCGCAATGTCATCGAGGATTCGGTCGGCGTCGACCGTCACTCGGTCGAAGGAGACTCGCGCCAGTGGTCGCGACTTGTCGATCGTGTCGACCGCTTCGTAGGTCACACCTTCGCTGTCTCCGTCGACGAGAGCCCAGACGACACGCGAGCCTTCACCTTCCGACACCACGCCCGCCGACACGAGGACCGATACGCCCGAGTCTCCACCCCAGGCGTAACCTCCTTCGCCATGAAGCTCGATGCCGCCGGACGCATTCGCCGTTGCCGCAACTGGACTTTCGTCCAATACGACAGCACACGGCAACGCACCGTCGGCGAGCATTTCGGACCAGCGTTTGGCAGCTGGCGACGAACTACGCCCAACCACCAGAGCTGCAAGCGCAGTCGTGAGAACAGGACCCGGCACGAGTTCGATTGCCGCCTGCTCGAGCATTGCTGCGAGATCGACGATTTCGGCTCCGGCTCCGCCTACCGATTCAGGAACGGCGACCGAAAATATCCCGAGAGACGCGAACTCGGACCATTTCTCCCGCCACGAAACTGCTGGTCCACGGCGTACCATGTCCATCGGCGTGGCCGAGCGAGCCCAGGCCTCTATCGATTCCTGGACCGCCCGCTGTTCATCGGTCGTGGCGATTGTCACAACTGGTTCCCGCCTCTCGATAAGTGACACAATTGTTTAGAACGTGTTCTAATATGACACCTGGCCAAGAGTCAAGGCGCGAAGGAATTTGTCGATGACCACAACATCCCGATCCCGCTCCAACGCGGTTGCTTCTGCAACGCTCGGGGACGACGATCTCAGCTCCAACGCGCAACGTGAACGCCGCAAGCGGATTCTCGACGCAACCCTCGCCCTGGCGTCCAAGGGTGGCTACGAGGCTGTTCAAATGCGCGCCGTGGCCGAGCGCGCCGACGTCGCAGTCGGAACGCTCTATCGCTACTTCCCGTCCAAGGTTCACCTGCTGGTGTCCGCTCTGGCACGCGAATTCGAGAAGATCGATTCCAAGGGCAAGATCCCACCCGGAACCAGCCCGCTCGAGCGGATGCAGCTGATCCTCAGCCTCATCACCCGCGCGATGCAGCGCGATCCGCTCCTCACCGAAGCCATGACTCGCGCGTTCATGTTCGCCGACGCCTCCGCAGCGGCAGAGGTCGATCAGGTGGGTCAGTTGATGGACCGCCTCTTCGCACGAGCGATGACCGAAGAGGAGCCGACCGAAGAGCAGTTGGCAATCGCGCGCGTGATCTCCGATGTGTGGCTGTCCAATTTGGTGGCCTGGCTCACGCGACGTTCTTCGGCTACCGATGTCGCCAATCGACTGGAATTGACGGTTGAACTGCTGCTCGGTGATGGAACACGGAAACCCGAATAGACATCCTTTGTCGCATCTGTCATTTTTGCACTGATCTGGCAGAAACGTATCGAGCCAGGAGTCGCTGCATCACCTAGATTTGAAGAGGTGAGCGCACAAGATCTGTCCATCGAACTCCGCCGAGCGCTGTCGGGCGTGGCACGCACGCCGCGTCTGCTCGTAGCCTCCGACTACGACGGGACGATGGCACCCATAGTCGCCAACCCGGACAAGGCGTATCCCCGCGCGGAAACGGTGCGTGCGCTCCGCTCCCTCGCCAGCCTGGCGTCGACGACTGCTGCCGTGATCTCGGGCCGCGCCCTCAAGGATCTGGCGGCGCTGTCCCGGCTTCCCGCCGAAGTGCAATTGGTCGGCAGCCACGGCTCCGAGTTCGACATCGGATTCGTTCACGCGATCGACGCCGACGCCAGGAAACTGCTCGACGAGATCGTCACCGAGTTGGGCCGAATCGCCGCCGATACCCCCGGCGCAACTGTGGAGAAGAAGCCCGCCAGCGTCGCCTTGCACGTACGCAACACCAGCGCCGACGACGCCGAGAAAGCGCTCATCGCCGTTCGCACCGAATCGGCCCTCTGGCCGGGTGTTCAGGTCACCGAGGGTAAGTCGGTGGTCGAGTTGGCGGTCATCGCCACCGACAAGGGCCACGCACTCGACTTGATCCGCCATCAGGACGGCGCTACCGCTGCCGTCTTCATCGGGGACGACGTGACCGACGAAAAGGCGTTCAGCAGGCTGCAGGGGCCGGACATCGGAATCAAGGTCGGCAGCGGGGACACCGTCGCCGACTATCGCGTCGACAGCACCGAGGATGTCGCTGCTGCTCTGGCGTTCCTGCTCGACGAGCGTCGTACGTGGCTTTCCGGTGCCGACGCTCCGCCCATCGAGCGACTCTCGATGCTCGCCAGTCCGCGCACCGTCGCTTTGGTGACCCCGGATGCGACGCTGACCTGGTTGTGTCACCCGGAACCGGATTCCGCGGCGGTCTTCGCGCACCTTCTCGGCGGAACCGGGGCCGGCCACTTCTCGGTCGGGCCTCGCCGAACAGCCTTGCCACTGAGCCAGAAGTACATCGACAGCACGATGACCGTTCAGACCCGCTGGGCGAGCCTGTCCGTCACCGACTACCTCCCGCACGACGTCCCGCAGGGGCGAACCGACCTGACCCGCATCATTTCCGGTCAGGCAGACGCGATCGTCTCGTTTGCACCCCGTCCCGAGTTCGGCCAGGGTCAGGTCACGCTCGAGGTCGTCGACGAGGGCATTCGGGTCCTCGGCACCAACGAGCCGTACGTGCTCCGCTCCCCTGGTGTGCTGTGGAACATCGCCACCGACGGAAACCAGCAGACTGCCCACGCCATCGTCGAGCCGTCCAAGGGCGACGTCGTACTCGAATTGCGCTGCGGAACAGAAGAACTCGGCCCTTCCGAAGTTCCGGAACTCGAGCGTCGAGCGACTTCGGAGGCGTACTGGTCCGATTGGGCCAAGACGCTCGAACTGCCGAAGCTGAAGCCGGACTTGATGAAACGCTCTGCGTTGACCTTGCGCGGGCTGGTTCATGCCGATTCCGGTTCCATCATGGCCGCCGCCACAACATCCCTGCCGGAAGAGATCGGCGGAGTCCGCAACTGGGACTACCGCTACTGCTGGTTGCGCGACGCCGCCCTCACCGCAACAGCTCTCGTGAGCGTCGGATCCACCGACGAAGCCGAGAACTACCTCGACTGGGTCCACCGCGTGCTCGAAACGCTGCCGGGACCCGAGCGCCTGCACCCCCTCTACACGCTCTACGGGACCTCGCTACCGCCAGAGGCCGTCATCGATTCACTTCCCGGATACGCCGGCTCCAGACCGGTCCGCGTCGGAAACGCCGCGAATCAGCAGGTTCAACTGGACGTGTTCGGCCCGATCGTCGAATTGATCGTCGAACTGGCGAATGCACGCGAAAAGGCCGGTGCTCCCGATCCTTTGAGTGACCGCGACTGGGAACTGGTGTGCGCCATGGTCGAAGCAGTGCAGCGGCGCTGGTTCGAACCGGACCACGGCATCTGGGAAATTCGCGACAACCCGCGCCACCACGTCTATTCCAAGGTGATGGGTTGGGTCACCGTCGACCGCGCCGTCGATCTTGCTACTCGCTTTTCTCGCGAGGCTCTGCCCGAGTGGGCGGAACTGCGTGACCAGATCGCCGACGAAGTACGACACAAAGGCTGGAAGGACGACGTCCAGTCGTACACCGCGGCCTACGACGGTACCGATCTCGACGCCGCTACTCTGCACATCGGGCTGTCGGGACTGATCGATCCGACGGATCCACGCTTTGCAGCGACCGTCGTAGCCACCGAAGCTGAACTACGCAGCGGCTCAACGGTATACCGATACCATCACGACGACGGTTTGCCCGGCATCGAAGGTGGGTTCCACCTCTGCGCCGCCTGGCTCGTCGAGGCCTACCTACTGATCGGACAACGCCTGCAAGCAGAGGCACTGTTCGATCAGTTGGTCGCGGCAGCGGGTCCCACCGGACTACTCGCGGAGGAGTACGACCCCATCGCGGAACGCTCGCTGGGCAACCATCCCCAGGCGTACAGCCATCTGGGATTGTTGCGGTGCGCGCAACTCCTGGCGTGAGCGCTACCCCTTGATCCGACCTGATGTTCGCCCTGCCAGTAGTTCGGTGTCGAGCATCTCGACTATCGGAACGCCGGATCCAGACGGCGACATCAGGAGCGCACCGGCGCGCCGGCCCTTCTCTTCCTGGGGCTGGCGCACCGTTGTCAGTGATTCGCGCAGCGCCTCGTCGACGCCGTCGAATCCGGTGATCGACAGTTGGCCAGGTACATCGATGCCCTGCCAGCGCGCCCAGTCCAAGGCGCCGAGAGCCAGCACGTCGGTGGTACAGACCAGTGCGGTGATCTCAGGGTTGGTCGCGAGAGCTTCCGCCGCCGCCGAGTGCCCGGACTGCGATGTGTGGACGTACCGCTCGATCACCGTGAGTGAGAGTGGGTCCATGTCGGACGCCACCATCGCGTCGCGCACTCCTTCGATCCGCTCACGCTGGACGTGGAAGTGCGGGGACTTGAGTCGTTCCTGGCTGACAACGCCGTCCATCCGGTCGCGCCCCAGCCTCATGCAGAGCACGCCGATGTCACGGTGGCCGAGCCCGATGAGGTAATCGGCGACCTTGCGCATGGCAGCGCGGTCGTCGATGCCCACGAGGGATGCACCGGGAATCTCGCGCGGCTGGTCGCACACCACGATCGGAATGTGACGCTCGAGCACGGCAGCGAGATACGGATCGTCGTCGGCCACGGAGTAGACGACGAAGCCGTCGACGCCCGCCTGCTGGACCACGGCTGCAGCATCCACCTCATCCCGGCCGGGCCCGGCCGGGATGAGCAGCAAGCCCTGGCCGGCGTCCTCACACGATTCCGAGAGACCGGCAAGGAAGCTCATGGCGGCCGGGTCGCGGAACGAATAACTGAGTGCTTCGGTGAGCAGAAGACCGACGGCACCGGCTTTGCGAGTTCGCAAGGAGCGGGCGACCGGATCGGGTCCGGGATATCCGCGTCGCTTGGCCGCTTGGAGCACTCGATCCCGCAGCTCGACGGAGAGCTGATCGGGTCGGTTGTACGCGTTCGAGACTGTAGTTCTCGACACATTGAGCTCGGCGGCAAGCGACGCCAAAGTGGCTTGACGGCGTGGCTGACGGGACCGGGGCATAAACGGACGTTAGCCGTAGTGCCCGCAGACGGCGCGTTGGGGCTGAACCGAAGGTGAACTACCAGCGACTATGCGCTAATGTGTAACGGTAACGGTTTCCAATAGCATTTAGCCCAGCCTTTGTTCAGGAGAAAAGCACGTGCGTTCGTCGTCGAAATTCCGCACCGCCACCGCCCTCGCGGCCGTCTCGGTCGCCGCAGCATTCGCGCTCACCGCGTGCAGCTCCAGCTCGTCGAAAGACGAAGGCATCACCGTCGTCGCATCGACGAACGTGTGGGGCGACGTCGCGCAGGCCGTCGCCGGCGACAAGCTGACCGTGACGTCGATCATCAACGAGCCATCCGCGGACCCGCACTCGTTCGAGGCGACTCCCGCCGATGCCGCCAAGATCACCGACGCATCGCTTGTCGTCTACAACGGCGGCGGCTACGACCAGTTCATCACCGACGTCCTCGACGCGGGCAAGGGTGAGCAGAAGACGGTCAACGCCTACAACCTGCTCGACGGCGGCATCCACGCCGGCGAAACCGCGGGCGAATCGCATGACGGTCACACCCACGGCGCAGTCAACGAACACGTCTGGTTCGACATTCCGACCGTCGACGCCGTCGCACATTCGGTTGCCGATCAGCTGAGCGCTCTCGATCCGGACAACGCGGCGACCTACGAGGACAACGCGAAGGCATACAGCCAGAAGCTCGCCGGCGTCACAGCGATCACCGATTCCATCGCCGCTGCCCACGCGGGCGCACCGGTGGCGCAGACCGAGCCGATCGCGCACTACCTCCTGGTCGCAGCTGAACTGAAGGACGCAACTCCCGAAGAGTTCACCAGTGCCATCGAAGACGGCAACGATCCGTCACCGGCCGCAATCGCCGCAACGCGCCAGCTCCTCGCGGAGAAGCAGGCCCGCGCACTGGTCTACAACATCCAGACGCAGGACAAAGTGACCCAGGACATGCGCACCACAGCCGAAACCGCCGGAGTGCCCGTCGTCGAGGTTACGGAGACTCTCCCCGAGGGCCTGGACTACATTCAGTGGCAGACGCAGACCGCGGAGTCGCTCGCAAACGCCCTCTCTGCCCAGTAATTATTTGCCCCACCATTTCCGAGAAGAACCGATCGGCTTGTGACAGAAACTTCCGCGAATACTCCTGTGCCCCCTGGTAACACCGTGCCTTCTGGCAACACCGTGCCCGCTGTGACGCTGAAGGACGCTCGATTGTCCTTCGGTGCCCGCACCCTCTGGGACGGACTCGATCTCGAGGTACAGCCAGGTGAGTTCATCGCCGTACTCGGACCGAACGGGTCGGGCAAGACCTCGCTCCTGAAGATTCTGCTGGGCCAACTACAACTCAGCGGCGGTAGCGCACAGATCGTCGGCACGCCGGCACGGGCCGGGAACTCACACGTCGGGTACATCCCGCAGCAGAAATCCATCGACGACGGCCTCCCGCTCCGCGGCCGCGACCTGGTCGGCCTCGGCGTCGACGGTCACCAGTGGGGTACTGGCCTACTGCGTCGGGGTCGTCGCCGCAAGATCGTGGACGCCGCCATCGCACAGGTCAGCGCCCAGTCGTTTGCCGACGCTCCCATCGGTTCCATGTCCGGCGGTGAGCAGCAGCGACTGCGGATCGCGCAGGCTTTGGTCGGCGACCCGCGGATCCTGCTGTGCGACGAGCCGCTGCTCAGCCTCGACCTCGCCAACCAGCACCTGGTCTCGACGCTGATCGACAAGCGTCGGCGCAGCCATGACACCGCAGTGCTGTTCGTGACGCACGAGATCAATCCGATCCTGCCGTTGGTCGATCGAGTGCTCTATCTGGTGGACGGCAAATTCCGGATCGGGACGCCGGCCGAAGTGATGACGTCCGAGGTTCTCTCGGATCTGTACAACACCGACGTCGAAGTGTTGCAGGTTCGTGGCCGCCTCGTCGTGATCGGCACCGGAGACGCCATCGACGCGCTCGGCAGCGCAGGCGGACTACGGCCGGGAGAAGGCGTTCACCATTCTGATGAGGATCACCACCAGTGAGTAACAAGTTCACCGACGCGATGTCGCGGATGTTCGACGTGTCCGCCACCGTCGACCTACTGCAGTACGACTTCGTCCAACAGGCGTTGATTGCCGGTGCCATCCTCGGATTGTTGGCAGGCATTATCGGGCCGCTGATCGTGAGCCGTCAGATGTCGTTCTCGGTGCACGGAACGAGTGAACTGTCACTGACGGGTGCATCCGCCGCACTTCTCGTCGGTGTGGGCGTCGGCTTCGGTGCCATCGTCGGATCCGTGGTCGCGGCAGTGCTGTTCGGGCTGCTCGGAGCCAAAGCGCGGGACCGAGATTCGGTGATCGGTGTGATCATGGCTTTCGGTCTCGGCTTGTCGGTGTTGTTCCTCTGGGCGTACGACGGTCGCACGGGAACCAGCTTCTCACTGTTGGTCGGACAGATCGTGGCGCCGGGAAACAGTGGTCTCGAACTTCTGCTGCTGTGCGCGGTCATCGTGATCGGCACACTCGGATTCATCTACCGCCCTTTGCTGTTCGCAAGCACCGACCCCGAAGTTGCTGCAGCTCGCGGTGTTCCGGTTCGGGCACTGTCGATCGTGTTCGCAGTGTTGGTCGGCATCACCGCAGCACTCGGCGTACAGATCGTCGGTGCGTTGCTGGTGATGTCGCTGCTGATCACCCCCGCAGCGGCCGCCGCGTACGTCACGGCAAGCCCACTCAAGGCCACGATCCTCTCCGTCGTGTTCGCCGAACTGGCAGCCGTCGGCGGCATCCTTCTCTCGCTGGCACCCGGCGTTCCCGTCTCGAGTTTCGTCACCTCGGTCTCGTTCGTGATCTACCTGATATGCCGACTCTTCGGATCCGCACGTCGCAAGAATGCGGGACGGATTCCGGCGCACGCCTGAACACCGAGAGCCCATACCTACCTAGAATCGAGGTATGGGCTACAGCGTTGATCTGAACAGCGACCTCGGCGAGGGCTTCGGAGCCTGGACTCTGGGCGACGACGACGCCATGCTCGAACTTGTCACCAGCGCGAACATCGCCTGCGGATTCCATGCCGGCGACCCGACAACGCTGTTGGCGACTTGCGAATCCGCAGCCACCCGCGGCGTGCGGATCGGCGCGCAGGTGGGTTACCGAGACCTCGCGGGTTTCGGCCGACGCTTCATCGACATGTCCCCGAAAGACCTCACCGCCGACGTCATTTATCAAATAGGGGCACTCGACGGTTTGGCTCGTGTCGCCGGATCGCGGGTCACGTACGTCAAACCCCACGGCGCGCTTTACAACGCAATAGTCCATCACCGACGGCAGGCGCGGGCCGTGGTCGCCGCCGTCGTTGCCTACGACAGTTCGCTACCTGTTCTCGGACTACCTGGTTCGATGTTTCTGGAAGAGGCGCGCGAAGCCGGTCTCGACGTGGTCGCCGAGGCTTTTGCCGATCGCGCGTACACGGCAGAAGGCACCCTGGTCCCCCGCACCGAGTCGGGCGCCGTTCTGCACGACCCGGCGCTTGTTGCAGAACGGGTTCGGCGAATGGTCGTCTACGGCGAGTTGGATGCGGTCGACGGGAGCACCCTCAAAATTACCGCGGAGTCGGTGTGCGTACACGGTGACAGTCCGGCAGCCGTCGACATGGCCGCAGCGATCCGCGCTCTCCTCGAATCCTCCGACGTCGAGATCACACCGTTCACATGATCACGATCCTGCCCGCCGGTGAATCCGCAGTCCTCGTCGAATACGACGAACTGCCGAGCGTGCTGGGCAACTTCAGGGCTCTCGACGCCAGTCGGATCCCCGGAGTGATCGATCTGATTCCCGCGGCGCGAACCATCCTGATCGAGTACGACAACACGATCACCGGGCACAAACTCGTGGAGAAGTGGGTACGTGGGGCCGTACCGATCGAACTCACAGCAGATGAGAGCGGGCCTGCTGTCGAGATTCCGGTCCGCTACGACGGCGACGATCTCGTCGAAGTGGGCAAGCTGACCGGACTCGGGGTCGACGGTGTCATCGAGGCTCACACGTCTGCGTCGTGGACCGTCGCGTTCATCGGTTTCGCCCCCGGCTTCGCGTATCTGACCAGCAACGAGAGAAAGCTCGAAGTTCCACGTCGATCGGACCCGCGCAGGCAGGTCCCGGCCGGTGCAGTCGGGTTGGCCGGACCGTTCTCGGGCGTCTACCCGCGTAGCTCCCCGGGCGGCTGGCAGTTGATCGGAACGACGGAACTGTCGGTGTGGGATGCCGAGCGCCGCCCGCCGGCGCTGCTTCTACCCGGCACCACAGTCACCTTTGTCCGTGCATGATTTCGGTGCAAGCATGATTTTGGTGTCTTCACCGCGTTGTTGCGGGACAATGGATTCATGGCCTGGCTCGAGGTAGTGCGTACCGGCCCGCTCGCCACAGTTCAGGACCGCGGGCGGAGAGGCTACGGCGCTCTCGGGGTCGGCAGATCCGGCGCCGTCGACATGATCTCGCACGACAGCGCGAACAGACTCGTAGGCAACACTTTTCGAGCAGCAACCATCGAAGTCACCACTGGGGGTTTTGCGATGCGGGCCGTCGGTTCGATGACGGTGGCAGTGACAGGCGCGCGGGTGCCGCTGGCCGTCGACGGACGGCCGGCACCTGACTACGCGAGCATCCACCTGGGCGGTGGCAGCACTATCGAATTGGGTTACAGCACAACCGGGTTGAGAACGTACATCTCTGCGCGCGGTGGCGTCGACGTCCCGCAGGTACTCGGCAGTAGATCCACCGACACGCTCTCCGGGCTCGGGCCGCCGCCGCTCGCCGCCGGTGATCTACTCCTCCTCGGGGCAGAGGAAGGGACGTGGCCCACCGAAGAGTTGATTCCACCGCCGGCATCTGCACTCGGCGCAGTTCCGATCGAGATCACGCTCGGCCCCCGAAATTCCTGGTTCACCGCCGCATCCGTTCACGCGCTCCTTCACACCACGTGGAAAGTCACCGAACACACCAACCGAGTCGGGGTCCGGTTACAGGGCCAAGGGCCTTTACATCGCTCACGCACCGAGGAATTGCCGAGCGAAGGCGTCGTGATGGGATCCATCCAGGTGCCGCCAGGCGGCCAGCCCGTCGTATTTCTGGCCGACCATCCCGTGACTGGCGGATACCCGGTCATCGCCGTCGTTTCCGACGCTGGGATTGCGTCGCTGGCACAGCTGCGGCCCGGCAGCACCATTACCTTGAAGGCCACTACCAGGCCGTCCTAGCGCTGATAGTCTCAGCCGCGCCAGCAATGCTGCCGGCGGCGCTCGGCCGTCGCCAGAACCTGAAGGACTGTCACACTATGAGCCCTAAGAGCAGCACACTTGCTCTCGGAATAGCGTCACTGATCACTGCTGCACTCGTCCTGTCCGGATGCAGCAGTTCGGAAAGCGGCGACGCTGTCTCCAGTGATACCAACACCAGTGAGACCACCGCTTCCGAAAGTTCTGCATCCTCGTCGTCTGCCGCTCCCGCGACGCCGACTTTGCGGGACGGGACACCGTTCATCGGTGAGCGGACGACGATCGAAACCGGCGACGACCCCGAAGCGCCGAACATCAGCGTCAGCCTCCCGCCGAGCTGGACTCACGGTGAGAACATCCCTGCCGGCGTTACTGATGCGTTGTCCAGCAACAGCCAGGAACCCAGCGGTTTCATGCCGAACACCACCGTGACGGTCGAAAACCAAGGCACCGCAACAAAAGACGAGGTTCTTGCCGCTGCGCGTGAAACGATCGCCACCCTCGACGGGTGGACAGAAGTGAAGTACACCGAGATCGACGTCGACGGACAGCAGGGGTTCCGCCTCTCCGGAACCTGGACCGCCCCAAACCTGGACGTTCCGCTCTACGCCGTCATGACGGTCGTCGCTTACCAAGCCGACGACAACTCGCCGGTCTACCTGGTCAGCTTTGCGAATCAGTTCACTGACATGACGAACATGCAGACTTCCAACCAGGTGGAAGAAATTAATACCTCGATCGAATTCGGCTGAGCACCTCATGATTTGAGCACTTGATCACCGAACAACCGCGGCGGGCCGAGACTACGACAGTCTCGGCCCGCCGTTTCACAACTCTCGACTAGCTCGAGCCGAACAGTCCGCTGAGGGAACCGAGGCCACCACTCAACGAGCCGAGCGATCCGGTTCCGCCACCGGTTCCGGGGCCAGTGGGATCAACCGGATCAACGGGATCAACCGGGTCAACGGGATCGACCACATCCGCGGCGCGGACAGTGATGGACGGGCCCAAGTTGGCGAAATTCGCACTCGACTGGAATCCGTTGCCCATCACCGTGGCACCTACCGCCAATCCACTTCCGTACACGGTTCCCGGCGCACACGAAGCAGTGACCGTGTAACTGGTCTTCATGGTCACCGGTTTGCTGCCGTTGTTGATCCAGCCGGCACTGGTCACCTCGAGCGTCGTGGCTGTCAGTTCCGGCGTTTCAGTGGTTTCGGTCATCGTCCCGCCAACGTGAAACTTCGTGACCTTCGCCGAGCCCGGGACAAAGGTCAAGCATGCGGCATGCGTCTCGGTGAACCTGCTGATATATCCGTCGATTCCGCTCTTCTTCGACACTGTCGTGTAGGTGATCGTGTCACCGATCTTCGGGGAAGCATTGTCCACGGTGCGAGTAAATGTGTAGGCACCAGAAGTTGCCGTCTCGGCAGTCGCGACTCCCGCACCCAGCGCGCTTGCGCCCACAGCAAGAGCAATCACCCCCAAACCAGCTCCAACGGTGGACAGACTACGATTCCTGGATCCAAACATTGCCACGAACAATCTCCACTCTGTGTGGTTCCAGGACAACCGAATTCATTGATTACTGGAACTTGTTGCAACCCGACTCTCGAAGTACGATACAGTCGACCTGGACATTCGCCCAGCTTTTCGCCGAATTGGTCGCCAATCAGTTAACAACAGGCAATCAAGGTCGAAAAAGTCCTCTCAATTCGGACTTTTCCGTAAATTCTGCCGAACTGACACATAGGCAAGCGTCCGATAAGTTTCAATGGTTACCACGGCGCAACCTTTGAAGAGTCATCCCCATCGCCGTCAGCGTGAACCCCTCGAACGGAGAATTTCATGTCACGTTTCTCAATGCGCAAAACACTCACCGGAGTAGCAATCGCTGCGCTTGCAACCAGCGGGCTCGTAATGACCGCAGGCACCGCGAGCGCCGATGCCACCCACCCGTCCTCGGCAACGGTCAACTCCTCCAACGTCCGGATCACCAAGAGCATCGTCGGCGACGGCGAAGTTGCACCCGGCGGCAAAGTCACCGTGCGCACGGTCATCTCCACGACCGGCCACCCCGAGCGTTATGTCGACCAGTTCGTCGATCGCTACCCCGCCACGTTCAAATACGTCCAGGGCACGGCGACGGTCAACGCTTGGCATTTGATCGGCGGTCAGAAGACCGAATCCGTCACGCCTTCGGTTGACACTGCCGCCCGAACCGTGAATGTGCCCAGCACCGGTTGGCTGATCTCGCCCACAGGCAGCAAGACCGTGACGATCGAGGCGCAGTACCTCGTCGCCGACGATGCACCGATCGGTTCGTACCAGGAAATATCGAGCTCGATCGGCATCTCGACGTTCAACACCGAGCAGAACATCAGCGGCGTCTACGCCAAGATCCGCGCCAAGAACCCCGGTGAGGCTGCCGCATCGGGCTCGGCAGATCTGGGCTTCGGCTCTTCTGACGGCGAGGGCGGAACCGGTTCGGCCGGCTCCTCCATCCTGGACAACCCGGCCGGCTTCATCTCCGACATCATCAGCGGTGTCCTGGCCAACGGCAGCTGATTCACCTGCTCCACCTGTAAACACTCCGTCGGGGAATGTGATCGAGGGTGGCATCGAGTCTTCGGACTCGGTGCCACCCTCGGTCTTTTGTCGCGACCGCACTCCGTCGTGCCCTGCGCCAAAGAACCAAATAGGAAAGCATTACCTAAGTCATTCGCGGTATGATCCACCGATGAGTTCCACAGGATTTCCGTACTGGGCTGTGCCGGCAGGCCGGTACGTTCCGCTCCCCTTCGCCATGACGACGTCCACCATCGGGCGCGATCAGAAGCGCGCGTGGCGTGAGATCCGCCATCCCGAGCACGAACTCCTGTGGGGCGCTTCCGGCGAGATGAGCGCGTACATCGACGACGTTCGTTGGCAGATCCCACCGACGGTCGGCATGTGGATTCCGGCTGGAACTCCACGGCGCATCACGCTCGGCGCATCCACCGAGGCTCGCTTCACCTATTTCCGGCCCGAGTCGTTCCCCCACCCGTGGACGAAGCCCGCGATCATCGGCATCGACGACGTGGTCAAGACGATGCTCATCCATCTGCACCAGCGAAACATGCCTACCGAGGCTCGCTTGCGGGCGGAATCCGTGGTCTTCGACACGCTCGCGCCCATCGAGGCGGCTGATGTCGCAGTGCCGATGCCCGCCGATCCCCGGGCCCTCGCCGTTGCACGCCGCTTGATCGCCGACCCCGCCGATCAACGCGGGCTTGCCGATTGGGCCTATGTGGTCGGAGGAAGCCCCCGTACCCTGAGCCGCGTGTTCTCTCAGGGAACGGGGATGTCCTTCACCGAGTGGAGGATTCAAGTTCGCGTCCGCGCCGCGATGTCCTATCTCGCTGCGGGCGTTCCTGTTTCGACGGTTAGCCGTCGCGTCGGATACGAAACCCCCAGCGCCTTCACCAGCGTGTTCCGCAAGGTCACCGGACGAACACCGAAGAACTATTACTCGGACGCGTGCGAATTGTCAGCCTAGCTGGTCAGAAGCCGTTCATCTTCGAGACCAGTTCGGCGAAGGCATATTTGACGCTCAGCGACGTGGGCGAAGCCAGTGCCATGACTCGGGCCAGACCGAGCTGCTGAATCAGCCTGCCGTCCTTGACTGCAGGCAGGTCGGCAAACAACTTGTCCCCCATCAATCCGGGGAGCCCCTGACCACTCGCGTCGTTGAGCACGATCACGTCCGCGTCCAGTTCGTTGTACTGTTCGCGCGATGCAGTCACCGACCCCTGGGTGTCCCCGCACAGCTCTGCGCTTCCGGCCGACTGCTTCAGTCCGAGCTGGGACATCAGGATGACTCTGCCGTCGTCGGCGCAGTAATTGGTGAGGCCGTCGATGTTTCCCGAGAGGAAGGTCAAGGTTTTCCCGTTCAGATTCGGGGACCCAGCAGCCAGGTCGGCTATGGAATCGTCAGTTTCCTCGATCAGCTCAGCCGCCCGCTTCGGTTGTCCGAGTACTGAACCGATGGTCGACATCTGCTCTTGCCACGTAGTCGCCCATGCGGTCTCCTTGAACGGAATCGTGGGTGCGATCTGAGAAAGACGTGCATAGTCGTCTTCGGTGATTCCCGAGACCACCGCGATGATCACGTCCGGCTCCAACGCCAGGATCTGCTCGAAAGGCACACCGGAAGTGCTGTCGAGCAACGTGGGTTCGACGTCGCCCAACAATTCTTCGTCCCACGGCAGGATTCCGTTCTCCAAGCCTGCCCCGCTGAACGACTCCATGGCGACGGGCGTCTTGCCCAGTGCCAGGACCGAATCCTGGCTGTTCCAGCCGATGGTCACGATCCGCTGAGGTTCGGTCTCGATGGTGGTCGAGCCGTACGCGTGATCTACGGTGACCGGCAGCGCACCGGTCTCGGCCAACTGCGTCGTGTCCTCCGACGCTGTTGACTCGGTGCTGCTCTGGCAGCCTGCGAGCAGGGCAATCGCGGCCAACGCAGCCACTATTCGGGTAGTGCTTTTCATCTTCTGTCAGCTCTCTTCGCAAACGTACTTGTTTCGACCAGGCAGGTATATCGAGACCTGATCCCGGTAATGGGGTGTCGATACTCCATCTGTCCGCTGCCGCGTAGCCCTTGGCATCTGCGAGCACTTTCCGCACCCGCTCCGGCTCTACCGTAGAACTGCACAACGAGTGTTCAGATCTGGGCGAGGAGTTTCACGAGTGTCAGCGCTGCCCGAAACTCGTTCCGGTCCGATGGAGATGATCAGAGTCGGATCGTTCTCCTCCGGACGCGGCCCGCGACTGGTTGCAGCCGTCACCGGCCAGGCGTCGTATCAGGTAGCTCAAGCCCTCATTCCGGTGCTGATCGGTACCGTCGTCGACCGTGCAATCGGAAAGTCCGACAGCACAGCACTTCTCGTGTGGCTTGCTGTGTTGTGTGCTCTGTTCGTGGGACTTGCTCTGTCGTGGCGCATCGCGGTTCGCCTGAACACGCAGGTCTTCGTCTACGGCGAACACGACCTACGATTGAACGCTGCCAGACGGGTCCTCGATGCCAGAGGCATGCAAGCTCAGCGCTCGACGGGTGAAGTTCTCACCATCTCCACCTCGGACGCCTCACACGTCTCGGGCTTCTCCTGGGTTGTCGCCGAACAGGGCTCAGCTTTTGCGGGGCTCGCCGCGGCAGTGATTTCGCTTGCCTTCGTCTCGTGGCCGCTCGCACTGATCGTCGTACTCATCACTGCTGCGCAGCTCGTATTCATCCACAAGATCAGCGGTCCACTGGACGAGCGTGTGTATGCAGAGCAGAAGAAGGCAGCCGAGGCAGGCATGCTTGCAACTGATTTCACGCTGGGTCTGCGGGTACTGAAGGGTTTCGGGGCTGAGCCCACGGCCCTGTCGCGATACGTCAACGCGAGCCGGGAGTCGATGAAGGCAGCGATCCGGACGGTCAGAGCAATGTCCAGCCTGACCGCGCTCAATTCCGGGGTCTCCGCGTTGGTGCTGGCTTCGGTCGCGCTTGGAGCCGCGTGGATGGCGCATCAAGGCACGATCACCGTGGGCAACTTCGTCACCGTTGTCGGCTTGAGCAGGGTCATTGCCGGTCCGATGGAAACTCTGGGGTTCTTCGGTGCAGAACTCGCTGCCAAGCGAGGCTCCGCACGCAGACTGTCCGAACTCCTGGCCGAGCCGCACCTGATCGAACTGCCGCCTTCCACCGCCCCGATCAGCGCTGTCAGAAGTGAAGACGCCCTGCTGATTTCGACGGACAACGGAACTGTCGTCTCAGCTCGCCGCGGCGAGGTGGTGGGCGTGCGCGCGGACGATTCCGCTCACCGACTGGCACGCCAACTCGCCTTTCAGACTCCGCTGGACCCCGACTGCTACTTCGTATTCGGCACCGATGCAACCGAACTCGGTCCGGACGGAGTTCGCGATCAGGTGTTCGTCTCCACTCATGAAGGGACCGTGTTCACCGGCACCGTCTTCGACAATCTGGCTGCACCGAACGTCGACTCGTCGGCAATGACGTCATCTGCGCTCGACGACGTGTTGACGCATCTGCCCGACGGCCACCTCTCCGAGGTAGGTGAGCAAGGAAAGAAACTCTCCGGAGGTCAGCGCCAACGACTTCTGCTCGCCCGCGCTTTGCATCAACCCCAGCCGATCCTGGTCCTCCACGAACCCACCACTTCCGTGGACTCTGTCACCGAGCATCGAATTGCACACTCACTGAGAAACTTTCCCGACAAGGCCATTGTGGTGATCACCTCGAGTCCGACCTTGCTCCATTCGTGTGACCGTGTCGTCACGATCGACCACGCCGCTCGGGACGGAGACTCGCTGTGACCGACACCCTTCCGGATACATCTGCTGTTCCGGCTGCATCTGCCTTGCCGATCGCGTCGACCACACAGACGGTCCACGCATTGATCGCACTGCTTCGGCCACGGGGGCGAGCGCTCGCACTCACGACCGTCGTACTTCTCTCCGCTACGGCCTGCGGCCTGTCCACCCCGGCGCTGCTCGGGCTCATGGTCGATGCGGTTACGGAGGGCAAACCGTTTGTCTCACTTCTGCGTATCACCGCATTCATGCTCGGTGCAGCGGCAGCAGGAGTTGCGCTGACCTGGTGGAGCACACAGCTTCTCGCGAATGTCGCGCAGAACGTGCTGGCCGATCTTCGTGAGGACGTGTTCGCCGCCACGCTCGCGCAGCCGTCGTCACTGGTCGAGGATGCCGGAACCGGTGATCTGATTTCCCGGGTCTCGGGTGACGTCGAAGCGGTCAACACCGTTATCGCACGGGTGCTGCCCGCAACGGTGTCCGCCCTGTTCATGATTTCACTGACGCTTGTCGGTGTGGGAGTGATCGATTGGCGATTCACCGTGGCAATCGTTGCCGTTGCACCAATTCACTATTTCGCTCTTCGCCATTTCCTCCGACGCTCCGGACCCGTCTACCGACGCTCTCGCGCTGCGCAGGCCAGGCGGGGACAGCAGCTCATCGAAACCCTGGGTGGTGCAGGTACTGTCACTGCCCTGCGTCGAACCGACGAGCACATCGGCCGAATCGCCGAGACCTCCGAGCATGCCATCAGCTTCGACATGCAGGCAGTTCGACTGCGCACCAACTTCTTCGCTCAACTCAACGGCGCCGAACTGCTCGGACTGGCCGCGGTCCTGAGCGTCGGCTACTGGCTCGTGACCACGGGATCGGTGTCCATCGGGGCCGCTACCGCCGCTGCGCTCTACTTCCACAGTCTGTTCAGCCCCATCGCGGTATTTCTCTCGAACATCGACGAATTGCAGGATGCGGGTGCCAGCCTGGCTCGCCTGATCGGTGTCACCGCGATGCCCGGGCGTCCCGCGAGCATTCCTGCCTCGGCTCGGTCCGCACCCATCGGAGTCGACGTGAAGCGGGTTTCTTACTCGTACGACAACTCCACCCCGGTGATCGATTCGATCTCGATCTCGATCGCACCGGGGGAACGAATCGCCGTCGTCGGCAGCAGTGGTGCCGGAAAGACCACACTCGCCAAACTGATTGCCGGCATCATTCCCGTCGGGGACGGGCGAATCACCGTCGACGGCACACCGATTGACGACCTGAGTGATGCCGAACTTCGGCACAAAGTCGTCCTGGTCAGCCAGGAAGTTCACGTGTTCGTCGGGACGATCGCCGACGATCTCCGGTTGTGCGCACCAGATTCGGACGATGCGAAGATCACCGAAGCCGTCGAAACGATGAAAGCTCAATGGATCCATGAGCTTCCGGACGGGCTCGAGACCAGGGTCGGGGCGGGCGGGTACCAGTTGACGGCGGCACAGGCACAGCACATAGCCCTCGTCCGGCTGGCTCTGCTCGACCCGCCCGTCGTCATCCTCGACGAGGCGACTGCCGAAGCCGGAACCACTGCAGCCGGTCTACTCGATCAGGCAGCCGAGCTCGCAGTCACCGGCAGGACTGCCGTGGTGATCGCACACCGCCTGAGCCAAGCAGTCCGCGCCGATCGCATACTCGTCATGAGCGGTGGCCGCGTGGTCGAGAGCGGGACACATGACGAACTGATCGGCGCGGACGGTTCCTACGCTGCACTGTGGGAAGCCTGGTCGGTACGGAGCTAGAACCCCGCCAGGCTCACCTGAAAGCCGTTACAACTCAGCTGCTACGACGCCTGCGGGCGATGTCCGCCAGGACGACTCCGGCGGCAACCGAGGCGTTGAGCGACTCGACCGGACCCGCCATCGGAATCGACAGGATCGCATCGCAGTTCTCGCGGACGAGGCGCGAAAGGCCCTTGCCCTCGGAACCGACCACGATCACCACGGGACCGCTGCCGTCGAAATCGTCGAGAGTGGTGTCACCTTCGGCGTCGAGACCGACGACCTGAACACCCTTCGACGCCCAGTCCTTGAGCGTGCGGGTGAGGTTGGTTGCCCGAGCAATCGGCAGACGAGCGGCAGCACCGGCGCTGGTACGCCAAGCGACAGCACTCACGCTCGCGCTACGACGCTCCGGAATCACGACGCCGTGTCCACCGAAAGCTGCGACCGAGCGCACAACGGCACCCAGGTTGCGGGGATCGGTGATGTTGTCCAGCGCGACGAGCAGTGGCGGCTCGGCGTGCTTACGTGCCTCGGACAGAAGATCGTCCGGGTGCGCGTAGCGGTACGGCGGAACCTGCAGAGCGATGCCCTGGTGAAGACCGTTGGCGCTGAGGCGATCCAGATCCGAGCGCGGCACCTCGAGAATGGAAATACCGGCGTCGGCAGCCCGCTGAACGGATTCCTTCAACCGGTCGTCGCTCTCGGTACCGACAGCCACCCACAGCGCCGTCGCCGGAACACCCGCGCGCAGGCACTCCACCACCGGGTTGCGACCGAGCACAGTCTCGGGACCGTCGAGAACCTTGCGGCCCGGCCCCGGACGGCCACCGCGGCCCTGGTTCTGCTTATCGTCGGCCCGGGCGGCGCGCGCTGCACGCTTCGCCGCTGGGTGCTTGGTGCGTGCCTCGGCGGGAGGCGTAGCACCGCGGCCGGCGAGACCACGCTTGTGCTGGCCACCGGAACCGGCAACCTGGCCCTTCTTGGTGCCGCCCTTACGGACTGCGCCGCGCCTGCTCGAGTTTCCAGCCATTGTTACTGCCCTGCCTTAAGGGACCATTCGGGTCCGTCGGGAGTATCGGTTACTTCGATACCCGCCTTGATGAGGCGATCGCGGACCTCGTCCGCCACCGCCCAGTTCTTTTCCGTACGTGCCTGCTGCCGACGATCGAGATCGGCCCGCACCAACACGTCCAAAGCTTCCATTGCCGTCTCGGTGTCGCCACCGGACTGCGTCCAATGCTCGTCGAGTGGGTCGACGCCCAGGATCGCGAGCATGGCCCGCACCTGACCGGCAGCCACCCGAGCCGCGTCGAGATCACCGGCAGCGAGCGCGGAATTACCCTCGCTCGCCTTGCCGTGAATCTCGGCCAACGCGATCGGCACCGACAAGTCGTTGTCGAGAGCCGCCGCGAAACCTTCGGTCCACGTACCGAGTTCGACGCCGCCCGCACGCTTGTGTGTGCGCAGGACGAACGACTCGAGCCCCTGGTAGGACTTCGCGCTTTCGTCCAACGCCTCGTCCGAGTACTCGAGATTGGAACGGTAGTGCGCACTACCGAGGTAGTACCGAAGTTCTTGCGGACGAACCTTCTTGAGCACGTTCGGCACCGAGAGAACGTTGCCCAACGACTTGGACATCTTCTCGCCACTCATCGTGACCCAGCCGTTGTGCAACCAGTACTGAGCGAAATCGTCGCCGGCGCACTTGGCCTGCGCAATTTCGTTCTCGTGGTGTGGGAAGACGAGATCGCGTCCACCACAATGGATGTCGAATGCGGCCCCGAGGTAGAACTCCGCCATGGCCGAGCACTCGAGGTGCCAGCCCGGACGGCCAGGTCCCCACGGCGTCGGCCACGAGGGCTCACCGGGCTTGACGGCCTTCCAGAGCGTGAAGTCGCGAGGATCGCGCTTGCCCTCGGCCGCACTCTCGCCCTGATGAACGTCGTCGAGTTTGTGGCCGGACAGTGCGCCGTACTCGGGGTAGCTCTGCACGTCGAAGTAGACGTCGCCGCCCGCCGCGTACGCGTGGCCGTTCTCGATCAGGCGTTCCATCATCTCGACCATCTGCGTCACGTGACCGGTGGCCCGCGGCTCGATGGACGGCGGCAGCACACCCAGTTGGTCGTAGGCCCACGTGAACGACCGCTCGAACGTCGCCGCCCACTCCCACCAAGGTCGACCGGCGCCGGCGGCCTTGTTGAGAATCTTGTCGTCGATGTCCGTCACGTTGCGCACGAAGGCAACGTCGTTGCCGTGCGCCAACAGCCAGCGTCGCAGCACGTCGAAAGCGACGCCGCTACGAACGTGTCCGATGTGAGGATCGCCCTGAACTGTCGCCCCACACAGGTACACCGATGCATGTCCGGGGGCCAACGGAACAAAATCCCGAAGGGCCCGCGTACCGGTGTCGTATAGGCGCAGGGTCACGACCAGCGATCTTACCTGTCGTGTTCGGTTGTCATGACCAACGCGGTGGCCATGGCGGCGATCCCCTCGCCGCGACCGGTCAAGCCGAGCCCGTCCGTGGTGGTCGCGGACACCGAAACAGGCGCGCCGAGAATGTCCGAGAGCACCTTCTGTGCCTCGCCGCGTCGCGGCCCGATCTTCGGTCGGTTGCCGATGACCTGCACCGCGGCGTTGCCGACGGTGAACTGGTTCTCTTCGAGCAGTCGACGAACCTCGGCAAGCATTCGAGCGCCGCTCACGCCGTCCCATTCGGGCCTGCCGGTGCCGAAAACCGAACCGAGGTCGCCAAGACCTGCGGCGGAGAGCAACGCGTCACAGAGCGCGTGGACGGCGACGTCGCCGTCCGAATGCCCCGAGCACCCGTCTGCTTCCTCGAACAGCAACCCGGCCATCCAGCAAGGTCGGCCGACCTCGATGGGATGAACATCCGTGCCGAGACCGACGCGCATCTATTTTCCGTCCTGTGAGTCCGCGCTCAACTCTGTCTCCGAGATCAGGAGCGCCCGTGCAAGGACGAGGTCGAGCGGAGTGGTGATCTTGAAGGCGAGAGCGTCGCCGGGAATCGTCTGCACCGAAACACCGAGACGCTCCACCAGAGCGGCGTCGTCGGTCGCGGCGACGTCACCGGCGTCGTACGCACTGCGCAGGACGTCGGTGGAGAAGCCTTGAGGAGTTTGAACCGCACGCAACTCCGAACGCAGAGGCGTTCCGGTGACTGCGCCGAGTACGTCGACCGACTTGATCGTGTCGGTAACCGGGAGTACCGGGATGACAGCGGAGCTGCCGGCTCGGAGAGCGTCGACGACGCGCGCGATCAACGCCGGCGGTGTCAATGCCCGCGCGGCGTCGTGCACGAGTACAAAATCTGCATCGCCGGCAGCACTGAGACCGGCTCGAACCGAATCGGTTCTTTCGGCACCACCACCGACGACGTCGACGTCCGATGCACGACCGAGGTCGGCTACGACGGATTCGACCAGTTCAGGCGGCACAATGACAACAACGCGGTCGATCGCTCCGGATTTCCGGAGTCCATCGACCGCGCGTGCAAGCATGGTGCACCCACCGAGTTCGACAAATGCCTTGGGCAATTTCTCGCCCAATCGCACTCCCCGACCTGCGGCAGGTACCAGGGCTACTACTGCCACTGTCAGCTTTGTTGTGTTGCAGTCAGGACGCGGCCGCGAGGACCTCGTCGAGAATGGTCTCTGCCTTCTCGGTGTCAGTGCCCTCGGCGAGCGCGAGCTCTCCGACGAGAATCTGACGAGCCTTGGCGAGCATGCGCTTCTCACCAGCGGAAAGCCCGCGGTCCTGCTCACGACGCCACAGGTCACGAACAACTTCTGCAACCTTGTTCACGTCACCTGAGGCAAGCTTCTCGAGATTTGCCTTGTATCGACGAGACCAGTTGGTGGGCTCCTCGGTGTGCGGTGCTCGCAGAACCTGGAAAACCTTGTCGAGGCCTTCTTGGCCGACCACGTCACGAACTCCGACGTACTCTGCGTTGTCTGCAGGAACCCGTACTGTGAGATCGCCTTGAGCGACCTTCAGAACCAGGTACTCCTTCTGCTCACCCTTGATGGTGCGGGTTTCGATAGCTTCGATCAGCGCCGCACCGTGATGGGGGTATACGACGGTGTCTCCGACCTTGAAAATCATGTGTCCCGTGCCCCTTTCGATTCCACTAGTTTAACACGTGAAAGAACCGACCACTCATCAACTGTGCAGGTCAGGGGCATCCTTGCTCAAGCGTAGGGGTTGACAGGGCTTGTTGTACGTGCATTCAACTGGTCTGGAGCACCCCTGCATAACCGACTGAAAGCCCACGCAGACAACCGTTGTGGCGACCCGACGGCCAGCCCGCGGGACCTTATCTACTACTCTGCCTAGTGGAGTGCGAACCTGACGCCGTGGAGGACAAATCGTGACTGCTATCCGTAAGCCGACTCGTCGAGTCGCTACCGCCATTGCACTGGCTGCAGGCGCAGCCATCGCGCTGTCCGCTTGCGGTTCCGGACAGGTGAGCCAGACCGCCGTCCAGCAGGCCGCCGTGAACGGCAACAGCGCCGACCTCGGTGAGATCGCACTGCGCAACGTGCACATCGCCTACCCCTCGTCCGAGGAATACAGCATCGAGCCGGGCGGCAACGCCGTGCTCGCGTTCACCGTCGTGAACGACAGCGCCGAGACCACGGACAAGCTCGTCAGCATCACCACCGATTACGCAGCACGCGTCATCGCAGGTGAAGAGGTAGGTGGCTTGACGATCAAGCCGCAGACGTCGCTGCAGGCCGGCCAGTTGCCCGCAGGCGAAGGTGCCGCGACCGAGGCAGAGACCCAGATCAAGAACAACGAAGAGAACGACGACGCACCCGCTGCGCTCACTCTCGTCGTTCTGCAGGACATCAAGGCAGGCGTTCGCCCCGGCTTGACCGTCCCGATCACCTTCAAGTTCGAGAAGGCCGGCTCGGTCACCGTCGACGTACCGGTCGACGCAGGCCCGCAGCTCGAGCGCAACGAGTCGGACAAGTCGCCCGACGTTGCAGAAGCCGGGCACTGAGCCCCGAATCACCAAGGCGCACACTGCGCTTCGCAGAACAACTTCAGAATCACACTAGAGGCGGGGTCCATGTCGGACCCCGCCTCTAGTCTGTCCCGGTGGCCAAAGTGAAATCGAACTACCGCTGCTCCGAATGCCAGTCGGTAGTGCCCAAGTGGGTCGGTAGATGTCCGGACTGCGATTCGTGGGGCTCGATGACCGAGGTCGCGGTAGTGGCACCCGTCGCCAGTCGCGCCGGCGCATCACTCGCCAAAGCGGGATCGAGCGCCGTGCTCCCTACGACGCCGGCCACGCCGCTGACACAGATCGACAGCACCTCGACGCAGGCCAAGCCCACCGGGATCGGCGAGTTGGACCGCGTCCTCGGCGGTGGCGTCGTACCTGGTTCGGTGGTGCTGCTCGCGGGCGAGCCCGGAGTCGGAAAATCGACGCTACTTCTCGAGGTCGTCTACCGCTGGGCGATGCGCAGCGCGGATGATCGAGCGTTGTACGTCACCGGCGAGGAGTCCGCCGGTCAGGTTCGACTTCGGGCAGATCGCACCAACTCTGTCCACGAACGGATGTATCTGGCGGCCGAATCCGATCTCGCGACCATCCTCGGCCACATCGAGCAGGTCAAGCCGACCCTGGTCATCGTCGACTCGGTGCAGACCATGCTTGCTGCCGACGTCGACGGAGTCGTCGGCGGCGTGACTCAGGTCAAAGCCGTCACCAGTGCCCTGACCTCCCTGGCCAAGGCCAGTGGAATCCCGGTGCTTCTGATCGGCCACGTCACCAAGGACGGCGCCGTCGCCGGACCGCGCTCGCTCGAGCATCTCGTGGACGTGGTTCTGCACTTCGAGGGTGACAAGCACTCCACGCTGCGCATGGTCCGCGGCGTCAAGAACAGATTCGGTGCGGCCGACGAGGTGGGATGCTTCGAGCTGAGCGAGCAGGGCATCAACGAGATCAGCGATCCGTCCGGCCTGTTCCTGCATCACCGCGAAGAAGCTGTGGAAGGCACGGCCGTCACCGTAATGATGGACGGTAAGCGACCGCTACTCGGTGAAGTTCAGGCCCTCGTCGCCGCCACGCCTCTACCGACACCTCGTCGAGCCGTCAGTGGGCTCGACACCGCCCGCGTGGCCATGGTTCTGGCCGTGTTGGAGCGCCGCGTCGGGGTGTCGATCTCGAAGGCCGACGTCTACGCGGCGACCGTCGGCGGTATGCGGATGACCGAGCCGGGTGCCGATCTGGCTCTTGCCATAGCGGTCGCTTCCGCTGTGAAAGCCAAACCTGTCCCCAAGGGGCTCGTCATCCTCGGCGAGGTCGGACTCGCCGGAGAGGTTCGACGAGTTGCCGGCGTGAACCGACGGCTGATCGAAGCTGCCAGATTGGGATTCACCAGCGCCATCGTGCCGGTCGATTCCGGCCCGAACATTCCCGGCATGCGCGTCAACGAAGTAGCGAACCTGGCCGAGGCACTCGCCTATGCCGGATTGATGGGCGGCAAACAAGCCCCGTCTCGCCCCAAGCTCACTCCGGTGAAGTGACCGGCCTGCGGCCGACTACCGCGTCAGACCGACGAGGTGCCGAACGGGGAAGTCGGTTCGCCGTCCACGAACTCCTTGGTCTTGGCGAAGTGTTCCGACGTGATGGTCAGGAACAGTCCGCGGGACGTTCCCACCACCGTGTCCGGATCCGCTGTCGGACCTTCGACGATCACCGCTTCCGCACTGGTGTAGACCTTGCGGCGCACAACGCCGTCGATGCGAGCCCGAAATTCGAGCACCGATCCCAACGGGATGGGCCGGGCGAAGTCGATCTCGAGGTGCCCGGTCACCACCGGCGAGCCGAGAGCCATGCATGCCATGCCTTGCGCCTCGTCGAAAGCCGTCGACAAAATACCGCCGTGAATGACCCCCGGACCGCCCTGATACTTCTTGGCGACCTCCAGACGGCCCGTCACTTCCAACCCGTCACCAGCCCTGAAACTCATCGCCATTCCCGCAGGCTGGTCGTCGCCGCAGCCGAAGCATTTCGACCAGTGCTGAGGCAACTTCTCGCCGGCGGCCGGAAAGAATTCGACCGGCTCCGGGACAGTCAGGTCATCAGGCAGGGTCCAGGTACTACTCATGGATAGGTAATCTAAACGGGGATCAGTCCGGTGCAGGCATCGGACCCGACCGAAGTGACATCGACCTCAGCAGGGAGTTTCTCAATGATCAGTGCGATGGCGGACACACAGTCGTCGTCGGCATTGCGAGAGACCATCGCCAGGTTGGCGCCGGGTACCGCTTTGCGAGACGGGCTCGAACGAATTCTGCGCGGCCGTACCGGCGCGCTGATCGTCCTCGGATACGACGAGGAGATGGAAGCGCTGTGTGACGGCGGATTCAACCTCGACGTGGAGTTCGCACCGACCCGATTGCGCGAGCTCTCGAAGATGGACGGCGCGGTAGTCCTCTCGACGGACGGCACACGCATCGTGCGCGCCAATGTCCAACTGGTTCCCGATCACAAGATTCCCACCGTCGAATCCGGCACCAGGCACCGTGCCGCCGAGCGCACGGCAATTCAAACCGGCTATCCCGTGGTCTCGGTCAGTCAGTCGATGTCGATCGTCAGTGTGTACGTCGGTGGTATCCGGCACGTCATCGACGGCTCGGCCACCATACTTTCGCGCGCCAACCAGGCCGTCGCGACGCTCGAACGATACAAGGCGCGACTCGACGAAGTGACACGGCAACTGTCGGTGGTCGAGATCGAGGATTTCGTGACTCTGCGCGACGCGTTGACCGTCGTACAGCGACTCGAAATGGTTCGCCGTGTGTCGATCGAAATCGAGCAGGATGTCCTCGAGCTCGGCACCGACGGTCGCCAGCTGGCATTGCAGCTCGAAGAACTGGTCGGCGACAACGACATTGCACGTCAACTGATCGTTCGGGATTACCTTGCCGGCCCCGAACCCATCGGCACCGCGGCGATGGACAACGTCCTCGTCGCACTCGATCGCGTCACCGACGCCGACCTACTCGATCTCACGACTCTTGCGCGTGTTCTCGGTTATCCGGGCACGATCGAAGCCCTCGACACTCCGATGACTCCTCGCGGATATCGCGTACTGATGCGTGTACCTCGATTGCAGTTCCATCAGATCCACCGGTTGGTCGGATCATTCGGCACTCTCCAGTCGCTGCTGGCCGCTACGGCTGCCGATCTGCAGTCGGTCGAGGGCATCGGCGGGCTGTGGGCCCGTCACATACGTGAGGGACTTTCCCGGCTCGCGGAGACGTCGATCACCGGATCGTTCAACTAGCGGGCCTGTTCGGGCTTGCCCGCTCTCACGCGATGTTGAACGGCTCCGGGGAGCTTCGCAGTGCGCCGAGCTGACCGACAACCGTGTACGCGCCTGCGCCCACCGGATTGCGCTCGGGGTTCTGCGCGGTCGCGCACTCGGGGGTCGACGTCGTGGCCGACCAGGCGACCTTGAACGCAGCTTGCTCGCCGGGAGCGAGATTGCGTACGTCGGCTGCGGGCTGGGGATAGCAGTCGACGTTGGACCACAAACGGGTCTTGCCGTCGATGCTGTAGACGAGCACCTGCTGCAGGCCGCCCGCCAGATCTCGATCACAGGGTGCCGAACCGATGTTGGTGATGACGATCGTGAAGGACGGCTCTTCACCGGGAGCGAAGGTCGCCTTGTCTGCGGTCGCCTTGACTGCCAACGACGAGTCCGCGCACTGACCAGCCGGGACCGGAGCGCCGGTGGTCGACGAGGACGATGCCGACGTCGACGATCCCGAAGCCTGCGTGCCCGAGCCACCTGATCCACCCGCAGCACCGCCACCCGAACCACCGTTACCGTCCGGCGCGTTGGAGCCGGAAGGGTTGGGGGTGAAGGAGACGTCCGTCGTCAGCGAGGAACTCGCAGCGGCCGAATTGGCCTCAGGAGTATCGCTTCCACCGCCGAAGAGGGCGGACGCCGCCCAGATGATCAACGCCAGTGCAATGACGGCGGCACCAATGGCCAGCGCCCGGCGACGCCAGTAGATCTCGGGGGGCAGTGGTCCATTCGGTTCCAACACGGACTCAACGGTAGTTGGCGCAGGGTCCACTAACCGTCAGCTGAGGCGGCGTGTCGGTACCCATTGTCTGCTACCGGGTATCACTGCCCCGGAAGATCTAACCCTCGACGGTCTCGACGCTCTCGCCGATGTCGCCGACCGCGCCCTGAACTCGCATGTGACCGTCGGACAATGTGTACGTGACGCCGACGATCGCGCACGCACCGTTGTCCACCTTGTCTGCGATGATCCGCGACCTCTGCATGATCAACGAGCCGGTCTCCACGACGTGTCGACCTTCGAGTTCGTCGACGGTGGACAAGCCCTCGTTGCGACCCATCAGGATGGAGGGAGCAACGCGCTCGACCACGCTGCGAATGAAGCCGTCGGGAACCGCACCCTTGTCCAGGGCGTCGAGCGTTGCCTTCACCGCACCGCAACCGTCGTGACCGAGGACGACGATGAGCGGCACGTTGAGCACGTGAACGGCGTACTCGATCGAACCGAGCACCGAATCGTCGAGCACGTGGCCCGCCGTACGCACGACGAACATGTCGCCGAGGCCCTGATCGAAGATGATCTCGGCGGCTACGCGCGAATCACCGCAACCGAACAGCACCGCGGTGGGGTGCTGCCCATCGACGAGCTTCGCGCGATCGGCGATTCCCTGGCTGGGGTGAATGGACGCGTCGTTGACAAATCGCTCGTTGCCTTCGCGAAGGGACTTCCAAGCGGAAATGGGGCTTGATCGTGGCATTCACTCATTGTGCACCCGTCGCATTTCGGACTCTCGCCGGGAAGGTTGCGTAGACGCAAACGGAAGCTCCGCGTCCACATTCACGCCTTGTGATGGCGTGCCCGAATTGGAACTTACTTCAGAGTCAGTTTCCTGATACCGTCTCCGAACGTGACCTGGAGCACTTCGACCTTCCGAGTGTGATCGAAGAAACCCGACCAGAACGATTCGGACGGAAAGGGGGATGGCGTGAGCACTGAAGTTGGAACAACCGGGGACGCAACGCCTGCCTCCCCCGCCAAGACGAACATGTTCTCGAACCTGCTGTCCGAGATCGGACTGCTGTTCACCTTCACCGTTCGCGTATGCGTCGCCGCTTTCACAACTCTGCGACACAAGCGCCTCGCCTGGCGTGAAGCGCTCGACCAGATGTGGTTTCTCGCCCACGTCACCTCGGTCGCTTCGGCACTGGTGATGATTCCCCTCGGCGTGGGCGTAGCTCTCCAGATCGGTTCGCTCGCAGACCAAATCGGCGCGGGTTCATACAGCGGTGCAGTCGTCGCGTTCCTCATCATCGGACAGGCCGGACCGCTGGTCTGCGCCCTGATCATCGCCGGCGTCGGCGGTTCCGCAATCTGCGCAGATTTGGGAGCGCGCACGATCCGCGAAGAGATCGATGCGCTCGAAGTACTGGGCCTGCCGGTGTTGGAACGCCTGGTCGTGCCGCGGATGATCGCAATTGCCGTCGTCTGCCTCCTGCTGAATTCGATAGTTCTCGTGATCGGTTTGGGCGCAAGCCTCTTCGTTCACGTCCTGATACTCGACGGCAACGCACAGAGCTTCCTGCGCAATCTCGTTCAATTCAGTCAACCGAGCGACTTCGCCGTCTCCGGTATCAAAGCCGTTGCCTTTGCTCTCATCTCGGGAATCGTGGCCTGCTACAAGGGCCTGACCGTCAAGCGCGGAGCTCAAGGCGTCGGCGACGCAGTCAACGAGACCGTCGTGCTCTCGTTTGTCCTCGTGTTCGTCGCCAACCTCGCAATTACCCAGTTCTACCCGCTGTTCGTCTCGGTGAAGGGTGCCTACTGATGCACCTGCCCATCGCAATTCGTGCCAAGCGGGCCAGTTCGCGCACCGTCGACGGTCTGAGTCGACTCGGCGATCAGTTCACGTTCCACGCGCGCGTCATCATCTCGATTCCGGCAACCCTCAAGCGATATTGGCGTGAAGTCGCCCGTCTCGTCGCCCAGGTGGCATTCGGTTCGGGCACCCTGCTCGCCGGCGGCGGCAGCGTCGTCGTGATCTTCGCGATCTCGTTCTTCGCAGGTTCCCAGATCGGACTCGAGGGCTACCGCGGACTCAACCTCGTCGGCCTCGCACCGCTGTCCGGCGTGATGTCCGCCATCGCGAATACTCGTGAGGTCGCACCACTCGTTGCCGCAATCACCTTGGCTGCCAAGGTCGGAACTGGATTCACCGCGCAGCTCGGAGCCATGCGGATCTCCGAGGAAATCGACGCACTCGAAGTCATGGCGATTCCCTCGCTGCGATACCTGGTCACCACCCGAATGATCGCGGCGCTCATCGCGGTGGTCCCGCTGTACCTGGTCGGACTGTTTGCTTCGTACATGGCAACGGCGCTCGCGGTGATCCGGGTCAAAGGCCAGTCGGAGGGAACATACGGCTACTACTTCAGTCTTTTCCTCTCTCCCAACGACATCTGGTTGTCGTTGATCAAAGTCATGGTGTTCGCGGTCGTCGTGACCCTCGTGCACTGCTACTACGGTTACACCGCGACGGGTGGACCTGAAGGCGTCGGGCGAGCAGCCGGGCGAGCGCTGCGCACCAGCATCGTCTTCCTGGCCTTCACCGACGTCGCCATGACCATCGCGCTCTGGGGACTCAAACCTCAGGTGCCCGGGTTGACCGGATGATCGTCACGGGCACCAGTCGAATTGCACTGGCACTGCGTGGTTTACTTGCGATTGTCCTGCTGATCGTCGCCTACGTCTTCTTGTTCAGCAGGGGCACGGACACGTTCAGTTCCACACCGCAGGTCAGTGCTGTCGTCCCCGCCAGCGCCGGCGCGCTGCGAGTCGGATCCTCGGTTCAGTACCGCGGCGTCGTCGTCGGTTCGGTCGCCGACATCGAGCCTGGCACCACCGCTTCCACCATCTCACTCGCAATCGACGAGGGTGCATTCGAGGACATACCGTCGACAAGTCAGGTGCGGCTGATGCCCCGCAACATCTTCGGCGACTTCTTCGTGGACTTGATTCAACCTGACGGTCTCTCGCGCGGTCCTGCTCTCGCGCCGGGTACCGAGTTGGTATCAGATCAGTCCGAAGTCGCGGTCCAGCTCTACCAATCGATCTCACGGATCTACTCGCTCGTTTCTTCCCTCGACCCCGCCGACATCAACGTGGCGCTTACGGCAGTCTCGGATGCGATGAGTGGCAAGGGAAACCAGATCGGTGAGTCTCTCGATTCAGTCCACCAAGCGTTGGTCGGTGCGCAGCCCGTCATCGACGGACTCGGTGACGACCTCGACGACATAGCCACGCTCGCCGACAGTCTCTCGACGAGTGCGCCCGACATGCTCGCCGCATTCGAGAACTCCATCACCACATCCAAGACCGTCGTCGAGAAATCCGACGGATTGGCGGGGCTTCTGCGAGCAGGCACCAGCACGGGATCTGCTGCCACGAGTCTGATCGGCGACAATCGCGACCGCCTGATCACCTTGGTCGACGACGCCGATTCCCTCACCGGTGCAATCACTTCGCGGCCGGACCACATCACCACCTTCTACAACGGCCTGCGCAATCTCACGATCAAACTCCCGCCCGCATTGGCGCACGGCCCGTGGCTCAGCACTGACCTGCGCCTGTCTGTCACAGATCTGTATCCGTACGGAAAGACCGACTGCCCACAATACGACGGGACCCGCGGCCCCAACTGTCCTGCCGCCGCGACCGCGTTCGGCGGAACCGTCGGCCCGGTCGGCAGCCCTGCCGAACAATCCCTGATCTCAGCTATCACCCAGGGCGGTACAGCTTTGGACACTCTCGTGGCGGGGCCGGTCTTTCGCGGCACGACGGTGGTGGGCGGATGAGCGTGAAGAAATCTCTGATCAGGTTCGGACTGTTTGCCGCGCTGTCGATTCTCGCCACCGTGGTTGTGGTGAGCACTCTGATCAACCCAGTCTCCGGGTCTAGTTCGCAGTACCGGGCCGTCTTCGTCAATGCCTCCGGCCTGGTCACCGGCAGCGATGTTCAGATCGCCGGGGTGCGAGTAGGGCGCGTCGACAGCGTCGAGTTGGTGAACAACCAAGCCGTCGTCGGCTTCGAACTCGAATCTACACAACGTATTCCGACCGACGGTCGGGCTGTGGTGAGGTATGCAGATCTGCTGGGGGCACGGACGATCTCGATCGAACCCGGACAGGGCGAACTCGTAGCCGGCAACTACCTCTCCCCCGGAGCCACAATTCCCGTGGAACAGACTCAGCCGGCGATCGACCTCACCGACATCCTCGGCGGTTTCCGTCCCCTGTTCGACGCACTTGACCCCGCAGAAGTCAACAAGCTTGCCGCACAAGTCGTCCAGGTATTCCAAGGACAAGGTTCCACCATCGAAAGCCTGCTGGAGCGCACAGTTGCCGTCACCGAGAACTTGACGTCCCGAGACGCGATCTTGGACCAACTACTGACCAACCTCGACCGGGTACTCACCGTCACGACGACGAATCGACCCAACTTCGTCGAGATGATCAACACGCTCGACACGCTGGTAGGCGGTTTGGCACAGGATCGCCAACAGATCTCGGCCGCAGTTGATTCCGCAGGTGCCCTGACTTCTTCCCTTCAGGACTTGGTGACGCGCGTGGAACCGGACTTGGCTGGCGCGCTGACTTCGATCGATCAGTCGGCCAGCGTCGTCGTCGACAATCGTGAGTCGCTGGCGACCGGTATCACCGCTTTCGATCAACTGTTCACCCAATTGGGAATCGCAATGAGCTACGGCAGTTGGGCGAACATCTACATCTGTAACTTCCGGCTCAGCGCGCTGGACCAATCGGTGACTCTCGGCGGCCCCGAGCGTTCGGCGGTGTGCCGATGAACTGGCTCACCGTCAAGAACCCGGTCCGCAACGGAATGATCTGCATTCTCGTCGGAGTCTGTGTCGTTCTGGCCGCACTCGTTGTCCCTCAATTGATCTTGAAGGTCAAGACCAACGAGTACAACGCCGTGTTTGCCAACGCCACCGGATTGACGCAGGACGATCCGGTCAACGTCGCGGGAGTCCCGAGCGGGGTGGTCACCTCGTTGGCGGTCAGCGGCAACTCTGTTGAAGTCACCTTCCGACTCGACGACGGCGTCACTCTCGGCGAAAACTCGCGCGCGGACATCAAGATCTCGACTCTGCTCGGCCGACGCTCGCTCGACATCACTCCGAACGGATCGCGCTCGTTACCCGGAGGTTCGACCATTCCCATCGAGAACACGAGTGTTCCGTTCACTCTCGACGATCTCGGACGAGGAGCACAATCCACTTCGGAAAACCTTGATCTGCAACAACTGCGAAACATGCTGACCGTGGTGTCCGACAACTCACCGGACGATCCCGAGCTCGTTCGCCGCTCGCTCGAGGGAATCGACGCACTCTCCGGAGTAGTCAACGACAACGACGTTGCGCTCCGTTCCCTTCTCACCGGAGCGCAGCAGACGACCGCAACACTGATCGAGCAGAAGGACACTCTGGAAACCCTTCTGGGAAATGCGGACCTGGTGATGGCCACGATCGCCGACCGGCGAGATGTGCTGAATGCGCTTGTACAAGACCTCAATCAGTTGAGCACCACACTTGCCCAGTTCCTGGGTGACAACCAGGCATTGGTCGACTCGGTCATGGGAGACATCCACGAGGTGACGGGAGTTCTTTCCGAGAACGAACAATCACTGACCACGTTGCTCGACAACTTCGCCCCCAGCGTTCGGTACGTCACCAATGCGACCGGTAACGGCAACTGGCTCGACCTCAACTCGCCCTCCACCCTCATCCCGGACAACTGGTTGTGCGTCGTCGGGCTCGTTCAGGGGTGTCGATGACCACGACCGTCAAGAAGCTCGCCGTGCTGGCAGCGATAATGATCTGCGCGATCGGTGCGGTCCTGTTCGTCACGCGTGACGAACACCAACTCACTCTCACTGCCGAATTCACCTCGACCGACGCCATCTTCACCGGCAACACGGTGACTATTCTGGGAGTTCCCAGCGGGAGGGTCGAGAGCGTCACGCCGGAAGGGTCCCGGGTACGAGTGGCGATGAGCCTGCCGTCCGGAACACGCATACCGGCCGACGCGCAGGCCTGGGTCCTTTCTCCTTCGGTCATCAGTGACCGCACGATCGAACTCGGCCCCGGCTACGAGGACGGTGAGTTCCTCGTGGACGGCGCAGTGATCCCTCTCGAACGAACTCACTCCCCTCTGACATGGGACCAGCTCACCGCATCGGTGAACGAACTGACGGTGGCGCTCGGCCCTGGCGCGGACGGCGGTGGGATCGGTGACCTCATCGGAGAAGGCGCCCACGCGTTGGACGGCAACGGGCAAGCATTCAACGATGCCGTTCGGTCCATCTCACAGGCTAGTTCGGTACTGGCGGGTGCAAGTCCCGACATCTCCGAACTCGTGAAGAACCTGAACACCCTCGTGCAGTTGATCGCGGACAACCAGACCAAGGTCGACTCGCTGTCGAATTCGGTGACAGTCACCGCCCGCGCGTTCAGTACCCAGCGAGAAGACATCAGCGGGGCGCTCGATTCCCTGACCACGTTGCTCGGACAGGTCTCAGCGCTACTCGCCGAACACGGCGAGGCGGTCACCGCCGATCTGGGTGCGCTCGCACAGTTGGCCGGTGCAGTCGCGACCAAACAGGACCAACTGCGCGAGATCATCGAAACGGCACCAACGGGATTCGAGAACGTCGCCAACCTCGTCACCGAAGAAGGCCGAGCCAGAGCGCGATTGAACGTCGCCACCGATCTCTCACAGTTCGACACGACGCGAGAACTGTGCGAGAAGATGCCGATTCCGCTGTGCACCGGGCCTGGGATCGTCAATCCCATCGAATTTCCTTCGGCAGGCAGCTCCGACCTGGCACGCATCCTCGGTGGGGGCAACTGATGGCGTCGAACAAGTCCGTGGTGAGCGTTGTCGTGGCACTTGTCATCGCGGCGCCGTTGACCGGCTGCAGTCTCAACTTCCAGCACCTCCCCCTCGGGCGCGGTCTGCCAGGAGCGTCGTACCCGCTGAACATGGAATTCGTCGATGCGTCATTACTCCCCGTCGGCGGCGAGGTGCGGATCGGCCAGGCAGTGGTCGGCAGAGTCACGTCGATGAGCGCGGAAACCTTTGCAGCCGTGGTACATACCGAAATCGAATCGAACATCGAACTACCCGTCGGCACTCGCGCTCGGATCGAGCTGTCCACTCCGATCGGCGACGCATTTGTCAACCTCGAAGTTCCGGTCGATCCAACGGGCCCCATGCTCGAACCAGGTTCCACCATCGCGCGATCGGAGACCGTGCGCGGACCCGATGTCGCACAACTGCTCGGCGCCGTCGGAACTCTGTTGAACGGCAGTGGGTTGGCGCAGGTCAAGAACATCGTCAGTGAGGCTGATCAGATTCTCGACGGCAGGGAGGAGACGATCCGCGATCTGCTTGCGCGCCTTGACACTTTTCTCGGAACACTTGACGACCGAAAGGAATCGATCAATTCGGCACTGAATTCCCTGAACCGGCTCAGCGCTCTGATCGGTGACGAGAGCGCCACCATCGACGAAGGCTTGCGAACACTCACACCCGCATTGGGCGTGATCGCCGACCAACGACAACCGCTCCTCGATCTTCTCGACGAAACCGATCGGCTCAGTACCGCAACCAATTCCGTGCTCGACCAGTCGGCCGACCAGATTTCCGAGATCACCGGACGACTGTCACCCATCCTCGACCAGTTCTCGGCAATGGGCCCGACACTGAGTGAGACCATGTCCAACCTGGACAACGCAAGAGTGCTCCTCGAGCGCGCCAGCCCAGGTGATTACGTGAACATCGACCTCGACGTCGATGTCGATGGCACCGTGACCGGGGTGCTCAACGAGATAATTCCGGGCGCCGCACCGCCACTGCCACCTCTGCCCGCCTCCGATCGGGAACTGCCGATCACGACACCCCTGCAAGGAGGAACGCGATGAAGAACCGAACCGTCTATTTCGAGATCGTCGCCTTTCTCCTCATCGCGGTGGTCAGCACGACGTACGTGCTCCGACAAGTAGGTGCTGGAGATCCTTTCACCGGAACATTCTCGGTCACCGTCGAATTGGAGAACGCGGCCGGAATCGCTCCGGGTTCGGAAGTGGCCTATCGCGGAGTCACCGTCGGCGACGTCGAGTCGGTGGAGGTGGACTCTGCCCAGGACCTCGTCGTGATGACGTTGAGCATCGCCGCCGACAAACAGATACCCAACGATTCGCATGTGGCCATCAGCCAGGACACCGCCGTTCCGGTATTGAAAGTTCAGTTGTCTTCGCAGACCGACGGCGGCCCGTATCTGGTTGAAGGTTCGGTTGTTCCGACTGAGCGCACTTCGATCCCGGTCGCGTTGGGAACCGTGATTGCGAATTTCAACGCTGCTGCCGACACCGTCGATCCGGCAGATCTGCGTACCCTCTCGCACGAACTCGGTGAGGGATTGAACGGATTGGGTCCGGATCTGCAGGCGCTCGTCGACAACTTCGACGTGCTTGCGCGCACTGTCCAAGCCGATCAACCGCGTGTCAACACACTCGTCGAGAACTCGCGCTCACTGTTCACTGCGAACGAGGAAAATGTTGACGCTCTTCCCGAAGTTGCACTCACACTTCGCCAATTGACAGATCAGGTACGAAACTCCGATCCGCAACTGCGCACACTCCTCGATCGAAGCCCGAGTGTTCTCGACAATCAGATACTGCCTCTCATCGAACAGAGTCGTGAGCCGTTCAGCCTGCTGTTGGCCAATTCTCTCGTCTCCACTCAGATCGTCACTGCACGGATGCCCGCCGTCGATGCCTTGTTGGTGGTGGTGCCCAAAGGATTCGAGAAGTTCGGAAGTATCGTCAAAGACGGACGGGCACAGCTTGATCTGATCACAGCACTCGGCCCGGTCTGTATCTACGACACGCCCCGGCGATCGGTACAGGACACCTCACCGACCACGCTCGACAAGAACCAACACTGCGCGGACCAGTCGGGCCGGATCCAGAATCGCGGTTCGCAGAACGTCCCCACCGGAACCGGAACGATCGACGGGGTTGCCGAATACGATCCTGCTCTCGGCACAGTTGCGGCCGGTGACGGAACGTCGATTCGTCTGGGCCTCAACGGTGGTCAGAACACCGTTCTCGGTGACAACTCGTTTGCCGCACTACTAGTACAAGGAACGCAATGACCGAGACACCCCAGTCCGAGACACCTCAACCCCAGACTCCCGAGAGTCCGACACCCACAATCGCCGAAAAGCCCAAGCGGCTTCGCAAGCAGACCTTGTTGATCGTTGCCGGCGTCCTGGTCGTGGTCGCGGCGCTCGGATGGGGCGCATTCGCGACCTGGCAGAAATCGGCCGACGAAGACGCGCGTACCAGCGCACTGGACAGCGGACGGCAATTCGCCACTGATCTTGCGACGTACAACTTCCAGAACCTCGATCAGAATCTTTCCGTGGTGCGTGACAACTCTGTCGGTGAGTTCGCCGGTCAGTACGCCCAGGTGGCAGCCAACCTGCAGAACATGATCGTGCAGTATCAGGCGACCTCGTCCGCTCAGATCATTTCAGCCGGGCTGGCGAGCAGTGATCGCGACAACGCCGAGGTGCTCGTGTTCCTCGATCAGACGATCACCAATACCAACTCCCCCGATCCGAGGATCGACCGTAACCGCATGCAACTTTCTCTGGTCCGCGAGGACGGCGAGTGGAAACTGAGTAACGTGCAGTTGTTGTGACTTCGTCGCGGCGTAGTATCTCCCCGAGCATTATCGAGCGATAGCTAGGGGACCACGTATGGCCACGAAAGATTCGGCGAAGGACGCCACAGCCAGTTGGCGACGGATCGAGCCGCTCGAGCTGACTCCTATCCTGGAAGCCGCCCTCGAAGGATTCTACGACAACGGGTTCCACGGTACTTCGATACGCGAGATCGCACGCCGCGTCGGCGTGACGATCCCCGCCCTCTACTACCATCACCAGAGCAAAGAGGGGATCCTCCTTGCTCTGCTGGAGATTTCGACCAGTGACGTCCTCGCTCGTGCCCACAGCGCGTACTCCGACGGCGGAGACGACCCTCGACAACAGCTCACCAACGTCGTCGAAGCGATCGTGCTTCGTATGACGACCCGCTCTCGGTTGGCAGCCCTCGAGGGGGAAGTGCGCTACCTCAGCCCCGAACACCGACAGCGATATCGTGTCGTACGCAAGGGCGTCGAAGAATTGGTGCTCGGCATAGTCACCGAGGGTTCGGAACGAGGTCTCTTCTCAGTAGCAGACGTGCCCGAGACCACCCGCGCACTTCTCGCGATGTGCCAGTCGATTCCGCGCTGGTATCACGCCGAGGGAGAACTCACCCCGGAAGAGGTAGCTCAGAAGTACGCCGTGATCGCACTGAATACGGTTGGATGCAAACCCGGCCGCAAGCGTGCACGTTGATTCTCATACTGTCCTGTATCGCGCCCGAAGTTCGCGCTTGAGGATCTTGCCCGTAGCACCCAACGGAAGTTCCGTAACTATCTCGATGGACTTGGGGCACTTGTAGCCGGCAAGTCGGCTTCGAACGAAACCTGAAATCGAGTCGGTATCGAGTTGATGCCCTGCAGCAGCAACTACGACGGCTTTGACCGCCTCGCCCCACAGTGGATCCTCCACTCCGATGACGGCAACTTGGGATACTCCCGGATAGTCGGCGATGACCGATTCGACTTCGATGGGATAGACGTTCTCTCCACCCGTGATGATCATGTCCTTCATCCGATCGGTGATGTAGACGTAGCCCTCGCTGTCGACCCGTCCCACGTCGCCGGTGTGGAACCACCCGTCGGTATCTATCGCAGCGGCAGTCTCTTCCGGCCGTCGGTAGTAACCTTCGGTCGTTTGCGGAGACCTGACATAGATCTCGCCGGCCTCGCCGACCGCAACTTCCTCGCCTGCCGGTGACATCACCTTCAAGTCCACCCAGGGGTAGGGTTTTCCGACCGAGCGCAGCAGTCCGACCTTCTCGCCGTCCACCGCATGGTCACAAGAATCAAGTTGTGTTACTGCTCCATGCGTTTCGGTCAGCCCGTAGACCTGGAACAGGGGCTTGCGGAACGTCTCGAGAGCTCGCTTCAAGACCCATGGTGTGATCGGGGATGAACCGTAAGCGATGGATCGGAGAGTTGCGAAATTGCGCTCTCGCGCGCCTGGTACGTCGACCAGCATCCCGATGACGGAAGGCACGAGAAAGGTATTGGTGATACTCATCCCTTCCAGTACTTCCAACAGACCGGCAGGTGTGAATTCTGGGAGAACGACGTTATGGGCGCCATTCGCAAGCCCCACGAGCGCCCAACCCAATCCACCGATGTGGAACAGTGGCATCGCACACAAGCTGACCGAGGATTCGTCGAATCCCCATGGCCCGCCGGTTCGCGTGCATGCCTCCAGGTTCCTGTTGGACGTGAGAACACCTTTGGGTTTTGCCGTCGTTCCGGATGTATACAGTTGCAGTACAACGTCGTCCAGGCTCCCGCTCCATCCCGGATCGACCGAACTTGCGCCTGCCGATCGCGCTTCGTAGTCGAACTCCTCGGAACCGTCGATCCTCACGACACGCAGCTTCGTCCCTCCCGATGCCTGCACCGCCGAGACCACACCCTCGAATTCACTGTGGAAGAACAACACACGAGCGTCCGCGTCGGCTAGCACCTCGGCAACCTCGGCGCCGGACAACCTCCAATTGATCGGGATTGCCACTGCCCCGATCTTCGCTGCCGCAAGTACGATCTCGACGACTTGAGTCGAGCCTCTGTCCACCACGGCCACCCTGGTTCCAGATCTACAACCCAGGTCGAGAAGAACGTTGGCCAGCCGACTGGTGCGGAGGTCGAGCTCGGCAAACGTCATCGACCCGTCTCGACCTGTCAACGCGAGGGCGTCTGGTCGTGCAGCAGCGTGGCGTCGAGACTCATCGGCAAGGCGATATTGCGAGCACATCGTGAAAAGCCCTTTCTGGATTGGACGTAACTTCCGGCCCGGGCGCGTGGACGACACCCGGGCGCTATCAGAACCGACGAACTCTCGACGAGCTATTGCATCGCCCCGATGTGTTTCATCACGTCCGGGTACCGACGTAAGTGGGCACCCCCGTTGACATCGAGAACCTCGCCCGTGATCCACGAAGAAGCATCGGAAGCGAGGAAGACCACCGCTTCGGCAACGTCGCGTGGCAACCCATTACGTCCGAGCGGAGTGTTCTCGGTGAAGTCCGCCTGAATAGCCGGCACACCGGTGAGACCCTCGACAAGTGGCGTTTCGACAAGACCTGGCGAAACCGCGTTGACGCGTATCCCCCGGTCTCCGAGTTCGAGTGCCGCAACCTCGGTGAGCATGGCGAGGCCAGCTTTGGCGGAGCAGTATCCTGCAAAACCTGCAGCCGCCTGCCGTGCGTTCAATGAGGTGATCGAGACGATCGATCCACCGGCAGTCATGGCACGCGCCGCGTGCTTGATCACGAAGAAACCTCCGGTGAGACAGATGTCAACGGTGCGCCGCCAAGTCTGCGCCTCCAAATCCGTTATGTAGCCCGGCAGATTCACCCCGGCACAATTGACCGCGATATCCAACCGACCATGCTGCGCCTCGGCCCCCTCGAATATCCCCTTGACCGATTCTTCGTCGACGACGTCGACCCGGACTGCTTCAGCTCGCCCACCGAGTTCTACGGCGCGTTTCCGCCCGCCTTCGATGTCGATGTCGCCTATCACGACGCTCACACCTTCGGCAGCCAGCAATTGCGCTGTTGCCCAACCGATACCGGATGCTCCGCCGATCACGACGGCTACTGCACCTTCCATTCGCCCCGGCATCAGCGAGGAATGTTCTCGTAGTACGGGACAACGATTTCGTCCGTACTCGTGACGTCACCGAGCATCATCGTCGTGATGGGGTGGACTACGTGCGGGTCCACCTCGACGTTGATACATGCGGGAACCCCTGCGTCGAACGCGCGTTTCATAGCGTCGGCGATGGAGGCGACATCCTTAACACGCTCTCCGTATCCACCGAAGGCCTCGGCAACCTTCTCGTATGCGCTGTCTGCGAGTTCGGATACGACAATTCCTTCGTCCCCGTACACCGCTTCCTGACCGTGGATCGACATCCCCCACACTGCATTGTTGAATATCACTGTCACAACAGGTATTCCATGACGGGCCATCGTGTCGAATTCCTGGATGTGGAATCCTGCCGCGCCGTCACCGGTAATGAGCACGACGGGTGATTCCGGTCGTGCTCGATGTGCGCCGATTGCGAAACCGGGCCCCACACCCAGACATCCGAGGTAGCCGAGCCTCAAGACACCACCAACCTCTTCGGCGGTAGTGAAGAACTCGCCCCACGACGGGGCCTCGGCACCGTCCATCACGAAAGTAGTACCGGGCGGGCAGGCTTCGACGATCGCGCGCGCTGCAAAGTACGGATGCGCCTTACCGCTTTCCGTCGCTTCGTCCTCGAAACCATGCCGGTGCGCATGTTTCGCACTGGTGGCGGCATCGACCCAGGCACTCCAATCGGGCCATTGACGTTGATCAGCAGCAGTTTTCAAAGCGATGAGCGCTTCTCGACAGTCGGCAAGTATCGGAACGTCCACGTCCTGCATACGCCCGATTTCGGACGCGTCGACGTCGATCTGCACCAACCGCGCACCGGGGAACAAGCTGGTGCGTCCGCCGGTGAACATCCCGGCTCGGGCACCGACAACGAACACCACGTCGGGGGTCGGATACCCAAGGGCAGGCAACGAGCCGATCGCCAACAGTCCGCCGCCGGCCAGTCGATGGCTTGCGGGTACCGCTCCATCGGACTTCCCGGGGTAGAACACCGGCACGTCCACCGTTTCCGCGAACGCCACCAGCGCCGCGCTCGCATGGGAGAAAGTGACGCCACCCCCGATCACAATGGCGGGGTTCGTCGCTTCACCGAGCAGATCGAGAGCGGCCTCGACCGCTGCAGCAGTCGGACCCGACCTCGCACTCACGGTGTAGTTCACCGGAAATCTCACGGTGTCTTCGTCGGCTTCACCGAACATCACGTCGATCGGCACTTCGAGCAGCACCGGACCCGGAATTCCGGTCGTCGCCTTACGAATTGCCAGAGCAACTATCTCGGGGACGCGTGCCGGATCGGTGATGCGGTATGCCCACTTGGTCACCGGAACAGCTGCGGCAATCTGATCGAAACCACCCTGAAGCGGATTCGTCTCGGTCTCACGCATCGGCGGAGCACCGACGACGAAGATAGTCGGCGTGCGATCGAGGAGTGCATTGGTCAGCGCGGTGTAGACATTGGTGAAGCCCGGGCCGGAGGTGACCACACAAACGCCGTAATTGCCCGTCACTCGCGCGTACGCATCCGCAGCGTGTCCCGCAGTGGCTTCGTGTCGGGTGTCGGTGAGCCGGATGCCGTGACGTCGACAGGCTACGAGGAAAGCATCCAAGTGCCCTCCGTGCAGGGTGAAGACCTCGGTTGTGCCCGCTTCAGCTAGTGCCCTGGCAAGTAATTCGCCACCGTTGACAATCATGTATTTCCTTCCGGAGTTTGCCGCTTGATTAACGATCGCTAAGTCATTTCACTGTATCGTGGGTCACAGTGCGACGCCAGAGTGGCATTATGCGAACACATGGCACGAAATTCCCCTCAAACCGATCGAATCGTCATGCTGACCGAACTGCTGGCATCCGACCCCACGGCGGGGCGGAGCCTCGCCGACATCGCACGACACCTCGGCGTCGCAAAGGCGACCTGCTACCCCATGGTCGTCGCTCTCGCCGAGGCCGGCTGGCTCGTCCGTCACCCGATCCGCAAGACCTACCAACTCGGCCCGGCGCTAGTCCCCATCGGCCAAGCCGCTTCCCGCGCAATCGATGTCGTCGATCTTTCACGCACCGTCATGCAAGAACTGGCCGACACATCCGAACTGGCCTGTCTCGGATTCATCCGATCCGGCGCCGACCTCGTTGTCGCCGAGGCAATTCAACCGATCTCCAAGCGCAGCGGAACTCTCGGCTTGCGCATCGGCGACAATGTGCTGATGGCACCTCCACTGGGTGCAGGCCTTGCCGCATGGTTCGACGAGAACGACCTTCACGAATGGTTTCTCCTCGGCAAGGAGGCATTGGACACGGAGGCCGCACTTCTACGGTCGGAGTACGAGCCAATCCTCACGGCCATTCGAGAGCGCGGGTTCGCCGTGGAATGCCTTCGCCAACAAGAACGTTCAATTTCCGACGCCGTCGCCGAGATGCGCGGCCCGGGAGTCGGCGGCCAGAGGGCAGCACTCGCACTGAGAGAAGCGCGACGTCTTCTGTCCGCGGATGTCGCGGTCGGAACACTCGACCTCGACGCCAATTATCAATTGCTGTCCGTCAATGCCGTCGCCTTCGCCCAGGACTCGACACCGGCGCTGATCCTCTGCTTGGTCGATGCCCCGTCCTCACTGACCGGGGAGCGGATCGCCGCACTGGGCAAACTTGTGCGTGAAGCCGCCGATCAGGTCACCACTCTCATGCACGGCCGGACACCTCGACCATTGACATCCACAGGCGGAGCAACATAGCTTGTGAGTCAAATGACTTATATAACGATCGCTAAGTCAATGAGTGTGGCGGTTTGCCTACGTCCACGTGAGCGCCCCGATCCCCGCACACCCACCCACCGCAAGGAGCCTGCATGATTCTCACTCACTCCGCCCTTTACATAGACGGAACCTGGCAATCACCGACGACTTCGGACGCCATCTCGGTGCACTCGGCCAGCACAGAAGAGAAGATCGGCAGCGTGCCGGGCAGCGCACCAAACGACGTCGATTCTGCCGTCGCGGCGGCGGGCCGGGCCTTCCGGACGTGGTCGCGACTCGAGCCTGCCGACCGAGCCGACGCCTTGGATCGATTTGCCGCAGCCTTGGGGCGTCGCGCCGACCTCACAGCCCGATTGGTCAGCCAGCAGAACGGAATGCCCGTATCGATCTCCACTGTCGCTGAAGGACAGGGACCTTCAGGGCTTTTGAGCTATTACGCCGCGCTTGCCCGCACGACCGAGCTCGAAGAACCCCGTCACGCGCTGGCCGGAACGGGAACCACCATCGTTCGGAAAGAACCGATCGGTGTTGTTGCCGCGATTGCACCGTGGAACTTCCCATCTCTTCTCGCAATGATGAAAATCGCCCCCGCGCTCGCATCGGGATGCACTGTCGTACTGAAGCCGTCACCCGAGACCTTGCTCGACGCGTTCGTCCTGGCGGAGGCCGCAATGGAGGCCGGTCTTCCTGCCGGTGTTCTCAACATCATCACCGGCGGACCCGAAATCGGCAAATACCTCGTCGCTCATCCGGGTGTACACAAGGTCGCGTTCACTGGCTCTACACCGGCAGGCCGACACATCGGAGCAACCTGCGGACAACTTCTGCGTCCGGTATCGCTCGAACTCGGCGGCAAGTCCGCCGCAGTCATTCTCGACGATGCGGACCTCGACGCGACGATGGCAGGTTTGGCGACGGCATCGTTGATCAACACCGGACAAACCTGCTACGCCTCGACAAGAATTCTCGCGCCCGTCGGACGCTACGAGGAAGTGCTCGATGCCGTCACCACAATGGTCGAGTCGCTGCCGGTGGGCGACCCGTTGGATCCCACCACCTTCATCGGCCCTCTCGTGAGCGCCGGGCAGCGCGAACGTGTCGAGTCCTTCATCGCCGCAGGCACTGCGGAAGGCGCACGGATCACGACCGGCGGATCACGACCGCGCACACTCGAACGCGGATGGTTCCTGGAGCCAACCGTTTTCGGTAACGTCTCCGCAAACCACACGATTGCAACCGAAGAGATCTTCGGCCCCGTACTCTCTGTCATTCCATACACCGACGAGGCACAGGCCATCGCAATCGCCAACGATTCCGAGTACGGCCTCGGTGGAACCGTGTGGACTGCCGACTTCGACCGCGGGATGGAAATAGCCCGCTCAGTCGATACTGGTTCGTTCGGGATCAACGGCTACACACTCGATTTCGGAGCACCGTTCGGAGGCACCAAGGCGAGCGGCATCGGTCGCGAGCTTGGACCGGAAGGCCTGGCCGCATACTTCCAGACCAAATCGATCTTCACCACGGCCTGATTCGTCACCTGCGCCATGAGTGGCCGGAAATCGTCGAGCACATGATGATTGCACACTTACTTAACGATCGTTAAGCTAGGTTCAATGCAGTAACCGCTACAGAAGATCAAGGAAGTATCCAGTGGCCGTGCGATCCAGTGACCAGTACCGAAAAGGGCTCAGCGACGATCGCCGAGTCTTCTACCGAGGCAAGAAGATTTCCGATGTCTACGCCGAACCCGAACTGACTCTCGCAGTGGACCATTCGGCACTGTGCTACGACATCGCCGACGATCGCCCCGACCTCGCGGTCACCGATGTCGACGGTGACCCAGTCAGCGCGTTCTACGTGGCGCCGACATCTGCGGACGATCTGATTCGTCGCGGCGCCCTGATCGAGGAAGTATCGCGGCGCGGCGGCGGAACCATCGTCCTCAAAGAGGTGGGCAGCGATGCGCTGTTCGCCCTTCTTCGTGCAACCAGCGGTGAAGGTCTCGAGAATGCGCGCGCTTTCTACAAGCGGGTCTGCGACGGCGATCTCGCACTCGCCGTCGCGCAAACCGACGTCAAGGGTGACCGGTCACTTGGACCGCGCCAACAGGCAGACCCAGACCTCTACCTGCACATCGTCGACGAGGACGCCGACTCCATCACCGTGCGCGGCGCGAAGTGCCACACTTCGTTCTCGGCGAACGCCGACGAGTTGATCGTGCTGCCCACCCGCGCGATGGGCCCCGAAGACGCCGATTACGCAGTGTCCTTCGCCATCCCGATCGACACACCGGGTCTCGAGCTGTACGTCTCTCCCTACGCAGCCGGAGAACGCAACTCCTTCGAATTTCCGATCTCCACGAAACACAAACTCCTCGAATCGCTCACCGTCTTCAACGATGTCCGAGTACCGAAGAATCGAGTCTTCCTCAACCGTCAACCCGAACTTGCCGGACCACTCGCGTTGGCGTTTGTCGATTACCACCGGTTCACCGCCATCAACTACAAGTTGCCCCTACTCGACATCATGGTCGGAGCAGCTTCACTGATCGCCGAGGCCAACGGCATCAGCAAAGCAGGCCATGTGAAGGGCAAGATCACCGAACTGATCACCTGGAGCGAGACCGTGCGCGGACTGGCTCAACTCGCCGCCGTTCGATCAAAGCCAGGAGCACACGGTGTCAGGCAACCAGATCCGCTTGCCGTCAACATGGCCAAATACCACTTCGCACATGGATTCCACAACGCGGTCGCCATCCTCACCGATCTCTCAGGTGGCCTCCTCGCCACCGGCCCCGGCGGTGAAGACTGGGACAATCCCGAAATTCGTGTAGTTCTCGAAAAATACTACGCTGCAGCAGTTCCTGCCGAAAAGCGTCTCCGTCTGCTGAACTTCATTGCGGATCTGACCGCCCGCGACTACGGCGGATATCAGTCAGTCCTGGCCACGCACGCAGAAGGATCACTCGAGGCCGAGAAACTGCAGATCTCACGCTCCTTCGATCCGACGAGGGCACGCGAATACGTCAGTGACCTCGCCGGAATATCCCACCTCTGACCATTCGTCCCGAGAGAACAACAAGGATTTTCATGATCTCGACAGCATTCACGGAAACGTTCGGCGTTCGCCACCCCATCGTCCAAGGTGGAATGCAGTGGGTCGGCAGAGCAGAACTCGTTGCAGCCGTTGCCAATGCCGGCGCATTGGGATTCATCACTGCACTCACGCAGCCGACGCCGGCCGACCTGGCGAACGAAATCGCCCGATGCCGCGACCTGACCGACCAACCGTTCGGCGTCAACCTCACAATTCTGCCGTCGATCACGCCACCGCCGTACGACGAGTACCGCCAGGTGATCGTCGACTCAGGCGTGAAGATCGTCGAGACCGCAGGTTCCAATCCCGGTCCTCACCTGCCGATCTTCCATGACGCCGGAATCAAAGTGCTCCACAAGTGCACAACAGTCCGGCATGCGGTCAAGGCACAGGATCTCGGTGTCGACGGAATCAGTATCGACGGATTCGAGTGCGCCGGCCATCCAGGGGAAGACGATGTCGCAGGCTTGGTCTTGATTCCAGCGGCCGCAGACAAGATTTCGATACCCATGATCGCTTCCGGCGGCTTCGCTGATGCACGTGGTCTGGTCGCCGCGCTGGCGCTCGGAGCAGACGGCATCAACATGGGTACGCGATTCATGTGCACCACCGAGTCTCCGATCCACCAGAACATCAAAGAAGCCATCGTCGCTGCAGACGAAACACAGACCGAACTGATCTTCCGACCACTCCGCAATACTGCACGCGTGGCAAGCAACATCGTCAGCCGAGAGGTTGTCGACATACTCTCCCGCGGCGGACAATTCGAGGATGTGCGCGACCTGGTAGCAGGAGCGCGTGGGCGAAGCGTCTACGAAACCGGTGATCCCGACGCCGGCATCTGGACGGTCGGCACATCACAGGGGCTGATCCACGACATCCCCACCGTCGACGAGTTGGTCCAGCGCATGGTGTCCGAAGCAGAGGTCATCATCGGGGCACGCTTGCGTTCGATGACCGAACGCGTTTCCGTCTAGGACAGGAGAGCAACCCATGCGTCGAACACTGTTCACAGCCGACCACGAGGCCTACCGAGAGACTGTGCGCGAGTTCATTGCCCGCGAGATCACGCCTCACTACGACAGCTGGGAAGAAGCCAGGCTCGTCGACCGATCAGCGTGGCTCGCGGCCGGCAAGATGGGTATCGTCGGCCTGGCCGTCCCCGAACAATACGGAGGCTCGGGTGAACTCGACTACCGGTACCGGTACGTGGTCGCCGAAGAGATCGCCCGTACCGGTACCACCTCGTTCGGCGCCGGACTCGGCCTTCAGGACGACATCGTCATTCCGTACATCGCCGACCTCGGCACAGACGAGCAGAAAGCACGTTGGCTACCGGGTATGGCTGCCGGTGAACTCATCTGCGCCATCGCGATGACCGAACCGGGTACCGGCAGTGATCTGCAAGGCATCAAGACCTCCGCCGTTCGAGATGGCGACGACTGGATCTTGAACGGGCAGAAGACATTCATCACCAGCGGAATTCACGCCGACATCGTCATCGTTGCGGCCCGCACCGATCTGAAAGCGGGGTCGCGGGGATTCAGCCTCCTCGTGGTCGAACGTGGGATGGACGGATTCACCCGCGGTCGCAAACTCCACAAGGTGGGGTTGGCGGGTCAAGACACAGCCGAGCTGTCGTTCGACAACGTAAGAGTCCCGGTAGGCAACCTCCTGGGCGAGGAGGGCGGAGGCCTCATTCATCTCATGGAGCGTCTTCCCCGTGAGCGTCTGTCGATCGCCGCGAGCGCAATCAGTTCCGCGCGTGCGGCCTACGAATGGACCAAAGACTACGCGTTCGACCGCACCGCCTTCGGCAAGCCGATCGGCGACTTCCAGAACACTCGATTCGCCCTCGCCGAGATGCTGACCGAGATCGACGTGACACAGGCATACGTCGACAACGCAGTCCTGGCCATCAACGACGACCAGCTGTCAGCAGTCGAAGCGGCACAGGCGAAGTGGTGGGCCAGCGAACTTCAGAAGCGCGTCGTGGATCGATGCGTACAACTACACGGTGGATACGGCTACATGATGGAGTACCCGATCGCCCGGGCGTACGTAGACAGCCGAATCCAGACCATCTACGGCGGAACCACCGAAATCATGAAGGAGATAATCGGTCGCGACATCGCAAAGAGTTGATCAGCACCGAGAACGACCGTGGTCCCGAACATCCTGTGTTCGGGACCACGGTCGTTGTAAGCGCCGTTCTCGCTTCGTCTATCCGAAAACTGCTGCGCGCTTTTCCTGAAACGCCGCAACACCTTCGGCAAAATCACCACTACCCAACAGGTCGATCTGGCCTATGCGCTCGCGTGTGAACGCATCACCGAGTTCGGTGAGCGTAGCGTCGTTGATCGCCTTCTTGGTAAACCGAAAAGCAGGGGACGACCCGGCGACCAATCGGTGCGTCAGGTCTGCCAATTCCACCGCGAAGGCGTCGTCCTCGCACACGTGTGAGACCAGGCCGCAGTCGAAAGCATCTCGAGCGGATAATCTTTCGGCCAGGAGCGCCATGCGCATCGCGCGCGCGCGACCGATCGACGCTGCCACCAGTGCGGTAGCTCCACCGTCCGGCATCAATCCCACCTTGGTGAACGCGAGCAGAAAGTAACTCGACTCCGCCGCGAGCACGAGGTCGCACGCCAAAGCCAGCGAAACACCCACACCTGCAGCAGGGCCTCGTACCGCAGCGACCACCGGAAACGGAAACTCTCGAATGGCCTGCACCAAGGTATTGGCGGCATCGATCGTGTCCGCCGACGGCGGACCGGACAACGTCACGTCCGCGAGGTCCGCGCCCGTGCAAAAGGCCTTGCCCTCTCCTTCGAGAACCGCCACCCGCACATCCGAGGATTGTGCGTGCTCGACGAAGATCGTGGCAAGTCTCTCCAGGGTTTCGGTAGTCAACGCGTTCATTCGCGCTGGCCTGTTGACAACTATGCGGAGCACCCCGCCGTTTCGGCTCGCGTAGACATCCGGTCGCGTTTCGGTCATTGAAATTCCTTGTCAGTCAGACTCGATCGAGTTGTGCTACAAAAGTTGATCTTCGCGATCCATCGACGATGAGTAGGGGGCAACGTAAGAACGATCGAGAGAGGCTGTCGCGACATTCCTCGCCTGTACTTCTTCCCCTCAGCCGCCCAGCCAATCCTTCGTCACGACGGTGGTGTCGGCCCCGGGTGGCCGAGCACCTGACGGCTGTGCAGTCCTGGAACGGGAGAACCGCGGCGCGGGTGCCGCCTGCACTATTCCGTCGGCCTCGACAAGAGTTCCCCGCTGGGCAAGATGCGGATGCAGCGCGGCTTCGGCGGGACTCAGGACAGGAGCAACACAAGCGTCCGTCGATTCGAACAGCGTTGCCCAGGCGTCTCGCGTGCGCGACGAAAACGCCTCCGTGAACCGTTCTCGGATTGTGGGCCAGCCCCTTCGATCCATCTGTTCAGGCAACGATTCCGGCGCGATATCCAGGCCTTCGAGGAGCGCCGCGTAGAACTGCGGTTCGAGGGCACCGACTGCTACGAACTTACCGTCCGAACATTCGTAGGTGTCGTAGAACGGCGTGGAACCGTCCAGGAGGTTGGTTGCACGTGAGTCACTCCACTGTCCGCTCCCTCGCAACGACCACATCATCTGCGCCAACACCGAAGTTCCGTCGACAATTGCGGCATCGACCACTTGTCCTTTGCCCGAACTCTCTCGCTCGTACAAGGCAGAGACGATTCCGACGATCAAGAACATGGAGCCACCGCCGAAGTCCCCGACGAGGTTCAGCGGAACCGTGGGTTTCTCGGCCGGACCGATGGCGTGCAGGACTCCGGTCAGCGCCAGGTAAGTAATGTCATGCCCCGCCCGCTGCGCGAGTGGGCCGTCTTGGCCCCATCCGGTCATACGTGCGTAGATCAGCCGGCTGTTGAGTTCGGTGCACACGTCGGGACCGAAACCCAGCCGCTCGGTCACGCCGGGCCGAAAACCTTCCAGGAGCACATCGGCTTTCGAGACGAGGGCCCTCACCAGCTCTCGGCCTGACTCGGTCTTGAGGTCGGCTTCCACCGACCGTCTCCCCCGCAAAAGTTGGTCCTGCTCCCGTGGCGAGATCTCGAGTCCACCAGACGGACGCTCGACTCGAACTACGTCCGCTCCGAGATCTGCAAGCATCATCGCAGCGTGTGGCCCCGGCCCCAACCCTGCGAGTTCCAGCACTCGAACACCGTGCAACGGGCCGCTCATCCGACGGACACCTTCCCTGAATAGCGCTCGCGCAGTTTCCCTTTGACTAGTTTCCCGGTCGGAGTTCGAGGTAGATCCGTACTGAACACGAGTCGCCTCGGCAACTTGTACTTGGCGATCTGTCCGCGCAAATGAGAAAGCAGTTCGTCGCGAAGCGCATCGCCGGCTTCGGCTTCGGGGACTGGCTCGACGACAGCCATCACTATCTCCCCCATCTCGTCGTCGGGCAACCCGATCACCGCCGCGTCCAATACCGAGGAATGCTCGATCAGCACGTTCTCGATCTCCTGCGGGTATATGTTCACACCACCCGAGATGATCATGAAGGACTTACGGTCGGTCAGAAACAGATAACCCTCCTCATCCATGAAGCCGACATCACCCGTAGTCGTCCAGGTCGGGTGGGCGGGATGCTGTGCTTCCTGGGTCTTTTCGGGCGCATTGTGATAATTGAAGGGCAACTCGTCACGTTCGAAGTACAGCGTACCCACCTCGCCGGAGGGTAGATCTTCGCCGTTCTCCCCACATACGTGGAGCACTCCCAGGGCGGCTCGCCCCACTGTGCCCGGCTTTCGCAGCCACTCGTCCGAGTGAACAATGGTCATGCCGTTGAGTTCCGTCGAGGAGTAATATTCATCCAGAATGGTTCCCCACCAATCGATCATCTTTCGCTTCACATCGACGGGGCACGGTGCGGCTGCGTGGACGGCAAGTCGCAGAGACGATATGTCGTAACGGTCTCGGGTTTCCTGTGGCAGTTTGAGCATGCGCACGAACATTGTCGGCACCCACTGGCTGTACGTGACGCGATAACGCTCGATGTATTCCAGGGCCTTTTCCGGATCGAACCGATTCATCATCACTACGGTGCCGCCCAGCGCCTGGACCGACGCGCACGTCCGGAGCGGAGCGGCATGATAGAGCGGCGCCGGGGACAGATAGATGTCGTCTTCGGTTACACCCCAAACACTTTGGTTCATTGTCGTCATCTGATCGCCGGGATCCTGTATCCGGCGATTCGGTAGAGCCGGCTTGATGCCCTTGGGACGGCCGGTTGTTCCCGACGAGTACAACATGTCGGCGCCGCGCGGTTGATCCGGGAGCGGTATGTCCGACTCCATGTCAGCCGCCTGGTCGAGGGAGTCGTATCCGTCTAGTTGACCGCCGAAGGAAAGCCTGGTCACCTGCCGGGGAACGAGGTCGGACAGCGTCTCTGCCAGTTCGCCCAGAGCAGCATCGACGATGACTACCTTTGCCTCGCAGTCCTCAACGATGTATGCACCTTCCGGAGCGGTCAGGTGCCAGTTGACCATCGTCAGGTAGACACCGGATCGCATAGCCGCCCAGTAGATGTCGAAGACCTGAACGTTATTGGTGGCGAGCACGGCCAGGTTGTCGCCTCGCCGCAACCCGAGTCCGTGGAGCACTCGCGCAATCCGAATCGAATTCGATTCCAGTTGCGCGAACGTCACCGCTTCACCGGTCTCGGCAACGATTACCGCGGCCTTATCCGGGTTTGTCGCAACATACGCTCCGGGATACATGGTTTACTCCAAGGTTCGTTCGCTAAGGTCATTTGTTCACAAAGTTGTTCGTGTAGAGATCATTCGAGAGACAGCGCGACTTTTCCTACCGCCGTACGCTCACTCAACGACTTCAATGCATCGGCGGCACGCGCCAAGGGGTAGAGGGTGGGCTCGGGCACCCTCAGAGCTCCGGACTCGAGCAGGGGGTAGAGCTCCTGCCATTGACGCGCCAGATATTGGGGATCGGTTTTCAGATATTCACCCCATCCTGCACCGGTAACCGAAATATTCTTCAGGAGAAGTCGATTGACTTTGACCGTGGGAATATCACCGCCGGTGAATCCCAAAACGACCAGGCGACCGTTCGGCGCAAGGCTGCGCAGGCTGTCGGTGAAGCGGTCACCACCGACCGGATCGAGAATGATGTCGACACCGCGCCCATTCGTGATCCGTTGGACGCGTTCCTTCCACCCGTCGACCGACACGACGTGCGTTGCCCCGGACTCCGCGGCGATTTTCTCCTTCTCGCCTGTACTCACGACAGCGACGGTCTCCAGACCCAGCGCTGACGCGACATGCAACGCGGCCGTACCCAACCCACCGGCCGCGCCGTGAATCAGGACGGTCTCGCCGGCACGGTATCGCGCGCGTTCGTCGAGGGCGAAATGCGCGGTCAGATAATTCAGGAGAAATCCCGAGCCGGCCGAGAGCGAGACCGCATCAGGCAGAGCAAAGACATTGGACGGCGCGACCGCAACGGTCTGCTGCCACGCGCCTTCCCCGGTCGTAAGCACGGCCACGCGCCGCCCGGGTGTGAAGCCGGACCCTGGCGGCGCGCTCCGAACGGTACCGGCGCCCTCAACGCCTAGCGCGCAAGGTAATTCGCGCACCGTTTGGTAGCTGCCCGTGGTCTGGAGAAGATCGGGGAAACTCACTCCGGCGGTGTGCAGATCAATTACCACCAGTGCCGGATCGACAGGTTCGTCGACATCGACCAACGACAGACCTCCGGGCCCCGTCGCCTCCACCAAGTGGACTGCTTTCATTCAAACTCCTCGGACTGGTCCCGGCGACTTCGTTGACAAACGGAATCCGCCGTAGCAACAGTTTAACGATCGTTAAGTAGGACTCTACGGCGACAGGCAGACCATGGCAATGACGTCTGACCGCGGGATGCCCCCGGGCCGTAGTCCTCGACGATGTTCGCGAAGCCACACTGGCAGAGAGCGGTTTTCGATCAGGTCGTCAGTACAGGTAATCCTCGCCGCTGGCGCGCACGGTTATGTCACTGATGCTGATACCCCATGGTTGATCGATGATGTGAACAACAGCGTCAGCCAGGTCGTCGGGCTTGATCAGCCAGTATTCGATGGAGTCGACGTCCTTCTGCCCGGGGCTGAGGGTGCCGTCGGTTAGATGCCCGACGTTCTCCATGTAGGTACCCGCACGTTGACCGGTGAGACCGAGGATCGCGTTCTCGTTGACGATCCAGCTCGCCAAGTTTGTTCCTGTCACGCCTGTGGGCTTGACCGTCGTCACCTTGATCTTGCCCTTGGCTTCGATTCGCAGTGAATCCGAGATCGTGGTGACTGCAGCCTTGGTCGCGCTGTAGACGCCGGAACCGTCGATGCCTGCGTTTCCGAAGATCGACGAGATGTTGACGACTTGACCGCGTCCCTGCTCGATCATCTGGTCGTATACGGCCGAGATTCCGTTCACGACGCCCTTGATGTTGATGTCGATTGCCTTGTGCCACTTCTGCCACGCACGTTCGTGATCGGCGAAATACGCGAGAGGCATGACGCCTGCGTTGTTGACGAGTACGTCGAGCGCTCCGTACTCCGAAATGCCGTGCTGCGCCGCAGCGATGACCTGATCCATGTCGGTGACGTCGGCAATCTTGTAGGTACCGGTGAATCCCGCGGCCGCGATACCGTCGAATACAGTCTTCAGGCCCGCCTCGTTGATGTCCACGCCGACGACTTTGGCGCCCTGCGCTGCCACCTTCTCGGCGATGAGTTGACCGAACCCACCGCCTGCACCGGTGATGAGAATGACCTTGTCCTGCAAGTACTGAGACATAACTGTTTCCTCTTGTTCTGGATCTCGGGTTCGTTGTGGGTCAGACGATGTCGATGGCATCGAGGACTGCGGCGACGGTCTTGCGGTCGCCGGAAACCTCGACGGCAGACCGCCATGCAGATCGAGTGGTCCCCCACCGCAGGAATTCGGTGGCCTGGGTGGTCGCGACGTTCTCCGGCACGTCGTCAGCTTCGGTGACGGTCACTCCCCCATCGCCATGAGAGATGACAAAAGTGCGCTCGGTGGCGCCGTTGAGGCGCAGTGCCACAGGCGATGTCAAGGCGGCGGCGACAGCTTCGCCGCACATCTGCGGGAGCCCCGCAACCATCCAGTCGATCGCCGGATCGACAGCGGCCGCCACGTCGATCTCACCGTGAGGAAACGGTCCGAACGGCGACAGAAGATCCGACGTCAAATGGACGAGATGGTCGAACGACACTGCGTCACTGAGCTGATGAAGGCGATAAGTCCCGAGGTCGAGCATCTCGAGTGTGTTGTTGCGAAGCTCCTCTGTCTGCAGCGCGGCCAACGTCGCGAGTCCCGCTTCGGATTGTTCCCGGTAGTAGTCCAGGATCTGCTCGTGCGGTAGATCGGCACGCTCGCGGACGGCAGCGTCGTTGAGCCGCTCGGACTTTCCACTGGGGTTCGGCGGGAACACCAGATCCGGATCGGCGATGAAGTTGAAGAAGAACGCCATGTGACCGATGAGATCGTGGACGCGCCAACCGTGGCACGCACTGTCTGCTTCCCACTCGGTGGTGCCGAACTGCTCGGCGATTTTCAGTGTGTTTTCTGCCAGCGCACGAGCGCCGGCGAGTCCTGCGTCGGACATGGTGGCTCAATTCTTACGAGGATGCGAGGAAAATGGATTTGAGCTGCTGGTACGCCGCGAGCCCTTCGGGACCGAGTTCACGACCCAGGCCGCTGGCTTTGACTCCACCGAACGGTGAACCCCAGTCGAGGTTGAAGGTGTTGACACCGAACGAGCCGGTCTCGACACGTCGAGCAATTGCGATACCGCGTTCCTCGTCGGAGGTCCATACAGTCCCACCGAGGCCGTACTCGGAGTTGTTGGCAAGCGCGACAGCCTCATCGACGTCGTCGTATGAAATGACTGACAGCACCGGCCCGAATACTTCCTGCCGTGCGATGGTGCTGTCGTTGTCGATATCGGCGAACACCGTGGGCTGCACGAAGAATCCGGTGTCGAGGTCGGCGGGGCGTCCGCCACCCGTGGTGACAGTTCCGCCCTCCGAGCGTCCCTGGTCGATCAAGGACAGCACACGTTCCTGTTGCCTTGCGCTCACCATCGGGCCGACGAACGTCGACGGTTCCATCGGGTCGCCGACCTGCAGACCCTCGGCCATTGCGGTAATGGCGTCGACGTACGTTCGACTATGGCTGCGGGGAACCAAGATTCGAGTCGACATATAGCACGTCTGCCCACTGTTGAGCAGGGATGCAGTTGCCAGACCGGTTACCGTCTCCTCGACATCCGCGTCGTCGAGGACCAGGGCCGCCGACTTGCCACCCAACTCCAAGGTAACGGGGCGAAGCATACCGCCACACACCGTGCCGATGTGTCGACCGGCCGCAGTGGATCCGGTGAAGGCTACCTTGTCGATCCCGGGATGCGCCACGAGATACTGACCGATCTCCGGTCCGCCAGTCACGATGTTGATGACACCCGCGGGAAGTTCTGCCGCAATGGCGGCCTCGGCCAATATATAGGAGTCCAAGGTGGTTTCGGGAGAGGGTTTCAGCACGACGGTGCATCCCGCAGCAAGAGCCGGGGCGATCTTGAACATCGAAAGCACAGCCGGGAAGTTCCAGGGCGCGATGGCAGCAACGACACCGATCGGCTCGCGTCGCACGATTGTCGTACCCGGCATCGGTTGGCTGGCCCGTCGCTCTTCGGTAGGCATCGACTCGGCGAGGCCTGCGTAATAGCGCAAAAGCTGGACGGGTGCGCCCCCCTCGGCGAAACGGGCGAGCTCGATAGGCATGCCGTTCTGGTGAGTGACCGCCGATGCGCGGTCTTCGGATCGTTTCTCGAGTTCGTCGGCGAACCTGCGGATGACACGCGCACGTTCGGCGGGGAAAAGATCGGCCCAGTCATTCCGTCGCAACGCTTTTCGAGCCGCTGATACAGCTGCGTCGACATCCGTCGATACGGAGGCGGGGAACGATCCTATCTGCTGCTCCGTGAAAGGTGATACGGCTCGGATGATTTCGGAAGTATCCGGCGCTCTCCACAGTCCATCGATGAACAGTGCAGTGCGGTCGGTGAGTGTTGTCATTTCTGGCTCCTCCAGGGATGGCGCTCGACGTTGAACCAGCCAACCTGTGTTGATCATCACTGCTCAGAGGACGAGAAAATTGACATCATGCGCCAATTTATTTACATTTCGACACATGGCAGATCTGATCAGTGCCTCGTCGCTGACGCGACTGCCCGAGTTGATCTCCGAACTCGGCGGAGATCCGTACGAATTCCTCGACCGTGTGGGCATCGATCCGGCCATCATCGGCGCGTACGACCACTTCTTGCCGTTCAGCGCCCTGTCCACGCTGCTCGGACTCTGTGCGGATGAATTGGAGTCGCCCGACTTCGCACTCAGGCTCGCAGGCAGACAGGACCCGGACATTCTCGGTCCGGTTGCCATCGCGGCCCGCAGTGCCGAGACAATCGGAGATGCGTTGCACGACGTCGCCCGATACGCGCACGTGTACAGTCCGGCGTTGGCGGTCGATCTGACAGTCGGCGACACCGAGGTGTCCTACGGACTCGACACCGTGCTGCATCGACTTCCGTATCGGTCCCACGTCGTGGAACTGGCGATGGGCGTAACGCTTCAGACGTTCCGGATGATGGCCGGCCCGGATTTCCATCCGACGCAAATCTCGTTTCAACATCCACGGATCTCCGAAATACGGAGGTACGTCGAGTATTTCGGTTGTTCCGTCGAGTTCAGCTCGGATCGGAATCTGTTGACCTTTCCGCGCGGAGTCATGCATCGCCACCTGCCCCGGGTGGATCCGTTGGCCTACGACTTCGCCGTGCGTTTCATGGCAGGTCGAGATCCGGATGTGGCGTTCCACGACGCGGTGTCGGCTTTGATCGTGCGTTCCCTGCCTGCAGGGGCAGCCACACTGAAGCAAGTCGCGACATTGATGATGCTGCACCCGCGAACATTGCAGAGACGATTGGCGTTGGAAGGCAAGGCGTTCGAATCGCTCGTCGACGATTCACGACGCGAACTCGCTCTCGGTCTTCTCTCGAACAGAGACGTGTCCCTCTCCGAAGTGTCACGCCAACTCGGCTATTCCGAACCGAGCACCCTCACTCGAAGCTGTAGGCGTTGGTTCTCCACAACGCCCCTGGAGAAGCGGAGGGCACTTACCCGCCGCGCTGGTTGACCGCATGAGCTACGACGCCGACGGTTCGAAGGTCGTAGCGGCTCACCACCGGGGGCGTGGGAGATGGGATGAGAACAGATCTGGCATTGCGTCACTGCAACGGTCAGGAAACACCGCCTCTCGCTTTTCCAGAAACGCCTCAACACCTTCACGAACGTCAGCCTGAGCACCGCGAGCATTAATTCCGATGCTCTCGACGCGATGCGCGACCATGGGATGTTCGACTCCCAGCATGCGCCAGATCATCTGACGCGACAGGGCAACCGATACCGGCGCGCTGTCACGGGTCAGGCTATGCGCGAGCGCCGTCGCCTCCCCTAGAAGATCTTCGCGCGAATGCAGTCGGTAGACCAACCCGGCCGAAAATGCTTCCGTAGCAGTGAAGATCCGTCCGGAGTAGATCCAGTCGAGGGCTCGCTGGAGCGGAACCAGTTTCGGCAGCAACCACGACGAACACGACTCGGGCACGAGTCCTCGCCGATTGAAGACGAAACCCATCCTGGCGTCGTCGGCGGCCAAGCGAAAGTCGGCCGCAAGAGTCATGGTGATACCCACGCCGACCGCCGGTCCGTTGATGGCCGCAATGATCGGCTTCAATGAATCGAACATCCGCAGGACGACGCGTCCGCCGCCGTCCCGACGTAGATCGTCACCGTCCGCGTCAGTTCCGTTCGACTCGGCGCTCCATTCGGTGAATGTCTCCGCTCCCGAGGACAGATCTGCCCCCGCGCAAAACGCGCGGCCCGCTCCCGTCAGGATCACCGCGCGCACAGCGTCGTTCGCGTCGGTGGAGTCGAATGCTTCGATGAGCTCGTTTTCCATCGTCGTGGTGAATGCGTTCAGCTTGTCCGGCCGATCAAGGGTGATCACGGCGATACCGTCTTCGATACTCATCGATACGTGTTCCACAGGTACCTCTTTCTCCGGGTGGCGATTAGCGAACGATAATCGGTATTCTGCCCATATCGGCAGTTCAAGACGGTTCCTTTCCATCAGGTGTGTCCCGCGACTGTTCGGCTCTAAGCTGGGCAAGACGCAGGCACCGAGGAAATGAGAAGGAAACCGAACAATGAGTGGGTCGAAGACAGTCGTTGTCCGGCAACTCATACTCGATTCCGCTGTCCGAAACATGAACGAGCGCGGCTATCACGGGACGTCCATGCGTGATATCTCCGCCGGCGCCGATCTCACTGTCGCGTCCATCTACCACCACTTCAAATCCAAGCAGGAAATCCTTCAGGAAATCATGATTCGGGCGCTCCACGACGCCATCAGCATGACCCGCAGTGCACTGCTGCGCTCCGGCGGCGACCCGAAAGACCAACTGCAAGCAATCGTCCGCGCTTGGGTCATGTTCCATACGACCAGGCGCGAAGACGCCCTCGTAGGAGCGACAGAATTGCGTAGCTTGGACGAATCGGGTCACCGTCTGGTCGTAGCCCTGCGCGACGAGCAGGAAGGCATGTTTCGCGACGTCGTCGAACGCGGCATTGAAGAAGGTGCTTTCCACACTCCATTTCCCCGAGATGCCGTGCGCGCCATTATCAACATGGGGCAGCAAGTCTGTGTGTGGTGGCGCGTCGACGGACCGATGAATGCGGAAGATATCGCGTCTCGGTACTGCGCATTGGCGACCGCGATGATCGAATCAAGCTGAGCTGGGCGACACCTCCGCCAAAGAAGATCTGAAGGCCCGAAGACCCGAAGGGCTCCAGGACAGAAGCCACATAACGCCGTCGATGTGCGAGACCAGCGTGCCTCGACTTTCGTCCGCACCCCGCCGCTCGAATCGGTATCTCCATTCCTGAGACCTGCATCACTGACTAATCATCATCTCAGGCGAACGATCGTTTGGCAACAGATTCCGAATCGCACCATCCCTGCGGAGAAAGTCGCTGCAAAAGCGCACTTTTCCCGACTATTGACATTTAACGATCGTTAGGTCAATGATGACTCGCAGCCGAACGATCGTTTGGCAAATTCGGAACGAAGGAGTGCGGGCCACATGACCACCTCCGCATTGCCACGAGATGACGCTGCACACGTCGCCGGCGGCCTCGACGTGGTCACCTTCGCCACCCGAATTTGCGAGCGCCTCCGGTACGGCAATGGCGGCGAGATATGACTTCTCGTATCGAAGAACCCACTCGCACTTGGATATTGCGTCACCACCTTTCGACCCCATACCCGGCGAGCACGATTCCGTCTGGTGCCGGCGCTCGGGACAAGCTCGTCGTCGGCCGCACACCGAACTTGCCGCAACTCACGTCCTGACCGAACTCAACTGAACGACCCCACAGAGAGCGAATCGCGATGACCAACAACACCGAATCTGCGGTGGAGCGCCCGGGCAGATCTCGGCGCGCGTCCTTTGCAGCCGCTATCTCCACTTCCCTGGAGTGGTACGACTTCTTCATCTACGCGACTGCCGCCGCGCTCGTGTTCAACTCGACGTTCTTCGCCACCGACAGCGAGGTGGTCGCTGCAATGAGTTCGTTTGCCACCGTCGCAGTCGGATTCATCGCCCGTCCTATCGGTGGTGTGCTCGCCGGTCATTTCGGTGACCGGTACGGCCGAAAGCCGGTGCTCGTTGCCGCCGTGGTCCTCATGGCTGTGGCAACCTCCTTGGTTGGTTTCGTCCCCAACACCAATGTCGTGTGGCTTGCCCCGGCCATTCTCGTGACGCTGCGAATCTGCCAGGGCTTGGCCGTGGGAGCACAGTGGGGCGGGGCCGTATTGCTGGCCACCGAGAACGCACCGGCGGACCGCCGCGGGCTCTTCGGCAGCTTCGCCCAACTCGGTGTTCCGATCGGTGTGGTGCTGGGCAATATCGTGTTCCTGGTCCTGACAGCAACTCTTGCGGCTGATTCGTTCCTCTCCTGGGGATGGAGGATCCCGTTCTGGATCAGCTTGGTCATGCTTCCAGTGGCATTCCTCATCCATCGCTATCTCGAAGAAACCCCCGAGTTCAAGGCACTCGCAGAAAAACTCGCCGAATCGCCGGTCGTTCGGAAGTCCCCCATTCTCGAAGTGCTCAAGAAGAATCCAGGCACAGTCCTCGCTGCAGCAGGCGCCAATGCCATCGGCGTGATCTTCTTCTACACGATGATCACCGGTTCGGTTCAGTTCGCGACCACCTACCTGGAGATACCGCGGTCGACGGTCCTCACCTACATCCTGATCGCATGTGCAATACAGATTCCCCTGGTTCCGCTGGCGGGATATCTGTCCGACCTCTACGGTCGCAAACTAGTCTTCGGCCTCGGCACCGCAGCCATGATGCTCTGGGGTATCCCGATGTGGCTGATGATCGGTGGATCCAGCCCGGACACGATCTGGCCGTTTGCCGTCGCGGTTATCGTCGGCGTAGTAGCAATGTCCCTCCAAACCGGCACGCAGGGAACACTATTCGCTGAACTGTTCCCACCGGAGATTCGATTCTCCGGCGCTTCACTCGGTTATCAGATCTCGCAATCATCGGAGGTTTCGCGCCGATGATCATGGTGATGCTGATCAACGGAAATCCGGACAACGCATGGAAGGTCGGTTCCTTCCTCGCCGCTGCCGGTGCTATCGGATTGATCTGCCTCTACGTGATCATTCGCCGATACTCCGGAACCTCGCCGACCGTCGCAAGCACCCGTGTGGAGACCGCGAACGCTCAGTACGCATCATGATCAACCTGGGGTGAGTGGTCTCGATGCCACTCACCCCAGGTTTTCGGGTACGAGAAATGACTGTCGGCGACTGCCGATAAAGTGGCCCCCACAAGTCGACGTGTCCTTCGTCGACCAGGAGCACAGGTTCGAGGAGTGTGTCGGTAGCAGTGGCAGTGGAATCTTCGGTGCTACTGAAGTGGTACTCCGAGACGGCTCGTGACCTGCCGTGGCGACGCGAGGGCGTCAGTGCCTGGCAGATCCTGATGAGCGAGATCATGCTCCAGCAGACGCCGGTGGTGCGCGTTGCGCCCATCTGGGAAGAGTGGGTGGAGCGCTGGCCGGTACCGTCCGCGATGGCAGCGTCGAGTCAGGCAGAAGTACTTCGCGCGTGGGGCAAACTTGGTTACCCACGACGCGCGCTTCGGTTACACGAATGCGCGGGCGTCCTGGCCGCCGAGCACGGTGACGTGGTACCGGAAGACGTCGACACCCTGCTCTCGCTACCGGGAATCGGTTCGTACACCGCCCGCGCCGTGGCGTGCTTCGCCTACGGACAGCGAGTGCCGGTGGTGGACACCAACGTACGACGCGTGGTTGCGCGAGCCGTCCACGGCAATGCGGAACCAGGCAATCCGTCCAACACACGCGACCTCGCCGACGTCGCGGCGCTGCTGCCACGGACACGAGCGCGCGCCGCCACCTACAGCGCCGCTCTCATGGAACTCGGTGCACTGATCTGCACTGCGCGGACGCCGAACTGCGAGAACTGCCCTTTGCCGAACTGCGCGTGGGTCGCTTCGGGCAAACCGGCACACACCGGACCGCCCAAGAAGGTGCAGAAGTTCGCGGGCACCGATCGCCAAGTTCGCGGAAAATTGATGGCCGTTCTGCGCGAGAGCCACCGTCCGGTCGAACGCGCGCAACTCGACATCGTCTGGCCGACCGATCCTGGTCAGCGTGACCGCGCACTACATTCCCTGCTGGTCGACGGACTGGTCGAGCAGACCGATGACGGCCTGTTTGCACTGGCTGGAGAAGGTACGCCCTAGCCCACTCGCATCGGGTCGCATGCTTCTGCTGGTTCGACGGTCTGGGGTGGTGTGACATCAGGATCCGAACGCCGAAACGCAGCGGGAACGACGGGTACCACCGGGTCGCAAGGCGGGAGCGTCAGGATCGGTAGGGCCGCTCCGGACGGTGGCCCGCTCGTCGGGTTCGCCGGCTCGGCGCCGACGTTCGGGCGATCAGTGGACACCGCTCGCGACCCGTCCGGCGACAGAGCGATCAGCAATCCCGTCAGCATGAGCAGGAGCGGCAGCACTATTGCCGCCGCCCACCGGATTCTGTTGACGGGCTGAACAGCCGCGCCGCCAGCGGACCTGACCTCACTCCCCCGACCGGCCGCTACCAGCGCAGCGCCTATCGCCAGTTGGGCGCGCTCGCCGAGATACAGGAAGCCGAGCCCTACCGATTCGGCGGCTTCGGCGGACAGCTGCCGAGACTCTTCCTTCACCAGCATCGCGACGAGCATCTTGGGCACGGGGTCTCGTTCAGCGACGAGCAGGTCCAATGTCGCAGCAAATGTCGAGCTGTCTGTAAGCAACTCGGCGGTTGCGTAACGGTGCGCCGAGTCCACGACGCCGGCGCTCGGATCGATGGCAGCGATCACAGTCTCACCGCTGTCCGGCCAGAATGCGAGAATCGGCGAAATACCATTCAGGGCGTCGACCGTCCGCAAGTAGGCAATGCGAGCGTCCAGACCGTTGACCAACTCGATGTTCTCGAAAGTGCTGGAGGACAATGAACCCGGGACAAATTCGCGCACGTCCGCGCGCTCGCACATCACTCCGACGACGGTGGGGCACAGGTTCGAGCGCAGGGCCCGACCGGTGGCGACCTCGGCAGCGGAGGCGAGCGCGCGTGCCGACGCTTGCGCAGAGGGAACAGTCCCGTTCGCGCCCCACGGATGACGGAACTCGTCGATCGAGCCCAGAAGGGGCGTGTCCGCATCTACGAGAGCTGTTGAAATGGAATTGTTTTCGAATACCACGCCCAGGCTTTCACGCACTGGATCCTCCATCGACTGTTTCCAACTGGTTCTGAACTGTTTCAGGTGTTGCTATCACTGTGGAGCTGTATCAGAACGTCAGGCCACCGACCGCCATTGCGCCTGGTTCCAACACCACGTCCACCGGCGCTCGGCCGTCGACCGTGACGCGATACGTCCCCGGCAGGAGTCCGACAAACGAGAAGCGACCCTCGAACGGTTTCACCGTCCGCGCTATCGCGTGCCCGCATTGATCGACGCCGTTGATCACCACCGCCTCCGAGATGCCCGACGTCACCAGACCTGAGATCCGACCATCTGCCGAGACAGCTGTCCCCTGGTCTCTCCGACCACCAACAGAATTCCCTTGTGGATCACACACTCCCGGGGTGGTCGCCACCCGCACGGTGACATCGTCCGACCGCACGCGAGCCGCCCCTCGATCTGCGGTGACCAGTGCAGCAATCGATAGACCGTCGGCGTCTTCCCGCTTTCCCGCAGTCATTGTCGCTGTCCGGGTGAAGTACCGGTCCGCTTCCAGATTGCCTATCAGGCAATGTAACCCGAACTCGTCGACACCCGAGCCATCTTTGCAGTAGTCAGGCACGGACGGTAGAACGAAACCTCGAGGCACCGGAAGCTGCACGACCACGTCCGAGAGCGGGTTGCCCCGGACGCCGATGTCTACGACATACGTCACCGGATCACCCTCTCGGACAATGCCGTTGGACGGTCCGGTATCGAGCCCTGGACCGTCACCGGGGTCGAAGGGCGGCGCACCGTCAATCGCCGTCAACTCGACGGTGAAGGGAGAAGCGGACTCTCCCTCGGCTGCCAATCGAACATCCGACTGCATCGGTAGCGCACCGAGCGCAGCTGCGCCGACAAGTAACACTCCTGTCACCACGACTACGCCTCGCACTCTTCGGGCGCACGCTCTCGGTCGGAGTCGGACCGTAACCGCCTTCGACCCCACCACTGACAGACGAGTTCTCACGACACTCCTTCGATGGCCGACCCTCGGGGCCCGGTCGGGCACTCTCGACCAGATTTGGCGAATCCCGAGCTACGTTCAATAGAAGTCGCTCGAGGGACTCGAAAGCCAATGGTGACGGCATGATTATGTGGGTGAACTTCTCTCACCCGGGGTGAAGTCGCGGGTGAATTGCCCGGGATGACACGCTCTGGATTCGCACCAGCTACGCTCCTCCATGTAGATAGATGGATCGAGACAATCCGCCCAAATCCGCCAATTAGCGTGGGGCGTGAAAGCAGAAAGGGTCCGCGTTGATGTTCGGGAGGGACGGCCACGACTGGGCAGCTATTCCCGAAAGGCGCACTCTCACCGAGTCGATTCCTCGGCAAGCACTGTTCGCGAAACTGGATCGACGCGCCGCTCTGACCATCGTCCGTGCACCGAACGGCCACGGGAAATCGTCGTTGATCGCATCGTGGCTGCGCGCCCATCTGGCATCCGAACGAATACTCGTCTGGGTCTCGGCCCCACAGCCCTCGTCGACATTCGAAGATTTCTGGGCCGTTGTCCTCGATCGAATCCACGCTGCCGGAATCGCACTGCCCGACGTCGACGATCTCGCCGATCCTTTCACCGCTGCCGCCAAATCCCTGAACGCCCTCAGCCGCCCCGTGCTGCTCGTGCTGATCAGGCCGGATCTGATATCGGAACCAGAGTTGGACGATCAGTTGATCGATCTCCTCACCCTCTGCCACAACCTGGACCTCGTGGTCACGCTCTCGGGATTCGGCATGTTCGCCGAGCCATACCTTCTCGACACGGATCACGAGGTCATCGGCGCCGATGAGCTGTTGTTCACGACATCCGATACCGCCCAATTGCTGGAACAGGCGGGGGTGCGCACGGCTGAGGGTGATGCAGAACAAATCACATCCCTGACGGGTGGGCTGCCCGCATTGGTTCGCGCCGCAGTCGCCGCCGTCAGGGACTCACGTAACAGCAACCGTGAGCGAGAGATCAAAACGAACACCGCGCAAGCGATAGACGATTACGTGACTGATTCCGTTCTCGCCACCGCTGAGCGCCTAAAGCAACATGAGTTCCTACTCGCGACCGCCTTTGGTCGATCGATCACCGTCGGCGTCGCCACAATGCTGTTCGAGTCCCAGCGCCCTGACACTGCCGAAACCGTTCATGAGATCCGCTCGCGACTGGTGACGCTGGAGACAGCCGGCTTGTTGTCGCGCGTCGAGGCCGAAGCCGACGAAACATGGGCATTGCCTCCCGCCATTCGAAGATCGATACTCGCGCACCACACCCGCGCGGGAATCGATCCGTCGCAACGTCTTTCATTCCTCGCTCACAATCGACTCGACAACGGTCATCACGCGTCGGCGCTGGACTACGCGGTCGAGGCACAGAACTGGACCCTGGCAGTAGACATCGTCGAACAACATTGGGTGACGATGATCGTGCATAACCTGGACTCGGTTCGCTCCGCCCTCCAACGGATTCCGGCGGAAGCTGCCGACAAGCACTCTGCCGTTGAGGCCGGGCGTGCCTTGTTCACGATGCATCCGAGCAAGCGATCCACGGTAGTCGACTTGCTACCCGAATCGCCGGCCGAACTGTGGGAACTCGGCGCCCAACCCAGCGCGAAGGACGCCTTGAGCATCGCCTGCGTTCAATCGATCATGCTCAGGATGGCCGGTGAATACGGGCTCTCGGCAGAGACCACCAGGCGGCTGTCTCACCTCAGCCGCAGTGCGCTGGAAAACAATCCGGAAGCGGTCAGCGCACAACTCCCCCTGATGCGACTTCAATGGGCGATCAATTTTCAATTGAGCGGCAGGTTCACCGAATCCACGATCAAGGCTCGAATGGCATACAACGGCGCCCTGTCTCACGGAGTCGACTTCATCGCTCGCAACTCTGCGGGTAGTGCCGCCCTGAATTGGGCTTTGGCAGGTGAGCCGCGGCAGGCCAGACACTGGTTCGAACTCGAACAGAAGCATCCTGACCCCGGGGGCTGGCTCGAACCTGTAGTCAAGATCGCCGGCTTGACGGCACGGGCTCTCGCCGCTCTCGACACACTCGACTTCGGTGACGCACGTATCGCACTGACCGAACTCGGCGTTCCGTCCGACACCGAGGAGCTATGGGCGTTCGTCGTCTATGCGCACAGCCAATTCGCCCTGACTCAGAGCAGTGCATCTTCCGCTCTGTCCTTGCTCCACAACGCGATTGGAGTGCATTCCAAGCAGTACACGGCCACGTCTTTCGCGCTTCCTCTGCTGCAATCCGCAGAAATCGATCTCCTGCTCGCACTCGGCGAGGGAAACAAGGCGACGGCTCTGGCCAAGGAAATTGCCGATCCTGCAGCCAACCCGTGGACGCTCGCGTCGGTGGCGCGTTTACGTCAGCGAATCGGCCAGAACGAGGCCGCTGTGGCGCTGTGTCATCAGTTCGACTGGTCTGGCGAATCCTATCCGCGGGCACAGATGGAATCGCTTCTGGTGCAAGCGGTTGCACACTCCGAGCTGGGTGAGCCACGCCTCGCCTCTCAGGAGTGGTCCAGAGCGTGCAGTATCGCGGACCAAACCGGACTTCTGCGTCCGTTCGCGACCATCGGATCGGCGGACGTCGAGAAACTCGAATCGATGGCAGTAACAAAATCGCGTGCACTCGCCGAGTTCTCGAAAAGTGCTCCTGCGGAATCATTTCCGGGATCCGTACGTATCGTGGAGCTGACCGAACGCGAACAGAAGGTCCTCTCACTCCTGGCGCTCGGCATGGGGTCGGCCGCGATGGCCGACAAACTGTACGTGTCCGTCAACACCGTCAAGACTCAACTGCGCACTCTCTACAAGAAGCTCGACGCACACAATCGAAACGAAGCGATCACGAAGGCACGTCAGCTGCGCCTGCTGTAGTCCCGGGTCGGATCTGATTCGGACTACATTCTGTAGGCATGAGCACCGATACCTGTGTCTTCTGCAAGATCGTCGCGCTGACCGAGCCGGCGATTCTCGTCCACGAGAGCGAGACGACTCTTGCATTTCTCGACGCCCGACCGGTGAGTCGCGGGCACACCCTGGTGGTCCCCAAGCGTCATGCAGAAAACCTCGATGCTCTCGAAAGCCACGAGGGCGCAGAGATGTTCCGCGTCGGCACGCTCATCGCCGGAGCTCTACGCCGCTGCGACATCGCCGCTGACGGAGTCAACTTTCTCGTCAACGACGGGCGTGCCGCGGGCCAAACCGTGTTCCACTCGCACCTCCACGTCGTCCCCCGTCATCGCGGCGACAAGGCGAAGTTCGCTGCCGGACTCCTGGCCAGGCGAGCCGTCGAACTGGAGCAGGTGGGCGCGTCGATCCGCAGTCAGCTCACCGTCTGAAGGAATTCCGTCACCACTTCGCGATAGCGCTGCGGTTGATCGTCGTGAACCAGGTGGCCTGCATCGGCAATACGTACGTACCGAGTTCCCGGTCTCTCGGCCATCTCTCGCATCTGTCCCTCGGGGGTGATGGTGAACTCTCCCTCGATCAGCAAGGTCGGCACGTCGATCGCCTTCCACTGATCCCAGAAATGCCTCGTGCCCCACTCCTCCGAGATGTCGCGGAAGGTCGACACCTCGCCGTGCAGGTACCACCCGTCGTCGCGGCGGTCGAAAGAGTCGAGAAAGTACTGGCCGGCGACGGGCCCGAAGAATTCCTTCATCGCGTCCTCGGAAGCAAACGGCTGCGGCCACGCCGAGATCATCTGAGCCCAATCCGCGGCGGTGCGTCCGCGAAAATCCGGAGCCATGTCTTCGAGGACCAGTGCACAAACCTTTTCGGGATGCGATGCGGCGAAGCACCACGCGTGCAGAGCCCCCATCGAATGGCCGATCACGATCATCGGCTCCTCGATGGACGCAACGGCAGATGCCAGGTCGTCGACGAATGCCTCGGTGGTCAGCTCTGACGGCGCGGGCCGGCCGTGACCGGCGGCGTCGAACGTGTAGACGTGGCCGAACTCGCGGATCCACGGCACCTGGCGTCGCCACGTCCTCGAGCTGCCCATGAGGCCGTGCAACAACAGAATCGGTTGTCCTGTTCCACCTTCGTCATGCAACACGAGTGTCACGGTACGCGGTGAAGGTGCGCGGGTAATGTCGCTTGCATGGCAGTCGTGAAGATCAATGCAATCGAGGTCCCCGAGGGCGCCGGCCCCGAACTGGAGAAGCGCTTCGCAGCACGCGCTCATGCAGTCGAGAACTCCCCGGGCTTTCTCGGATTCCAACTCCTCCGCCCCACCGCAGGTGAGAGCCGCTACTTCGTGGTGACGCAGTGGGAGTCCGAGCAGGCGTTCGCCGATTGGCGTGACGGCCCTGCCCGCGAAGCCCATTCCGGCGAGCGTGCGAAGCCCGTCGCTTCGGGTGCGTCGTTGCTCGAGTTCGAAGTTGTTCTGGACGTCGCCGCAAAGAGCTGATCTAGAACGATTGTGCCCGCCTTGGCGGGCACAATCGACGGTCATCTCGGCTTACGCGTTGACACGGTGCGGGCAGTAGTGCAAAAGTTCGCATGTAAACGCGATGGTCCGACAGGAATCCGGTGAAAGCCCGGAGCGGTCGCGCCACTGTAATTCGAGGTGAAGTGCCTTTTTCGGCACGACTATTTCGACAGCCAGACACTTCGGCCATCGCATGGACCTAGGGGACGCGAAAATCCCAGGAGGCTTCGATGGCTCTCGCCTATTCTCCCGATACGTCGATCGATTCGACTCGTCTTGCTTTCCTCGCCGCTGCAGTAGTTCTGTTCGCGATGCTCGCTCTCTACCTGGTCGGATTCGACCAGGGCGCTATCTCTCGCACCGGCATGTACATGCATGAATTGATGCACGACGGTCGACACTTGATGGGCCTGCCGTGCCACTAGTCGACAATTTCACGAAGCTTCTCATTCGTGGTTTGTTGGCTGGTTTGATCGCAGGCATCCTTGCCGGCGGAGTTGCATTCGTGCTGGGTGAACCGCACGTCAATGCCGCCATTGCGATCGAAGAAGCCAACAGCGCCACCGGTGAGGTTGCCGGCGAAGCCGCTGGGCATTCGCACGGTGACGAAGAAGAACCACTGGTGAGCCGCGACGGGCAGCGCGCCGGGCTGTTCCTGGCCACAGCGCTGGCCGGACTGGCACTCGGGGCGATCTTCTCGGTCGTTGCCAATTACGCTCGACGACTCACCGGAATGTCCGGGCCGTTGTTGGCGATCACCATCGCCGTCGGTGGTTGGCTGGCCATCGAGGCCGTGCCCTTCTTCAAGTACCCGGCCAATCCGCCGGCCGTCGGAGATCCCGACACCATCAACCAGCGCACACTGCTGTGGCTGGCCGCAGTGATTCTCGGGCTACTGTCCGTCACCGCGGCAGCAGCGGCGGCAAAGGCAGTTTCCGGGCACGAGTTCCTCAGCGTGCGCATCGCTGCTCCGGTGGCTGCGTTCCTGGTGATCGCCACGATCGGTTACGTCTCGCTTCCCGGCATCAACGAGGTGGGCGAGGACTTCCCGGCAACTCTGCTGTGGGAGTTCCGACTTTCCTCGCTCGCTACGCAGGCGACGCTCTGGCTCGTACTCGGGTTGGCATTCGCCTTCCTCACCGAGCGCGCGACCAAGAACACCGAAGTAGCAAAAAAGTACGCCCTTCGCTGATCCTGCTGTGCGCCTTTATTAACCGCGGGCGGTTAATAAAGGCGCACAGCAGTTCTATTTCAGCTCAGATGATGCACTTCCTGCAGTCCGTACACCGGCGTCGGGATGCCCTCGTAACGCGCCTTCAACTGCAACGCCAAGTACAGCGAGTAGTGGCGCGACTGGTGCAGATTGCCTCCGTGGAACCACAGCGCTTCCTGCTGCGTCGGCTTCCACATGTTGCGCTGCTCGCCTTCCCACGGTCCCGGATCCTTGGTGGTGTTCGACCCCAGGCCCCACACCTTGCCGACCTTGTCGGCGGTGTCCTGACCGATCAGATCCGCCACCCAGCCGTTCATCGAGCCGTAGCCGGTCGCGTAGACCACCACGTCGGCAGGCAATTCCGTACCGTCTTCGAGGATCACGCTGTTCTCGGTCAGCTCACGAATGTTGCCGTGCGCGAGCTTGATGTCCCCGTTCGCGACCAGTTCGGCCGCGCCGACGTCGATGTAGTAACCCGAGCCGCGTCGTAGGTACTTCATGAACAGACCTGAACCGTCGTCGCCCCAGTCGTGCTCGAAGCCCGCCTTCTCGAGGCGATCGTAGAAGTCCTTGTCGCGCTCACGGATTGCGTCGTACACCGGGATCTGGAACTCGTGCATGATTCGGTACGGCAGCGAACCGAACGTGAGGTCTGCCTTGTGCGTCGTCATGCCCGCGGCCAGTGCACGCTCCGAGTACAGATCGCCCAAGCCCAAATCCATCAGCGAATCCGACTTCACGATGTGCGTCGAGCTGCGCTGGACCATCGTGACGTCGATGCCGTTCTCCCACAGCGCGCCGCAGATGTCGTGCGAGGAGTTATTGGCCCCGATCACAACGACCTTCTTGCCCACGTACTGATCCGGGCCGGGGTGCTTGCTCGAGTGGTGCTGATCGCCGAGGAACTTGTCCTGCCCGGGGAACGTCGGAACGTTGGCCTTGCCGGACATACCCGTCGCCATCACCAACTGCTTGGGACGCAACGTCAGCTTCTCGCCGTTGCGGTTGACCTCGACGGTCCATTCCTGGGTCTTCTCGTCGAACGACGCGGAGGTGCAGGTCGTGGAACTCCAGTACGGAACCTCCATGACTTTGGTGTACATCTCGAGCCAGTCGCCGATCTTGTCCTTGGGCGCGAACACCGGCCAGTTGTCGGGGAACGGCATGTATGGCAGGTGGTCGTACCAAACCGGATCGTGCAGGCACAGGGACTTGTAGCGTCCGCGCCACTGGTCGCCGGGTCGCTCGTGGCTGTCGATCACGATGGCCGGAACTCCGAGTTGGCGCATCCGGGCACCGAGGGCGATGCCTCCCTGTCCGCCGCCGACGATCACGACGTAAGGCTGTGTGGTGTAACCGAGTTCGCGATCCTCGATCTCCTTCTGCTCGGCCCACGTGATGCGGTTCGGGTCTGCTCCGTGCTTCGCTCCACGAGGCCGGCGAGTGCCCTTACCTTCTTCGTGTCCCTTCAATTCCTGCAACGACGTCAGCAGGGTCCAACCTTCATCTCCTTTCAAACGAAGGTGCCCGTGCGCGCGACCGGTTGCAGTCTCGAATTCGATCCAGGCCGACGTGACGCCGTCGGCTTCGTCGGGTGTCTCGGTGGTCCGGAATCCCGAAGGATCGGTGTCGTCGAGACGCTCGGAGAGCATGTCGGCAATCTGCTCGCGACCTTCGACGGTCTTGATGTTCCAGGTGAACGACACCAAGTCTCGCCAGAAGCTGTCGAGTGCAAATTTGCCTGCCACACGCTCGATGTCACGAGCCGCGAGGGCCGACTCGAAATCCGCCAGCCAGGCGTCGACGCGTTCCTGAGGTGTCACCGCCGTCAACTTCACCTCGGGGGTGACTGCGGAATCGATGGTTTGCGTCATCACTTCTCCTTGTTTGTGAATGTGACACACAGCACATCCCATAAGTGGCCCCGGTCACAAGCGTTGCAGTCTGTTGCAATCAGCGGGCGCGGTGCCGCCGCCCGATACCGGTTACCCGCACCGATGTGCGGGCAACCGACTCACCCCTCAGCAGGCTTGAATTTGCCGAGTCCCAGCGACTGAAATCCCACGACGTAGAACAGCGTCCACAACACGGCCCAGTCCACGAAACCCAGTGCATTGCCGTGCAATCCGTCGACAACTGCCGGCTCGTGAAGAATGTGCTCTGCCGCAAAGCGGTAATAGAACAAGAATGTGACCACCGCGAGCGCAAACGTAAGCAGCGCGCGGATCGCCAGATTGACCCCGTCCGCAAAGCCCGTGGGCTTGTTACCGAAGGCGTTGGCCCAGAAGATCATCCAGAAGGCCCAGCACACACCGAGCTGCGCCGGGAACTGATGGACCACACCACCCAACTCGGCAACGGCATCGCTTCCCACCAACACCTTCACGACCGGAAGTGCCACGAAGTACAAGCCGGTTCCGACGGCGAAGTTACCGATCGTGGCTGCGAGCGCAGTCTTACCCCCGCCGCCGAACACTCGCCACGGCCAGTTGTCGAGCGTCTGGCCAGTCAGGATCACGACCACCACGACGCAGTAGAACCACCCGAGTACGGTGTCGACGGTCATCAACGGATCCGTGGCGGACAGCGACACGGACGGCAGACCGAACACGAAGTACAGCGCCAGCGTCGGGACGGCGACAAACGCGATCTCACACAAACCCACCAACGGCTGCTTCATCCCTAGGGAAGTCCACGGCCAATGCTGCCAGTTCAGGACCACCATCACCCAGGTCCCGAAGCCGAAGAGCACGAACAGCGCACCCGCGAAATATCCGAGGCCGCCCTCACGATCGGCCGCGAAATCCGGGTACAAACTCCCCAAACCGTTTGCCAGGAGCCACGTCACCACGACGGCGAAGACCGCGGTCGCGACCATGATCGCCAAGCCTTTCGCCGGCTGCGGGAGTCGATCGAAGCCGGCGAACTCGCAATTGAAGCCGATGAACACAACAAAAAGGATTGCCCAGAAAAGCGCCGCGTTGAACGGCAGAGGATAGAAACTCCAGGGACTGGTGGTCGGATCGGCCAGAAGGTACCAACTCGCCACGGCCAGCACGAGAACGATCACGAGGTTCGCGATCCCGAACCCGATCCAGCGGCGTGACGGTTGTCGGCTCGGCGTGGCCGGTTCCGTGGGTGTGTCGACTGTAGCGGTCATGTGCCCTCTCCCAGATTGTCTCGCAAGATGATTCGCGAAGTGGTGGCGCAACTATGGAACCGTCGCGCGGGGTACCGGGAGGGTTGCCGAGGGTTGCAACTGCTGTCCGATTTTCCGGAATTGCAACACGGTGCAACCCTTCCGCATTGTGGTCGCCGTCACATACAAATCACTCACCGGTTCACAACCGACTGGTTCACTGCTTACGAGGAGATCTGCATGAGCATCACGGGCAAGGTAGTACTGGTCACCGGCGCCGGCCAAGGAATCGGACGCGGAATCGCTCTCCGCCTCGCCCACGACGGCGCCGACATCGCGTTGGTCGACCTCGACCAGACCAAGCTGGATGCGGTTGCCGACGAGATCAGACAGATCGGTCGTCGTGCGACGACGTTTATCGCCGATGTCAGCGATCGCGCGCAGGTTCACGCCGCAGTCGAACACGCGCACAGTGAGTTGAGCGGATTCGACGTCATCGTCAACAACGCGGGAATCGCTCTCGTCGGCCCGATCTCCGATGCGACGCCGGAAGAGGTCTCCAAGATCTGGAGCGTCAACGTCGACGGTGTCCTGTGGGGAATTCAAGCTGCAGCGGCAAAGTTCCAGGCGCTCGGTCAGCGCGGAAAGATCATCAACGCGTCGTCCATCGCCGGTCACGACGGGTTCGCCATGTTAGGTGTTTACAGCGCAACAAAATTCGCGGTCAGGGCCCTCACTCAGGCTGCGGCCAAGGAATACGCGTCCGACGGAATCACCGTCAACGCGTACTGCCCCGGCGTCGTGGGCACCGACATGTGGGTGACGATCGACAAGAGGTTCGCCGAGTTGACCGGTGCGCCAGAGGGCGCCACCTACGAGAAGTTCGTCGGCGGAATTGCGCTGGGTCGAGCTGAAACCCCCGACGACGTAGCCGGTTTCGTCTCTTACCTCGCTGGGCCCGATTCCGACTACATGACCGGGCAGGCCGGTCTCATCGACGGCGGTCTCGTCTACCGCTGACCGAGGTGTCTTCACTGAAAGCGGTGTCTTCGCTGAAAGCGGCGTCTTCGCTGAAGAAGCGGTTGCCCGAGCCTGCGATGCCGCCCGGCGAGGATCCTCGCGACTACGCGAGGACCCTCGCCGCGGTGTACGACGCGACGATGGCCGGAGACCGCGCACCGGCCCGCCCCAGGGACGTGGTGCGCCAATCGTGGCAGCGCCTGCGCGAACTCGGTATCGATCCCGAGCACAGCCGGGTCGAACCGTCGATGGACGTCGCCGAACTCGATCTCCGTCGTCGTGAGTCCGGACTGTACGACGTACTCGACGACGTGACACGCGGACTCGAATCGGTCACCGCGAGCGGTGAGAACATCATGGTCGTCGCAGATCTTCGCGGAACTGTACTGTGGCGCAGCGGGTCCCATCGCGTACTGGACCAAGCTGCGCGTCTGGGATTTGTCGAAGGGGCGAACTGGGCGGAGGACAGCGTCGGCACCAACGCCATCGGAACGGCATTGGTGTCACGACAGGCGGTTCAGATCTTCTCGGCGGAACACTATGCGCGCAGCCATCATCCGTGGACGTGTGCGGGGGCGCCCATCCGCGATCCGCGGGACGACCGTGTCATCGGCGTCGTCGACATCAGTGGTCCTGCCAAGACCGTCCATCCCACGACGCTCGCTCTGGTCGACGCCGTCGCACGCCTCGCTCAATCACACCTGCGCGACAAGCATCGGGACAATCTCGATCAACTACGTTCTGTTGCAGGGCCGATGCTTGCACGAAGCGGATCACCCGCATTGGTGATCGACACCCACGGATGGGTCGCAGCGGTCGACGCGTTACCTCATCGCTCGCGCGTGCTGCTCCCCGCAGCTTTGGCTCCCGGCAGGGCATGGTTCCCGGCACTGGGCCTGTGCGAACTGGATCCGCTTCCCGGCGGGTGGCTGGTTAGACCGATCACCACCGGCGAGAGAATCAGCGCGCCCACGGTACATATCGATCTGCGCGATTCCGAGAACATGTCGGTGACCGTCACGTCGGGTTTCGGCGAATGGGCATACGCCCCCACCCAACGACATGCGGAGATTCTGTTCCTCCTCGGATCCGAGAGACGGGGACTGACTGCATCTCGGTTGGCGCAAGATCTGTTCGGCGACCCGGCCCGCACGGTGACCGCGCGGGCCGAGATGTCGCGTCTGCGAAAGAACCTCGCCGGAGTTGTTGCAGCGCAGCCGTACCGGTTCGTCGATGCAGCGCACGTGACGTTGTCCTGCCCCGTGAACGGCGCACATCTGTTGCCGTTTTCGAATGCCCCGGCGGTGCGTGCCGCTCGCCTTTCTCAGGCCGGTTCGGAGGCCTGAGTGAGCAACTGCAGAAACACCTCTTCGGGCTGAGCGCCGGACACGGCAACCGCACGGTTGGCGACAAAGAACGGAACGCCGCTGACCTGCAGTTGGCGGGCCATGGACAGATCTTCGCGGACAGCCTCCGCTGCGGCATCGGAGCCCAGTTGCTCGCGCACGACATCGGCGTCGAGGCCGACGCTCACGGCCAACTCGACCAGCACCTCACGGTCGTCGATCACCTTGCCGTCGCTGAAGTGCGCTTTGAACAGCGCTTCGAGGAGTTCGTTCTGCCGCTCACCCGCGAGATGCAGCAACCTGTGCGCATCAAACGTATTGGCGGCGATCACGGTTTCGAAGTCCAAGGTCAACCCGACCTCGGCGGCCGTCGCGCTGACGTGGGCGAACATCTGACGTACCTGATCAGGCGCCATCCCCTTCATTTCGACCAAGGCGTCGAGTTCGGTTCGGCCCTCTCCCACCGGCGTCTCCGGCGCGAGCTGGTACGAGCGCCAGATGACGTTGACGCGGTCCTTGTTCTCGAAACGATCCAGCGCCGAGAGGAACCTGGTCTTTCCGATGTAGCACCACGGACAAGCGACGTCCGACCACACTTCGATGGTCACGTCTTGGTCAATCACGATTTGATCAGTCACCGAAGGTGCAACAACGAACAGGGTAGGGATTAGTCCCGAGTCACGTCACAAGGCCACACCGGAACGCGATCAACGATGCACTCACGCGGTTGGGCACACCCAGCTTGGCGAACAGCGAAGAGATATGCGTCTTGACGGTGGTCTCACCGAGGTACAACCGCTCCGCGATGACGCTGTTGGCCGCGCCTGTCGCCAGGATTGTCAGCACTTCGCGCTCGCGCTCGGTGAGCGAAGCGAGCGGAGTCTGATCGGGCGCTTGCCGCCGCGGCGACGAGGCCACGATGGCGCGCAGAGAATCGCAACTGAACAACGAGTGGTCCGACGCCACTACCCGCACTGCCTGCTGGAACGCCTGCGGAGCTGCGTCCTTGCTCAGGAAACTGTGCGCGCCCGCCTCGACTGCCTGCACAACCATGTCGTCGACGTCGAAGGCGGTCATGGCAATGACCTTCGGCGGATTACTCATGGTCATCAATTCACGCGTGGCCTCCAAGCCACCGACCCGTGCCATCTTCAGATCCATCAGCACCACGTGGGGACGAAAACGAGTGACCTTGGCTGCGACCTGATCGCCGTCCTCGGCCTCGGCAACCACCACGATGTCCGGCGCTGCTTCCAGGATGTCCTTCATCCCGCGCCGAACCCACGCGTCGTTGTCGACGATCAAAACTGTGATGCGCGAGTCAGCGTCCATAGTGCGCTCAGATTACCCAGAGCCCCCGACAGTTAGAGGGTGGGAGGGCTACGACGACCAGGGCACCCAGCAACTGACGAGGAAATCGTCCCCCAACGCGCCTGCCTCCACCTTGCCGCCGATCTCTCGCGCCTGTTCGGCCAACCCGCGTAGGCCGGATCGTGAACCGATCGACGTCATGGGTGCAAGCTCGCTCAGCTTGTTGCGTGCGAGGATGCGGATTCCGTCGTGCGGCGACCCGGTCACGGAAATGACGAGCATCTGGTCGCTCGCGTACTTCTGGACGTTGGTCAACGATTCCTGAACGACGCGATAACAGACATGCCCCGCCAACATTCCGACATCACCCGGGAGCAACTCGGATTCGAGACGGCAGTGGATGCCTGCCGCGCGTGCACTGTTGACCAGGTCACCGATCGCGTCGATCCCCTGGTGCCCACCGTGTTCGCGGCGATCACCGCTTCCCCTGAGCACTCCGACGATTCCCTTCAATTCGTCCAAAGCCTCGTGCGCGGTGGTTCTGATCATCGCTGCGGTGTTGACGACCTTCTCGGGATTGTCTGCCGCGCTGACCTGCAACCCGCCGGCGAACAACGAGATCCGGCTCAAACTGGCCGCGATCGTGTCGTGCATGTCTCGAGCGATCCGCGTTCGTTCCTCGGTGCGAATCATCTCGTCGCGCATCACGTCGGTTTTCTCGGTGGCCAGATCCCGTACGTGCTCTGCCTCGACGAGTTCGGTTCTGGTCCGAATCAGGAGCGAGAGCGCCACGACAATGCCGACCATGACGGCAGCGACGAGCCACGGGATCCAGATGGCGACGTCGTATTGAACAACCACCGAACCGTCTTTGGGTTTCGCGGTGCCCATCGTGAGAACGGAGTACTCACGATTTCGAAAAGCGTCGTAGGTCAACGAAATTCCGCACACGACGAAGACAGCTGCCGCGGCTGCTGCAAGCCGAGGCCCACGCGCGATCCGAGCAACGGCGAACAACGCGATGAGCGCCGCCGTCGCATCGGTGGGGAAGAACAGCGGGCCGACCAGCGTGATCGCCAGAACCACCCAGGGATGTTGATGGCGCCAGACAAGCGATATCCCACCGGCCACGCCCAGGACGAACCCGATCCCGACCAATGCCGGTGGCATATTTCCCGACGCGCCTGCGATGCCCACCGTCATGAAGGAACAGAAAAGGCTGAACGCGACGGCGGCGGTAGTCCATACGCGTCGTCGCACAACGGTTCCTTTGGTGGTGATCACCGAGCAAGCGTATCCACCGCCACCGACGCCTCGAATCAGCCGAACGGGTGGACGAACCGTCAAGCTCCGACCGAAAGGATGAGGCTCCCCGATCTTTCGACCGAAGCGGTGAGCGGTCCCCACATCGTTGACTTGTGCCATACCAACTCTCGAAAGGCGCACATCATGCGATCACTCCGTACTCCCCTCGCCCTCCTCGCCGTCGGCGCAGCCCTGTTCGCAACCATCGCCTCGGGCGAGACCGACGAAGCGAAGAAGGTCGACGACAACGGTTCTTCCGCCGCACCCGCGGCTGCCTTCGGCATCGGTGACGTCGTCGAACTGGGCGACTGGCGCGTCCAGGTACACGGCGTTGTCGATCCCTATGTCTCGACCAATCAGTTCATCACCGCGGATCCCGGAAACCGCTACGTCGTGGTCGACACCGAGGTCACCAACAACAGCGACAAGCCGTCGACCGTGTCATCGATGATGTGCTTCGAACTGCAGGACTCGACCAACAAGTCGTACAACATCACGTTCACCGACAGCAGCACGTCGAGTGTCGACGGAGAGCTTGCGCCGGGTGCAGCCAAGCGAGGCGAATTGGCGTACGAGGTCCCCGAAGCCGCCACCGGTCTTCGCCTTCAGTTCAAGTGCGACCTGTTCTCGTCCGGCTCGGCAACCATCAACCTGTCGTGAACCGCCCGGGCGATCTGCTGCTGAGTCCGTGGGCGCTGGTCTCGGTGGCCGTCATCTTGGTCAACGACCACGTACTCAAAGGGGCATTCGGGAACACGATGACGGGCAAGCTGTCCGACGTCGCCGGCGTGTTCCTGTTTCCCTTGCTCCTGCTCTCGGTTCTCGAGGTGCTCAGACGAAAGCTGGCGGGGCGAGCAGCGATCGCCTGGTCCATCGCGGTCACGGGCATCGGCTTCGCCGCGGTGAAGACGGTCTCGCCGATCGGCGACGCGTACGAGTGGGTGATCGGGTTTTTCCGCTGGACCGCAGGAGGATTCCGCGGCGAGCTCTTGCCGATCGTGGTCTTTCGTGATCCATCGGATCTGTGGGTGCTCCCGATATTGTTCGCAAGCTACCTGGTCGTCACACACAACCGCACTCGGGCGCCGCAGGGGGCGCCCGAGCACGAGGTGATCAGTCCAGTGCCGCATCCAACGTGATGTCGACGCCGGTCAGCGCCTTGCTGATCGGGCACGTTTCCTTGGCCGCCTGGGCAACCTTGGCAAAACCGTCGGCGTCGAGGCCGTCGACCTCGGCGCGAACGGTGAGCTTGATTCCGGTGAGCTTGAAGCCGACCGTGTCGGGGCCCAGCGACACGTCTGCGGTGATGTCGAGGCTCTGCGGAGTTCCGCCGGCCTCGGCGATCAGTGCCGACAACTGCATCGCGTAGCAGGACGAATGTGCCGCGGCGATCAGTTCTTCGGGGCTGGTGGTTCCGCCGGCTTCCTCAGCTGCGCGCTTGGGGAACGACACATCGAAGGTCGCGACACCCGAGCTGGTGAGTTCGACCTGTCCCGACCCGGCTTCGAGGGTGCCGTTCCAGGCGGTGCGTGCGGTACGAGTTGGCATTGCTGTCCCTACTTCCGTCTTCACATGATTCGGTGAACGCCTTGCGATCACGAACCTACCCGCGATACGTGAAGTCACACCTACTGTTTCGGACTGCGCTACCCCAGGAGAGTCGCGGTCAGCAATTTCTCGACGCGCGCCTGCGCGGAGTTCTCCGAGGAAAAGTGCACGATCCTGCCGATGTCGAAGACCAGACCGAGCGCCGCGTGGACGAGGAACCGCGCTTGGACGATCGTCAACTCCGGCCGCGCCTCGACGCACAAGTGCGCCCACTCCTCCACGTTGAGCCGCTGGATGTTCCGCAACTCGGTCCGCGACCGGTCCGGCAAGCTGCCGATCTCGGCGAAATAGACTGCCAACAGTTCGCTTCTGCCGAACGACACCTCGACGTACATCTTGGCCAATGTCTCTACGGCCGCGAGTGGTGTCTCCGACTCCGCCAACGCCGAACCCAACGTCATCGTCAGGCGATCGGACGCCCGATAGAAAGCCGCGGCGAGTAGATCGGCTTTGCTCGCGAAGTGCCGGTACACGCTCGACGCGTTGATACCCGCTGCGGCGCCGATCTCCTCGATACTCACGTCGTGATAGCCGCGCTGATAGAACAGCAATACGGCTTCCTGAAGCAGCACTTCACGTTTCGACGTCCGGGCAAGGCCGGGTTTGCGTTCGGGCGCCTGTTTCTTGCCGCCGCCCTTCGCACCAACGGGCAACTCGACGCCGATGACCGACCAACAAGCTGTGAGAATCAACGATTCGATCTGCTTGGCGGACAACGCCGATCGATGACCGGTGATACTGGCGATCACGCTGAGCACAGCCGGTGCGATCAGCTCGACATCGGCCGGGTCCAGTTCCGGGCGCACTGCGGCCAACGGCTCGGCAATCCGAAGATTGAGCGTGCGCATTCCCTCCCGCAATTGCTCACGATCCTCGTCGACCAGGTACCGGCCCTCCCAACGGTAGAGCCCTCCCCTACGCCGATTCTCGATCGTCGCGCGGATGACCCCCACCATGGTGGAGTTCAACTGCTCGCGTGGATCGTCGTTTCCGTGTACCGCGGGATCGCTGGCATCCAGCAACGCCTGGGTCAGGTTGTTCACGGTGTAGACGAACAGCGCGTATTTCGTGGGGAAATGACGATAGAGGGCCGGCCCGGAGATTCCGACCTTCGCTGCGATCTCGTCGATGCCGACCGCGTGGTAGCCACGTTCACTGAATGCCTCCGCGGCAGCGGCCGCGATTTGGGCCTTCCGATTCTTCGGACGCGTTCGTGGTGCAGAGCCACTGCCGCTCACGGAGACGCGTGTCTGTCCGGGCACCTGACCCTCCACTTCCGTTGCTTTCTTCCACTGCCTTCGTCCGCTGCACCGCACTTCTACGGGCGCGAGTCCGAACGGACCATGTTAACGGTCGCGAAGGTCGCAATTCGCGCCCGGTACGGCTTCACCCGAAACCCTACAACGCGGCTGTCACGGCGGACGGATTCCGGAAAAAGAGTCTTGACACCCGCTCTCACACCGGTGTTATGTTAGTGATGATTCGCACAAACTTGCACGCAGTCCGCTGGCGGGCTCGTTCCATGCAGCGCAGGATTTTTCTTCGCCTGCAATAGGGTTCGATGCCGATTGACCGATCGTAAGAAAGTAGTTGTGAGCAGATGATTCGCACTCGCTTCACCGAGATGTTCGGCGTAGACCATCCGATCGTGCAGGGCGGCATGATGTGGGTAGGACGCGCAGAACTTGTTGCGGCCACGGCCAATTCCGGCGCCCTGGGGTTCCTGACCGGCCTTACCCAACCCACTCCGGAAGATCTCGTCAAGGAAATTGCTCGGACCCGCGATCTCACCGACAAGCCTTTCGGCGTCAATCTCACGATTCTGCCGTCGATCACGCCGCCGCCGTACGCCGAATATCGCCAGGCGATCATCGAATCCGGGATCAAGATCGTCGAGACGGCCGGTTCCAATCCGATCGATCATCTTCCGCATTTCAAGGACGCGGGCGTGAAGGTGATCCACAAGTGCACTGCAGTTCGTCACGCGGTCAAGGCCGAGAGACTGGGCGTCGACGCCGTCAGCATCGACGGCTTCGAGTGCGCCGGACACCCAGGTGAAGACGACATACCAGGGCTGATTCTGATTCCGGCGGCCACGCAGCAACTCACGATTCCGGTGATCGCGTCAGGCGGAATCGCAGATTCCCGCGGTCTCGTCGCGGCGCTTGCGCTCGGAGCAGACGGCGTCAACATGGGCACTCGATTCATGTGCACCGTGGAATCTCCTGTAGCGCAATCAGTTAAAGAACAGATAGTCGCCAACACCGAGCGTGACACCAAGCTGATTTTCCGAACCCTGCACAACACCGCACGCGTAGCAGCGAATGCGATCAGCGCCGAAGTCGTCGACATCGAGGCGCGCGGCGACGCGCAGTTCAGCGACATCCAGCATCTGGTCGCCGGGGCACGCGGGCGCAAGGTCTTCGAAGACGGCGATCTCGATGCAGGCATCTGGTCCGCCGGGCAAAGCCAAGGGTTGATCAACGACATCCCGACCGTCGCCGACATGATCGACCGCATGGTCTCGGAGGCCGAACACCTCATCACCTCACGGCTTTCCGGATTCGTCACCGCTGTGAGCGCGGCATGACCGCCACCGCCGAGACGGGCTTTCGCTCCGAAATCACCGACGGTGTACTGCGATTGACCTTCGACCGCCCGAAGCGGATGAACGCGATCGATCTACCCACGATGACTGCTTTCGCAGCCGCCGTCAGAGAGGGCGGCGCAGACCCGAGAGTTCGTACCATCGTGATCACCGGATCCGGTCGAGCGTTCTGCACCGGAGCCGATCTTGCGGCAGCGGCCCTCAACCCCGCAGACCCGAAAGTTGTCATGGATGCGGCGACTTCTCTGATTCGCGCCATCACCAGCGCCCCGGTCCCGGTGATCGCCGCGGTCAACGGCCCGGCAGCCGGCGTCGGAGTGTCCATCGCCCTGGCCGCGGACCTGACGTACGCAGCATCGAGCGCCTATTTCCTCCTCTCGTTCGTCAACATCGGCCTGATGCCCGACGGCGGCGCCAGTGCGCTGGTGCCGGCAGCGATCGGACGTGCCAGAGCGGCCGAGATGGCGTTGCTGGGCGAGCGGGTTTCCGCCGAGGACGCAGAGCGTTTCGGGCTCGTGTCCCGCACCGTCGCAGACGACGCGTTCGACGCACTCGTCGACTCGGTCGTCGATCGCACGTCGAAGGCTCCCCGACGCGCACTCGAACTCACCAAGCGCGCACTCAATGCGGCGACGCTGGACCGCCTCGATGCCGCGTTGGAGCTCGAAAATACCGGTCAGGCAGAACTTCTCACCGGCGACGACTTCAAAGAAGGCGCGATGGCGATGCTGCAGAAGCGCGCACCGCACTTCAAGTAGTCGTTGCGAATTTTCGTTAACAAAACCACTGTGAGAATCGACGGCTCACTGTAGCCTGAGTCACACAATCACCCACGCATGAGAGGAACCCATCGATGGCCTCCACCGATGCAGTCTCCGAGGCGCAGCGTTCACGCCGCACCAACTGGAACAATCAGATCGCCAGGCATGCGCAGATGATTCCCGATCGCACCGCGCTGCGATTTTTGGGCGATTCCATCACCTGGAGCACCCTCGACGCACGCGTCGAGAAGCTGGCAGACGCTCTAGCCCGACGCGGCGTCAGCTTCGGCGACCGCGTGCTCATCCTGATGCTCAATCGCCCCGAATACCTCGAGATCGTGCTCGCGACCAACGCATTGGGCGCGATAGCTGTTCCGGTGAACTTCCGTCTCACGCCACCCGAGGTCGCGTACCTGGTCAACGACTCCGGCTCCAAAGTCATTGTCGCCGAGGGACCATTGGCTCCACTGGCCGGAGCGGCGCGTGCCGCGTCAGAGGGTATCGATATCTCCATCACCGTAGGCGCCCCCGCCGAGGGTGACAGCCTGAACTACGAGGACCTGATCAGCGAGGCGGGCGAGCCGCACGCGTTCGTCGACATCCCGGACGACACTCCTGCACTCATCATGTACACCTCGGGAACCACCGGCCGCCCCAAGGGTTCGGTGCTCTCCCACTCCAACCTGTCTTCGCAAGCATTGACCTGTATCAGGGCCTTCCACCTGTTCAATGCCGATTCCATCGGCTTCTGCGCGTCGCCCATGTTCCACATCGCAGCCCTCGGTTCCATCGCGCCGAGCCTGCAACTCGGCACGACCACGGTGATCCATCCGGTCGGCGCATTCGACCCTGGTCAACTACTCGACATTCTCGAAGCCGAGAAGGTCACCAGCTTGTTCCTCGTGCCCGTGCAATGGCAGGCCGTGTGCGCAGTGCAGAAGGCGCAACCTCGAGCACTGTCGCTGAAGAACATCTCGTGGGGCGCCGCACCATCGTCCGATACGATCCTGCGGGCAATGGCCGAAACCTTTCCGGACGCGTTCAATGTCGCCGTCTTCGGTCAGACCGAGATGTCGCCCATCACTTGCGTTCTCGACGGTGAGGATGCGATTCGCAAGCTCGGATCCGTCGGTCGGGTCATCCCGACCATTTCGGCCAGGGTCGTCGACGAGAACATGGACGACGTGGCGCCCGGTGAAATCGGTGAAATCGTCTACCGCGGGCCCACGATGATGAGCGAGTACTGGAACAACCCCACCGCCACCGCTGACGCCTTCCACGGTGGATGGTTCCACTCCGGCGATCTCGTTCGAGTCGACGACGAAGGCTTTGTCTACGTCGTCGATCGCAAGAAGGACATGATCATCTCCGGCGGAGAGAACATCTACTGCGCCGAGGTGGAAAACGTTCTCTACGAACACGAATTGATCGTCGAAGCGGCCGTCGTCGGTCGCCCCGACGCCAAGTGGGGTGAGGTGCCGGTAGCGATCGTCGCGATGGCGCCAGGTTCAGCCGTGGACCTGACCATCGAGGAACTGAGCAGCTTCCTCAATGATCGTCTCGCGCGTTACAAGCACCCGAAGGACATCGTCGTCGTGGAAGCGCTGCCGCGCAATGCAAGCGGCAAGGTCGTCAAGGGCGAACTGCGAGAGAAGGTTCGAGCGGTCGACGCAGTTTCCTGACTCCACACGCAAACGGGTGGCACCTCCAGCGGGGTGCCGCCCGTTTGCGTGTGCCCGTCAAGCGCTCTGCGAATGCAACTTCCGATGCAGTTCTCGCACCAGCGGAACCAACTCCGGCACCGGACCTTCGACCGGGACGTTCGGCGCAACCTCGTTGACGGACAGAGACTTCACCGGCGCCGGGGCCGCACCCCACTCCGCGAGCCAGTCGCCGAGTTGAGCCGAAGAGCAGATGTAGACGATACGTCCGAGGCCCACCCATGCGTGCGCAGCCGAACACATCGCGCAGTGCTCTCCCGAGGTGAATACCGTTGCCGTCGAACGCTCTTCCGGCGTCAGATACTGAGCCGCCCACCGAGCCAGCTCGAACTCGGGGTGGCGAGTGTTGTCGCCGCCCGCGATCCTGTTTCGATCTTCCGCCAGAAATGTTCCGTCGGCCGCTGCCAGGACGGAACCGAAAGGTTCGTCGCCGGCATCCAATGCTTCCGTTGCCAATTCGACGCAACGACGCAGGTGACCCAGTTCGATGTCGTTCATGTGTACGCCCTCTCCCGTGATACACGAAACGGGCGGCACCGGTGAGGTGCCGCCCGTTCGTTACTTACTCTGCTGTACTACTCTGCTGCGCTTTCGCTTTCGCCGGCCTTGGTCAGCTCGATCGGCGGTGCGTCCGGCACGTCGATCGGCTTCTTGGTGGGCGTGAACGTGAACTTCGCGTCCTCGCCCGAGCCTTCGCCGTCCCAGTTCTCGACGTCGACGAGCACGATGTGGCCGGGTCCGATCTCTCCGAAGAGGATCTTCTCGGACATCTGGTCCTCGATCTCGCGCTGGATGGTGCGACGCAGCGGTCGTGCACCCAGTACCGGATCGAATCCGCGCTTGGCCAGAAGCGACTTGGCCTTGTCGGTGACCTCCATGGCCATGTCCTTGTTCTTGAGTGCCGCCTCGACGCGAGCGAGCATCAGGTCGACCATCTGAACGATCTGCTCGTTCGTGAGCTGATGGAAGACGACGATGTCGTCGATACGGTTCAAGAACTCGGGACGGAAGTGCTTCTTCAGCTCGTCGTGAACCTTGAGCTTCATGCGCTCGTAGTTCGACTCCGTGCCCGTTCCCGAGCTGAAGCCCAGGCCGACTGCCTTGGAGATGTCCGACGTACCGAGGTTGGACGTGAAGATCAGCACCGTGTTCTTGAAGTCGACGGTACGTCCCTGACCGTCGGTGAGACGGCCGTCCTCGAGCACCTGCAGGAGGGTGTTGTAGATCTCCTGGTGTGCCTTCTCGATCTCGTCGAACAGCACAACGCTGAACGGCTTGCGGCGCACCTTCTCGGTGAGCTGGCCACCCTCTTCGTATCCGACGTACCCGGGAGGGGCACCGAACAGACGCGAAGCGGTGAAGCGGTCGTGGAACTCGCCCATGTCGATCTGGATCAGAGCGTCGTCGTCGCCGAACAGGAAGTTGGCGAGCGACTTCGCGAGCTCCGTCTTACCGACACCGGACGGGCCGGCGAAGATGAACGAGCCCGAGGGACGCTTGGGATCCTTCAGACCTGCACGCGTACGACGGATCGCCTTCGAGACGGACTTGACTGCCTCTTCCTGGCCGATGATCCGCTTGTGCAGTTCCTCTTCCATGCGGAGCAGACGAGTGGTCTCCTCCTCGGTGAGCTTGAAGACGGGGATACCGGTCCAGTTGCCCAGAACCTCGGCGATCTGCTCGTCGTCGACCTCGGCGATGACGTCCAGGTCGCCCGCACGCCACTGCTTCTCACGCTCAGCGCGCTGAGCAACGAGGGTCTTCTCCTTGTCACGCAGGTTCGCAGCCTTCTCGAAGTCCTGCGCGTCGATCGCGGATTCCTTCTCGCGACGCGCGTCGGCGATGCGATCGTCGAATTCGCGCAGGTCCGGCGGTGCAGTCATCCGACGGATGCGCATTCGCGCGCCCGCCTCGTCGATGAGGTCGATCGCCTTGTCCGGCAAGAAGCGGTCGTTGATGTAGCGGTCGGCCAGCGTCGCCGCTGCCACGAGAGCACCGTCCGTGATGGAGACACGGTGGTGAGCCTCGTAGCGGTCACGAAGACCCTTGAGGATCTCGATGGTGTGCTCGACGGTCGGCTCGCCCACCTGAACGGGCTGGAAACGACGCTCGAGAGCGGCATCCTTCTCGATGTACTTGCGGTACTCGTCGAGAGTGGTAGCACCGATGGTCTGCAGCTCACCGCGGGCAAGCTTGGGCTTGAGGATGGAGGCCGCGTCGATAGCGCCCTCGGCCGCGCCCGCACCAACGAGGGTGTGCAGCTCGTCGATGAACAGGATGATGTCTCCGCGGGTGTTGATCTCCTTGAGAACCTTCTTCAGGCGCTCTTCGAAGTCACCGCGGTAACGGCTGCCGGCCACGAGCGACCCGAGGTCGAGCGTGTACAGCTGCTTGTCCTTGAGGGTCTCGGGGACCTCACCGTTGACGATTGCCTGAGCCAGGCCCTCGACCACAGCGGTCTTACCGACACCGGGTTCACCGATGAGAACCGGGTTGTTCTTGGTACGACGCGAGAGAACCTGCATGACGCGCTCGATTTCCTTCGAGCGGCCGATGACCGGGTCCAGCTTGCCTTCGAGGGCAGCTTGCGTCAGATTGCGACCGAACTGGTCGAGCACGAGCGAGGTGGACGGCGTGCCGGCCTCTCCGCGGGTGCCACCGGTTTCGGTTGGCTCCTTGCCCTGGTAGCCCGACAGCAGCTGGATGACCTGCTGGCGGACACGGTTGAGATCGGCACCGAGCTTGACCAGAACCTGGGCTGCTACGCCCTCACCCTCACGGATGAGACCGAGCAGAATGTGCTCCGTACCGATGTAGTTGTGTCCGAGCTGCAGCGCTTCGCGCAGACTCAGCTCGAGGACTTTCTTGGCGCGCGGTGTGAAGGGGATGTGACCGGACGGAGCCTGCTGGCCCTGGCCGATGATCTCCTCGACCTGGCTGCGGACTCCCTCGAGGGAGATACCCAACGACTCCAACGACTTGGCTGCAACACCTTCGCCCTCGTGAATGAGGCCGAGAAGGATGTGCTCCGTGCCGATGTAGTTGTGGTTGAGCATCCTGGCTTCTTCTTGAGCCAGGACAACAACGCGCCGCGCGCGATCGGTGAACCTCTCGAACATCGCTCTCCCTCACACTCTCCGGCGGGCAGGTTCGAGACCGGATGTCTCGTCCCTGGTCGCCGCGTTTCGCTCCGGCACTACAGACTGATCGCCTCGCCGGTCAGCGGACTGACGTCCACGAATCGACAAAGGTTGCACGACCCCACTTATTACTCTAGAGGGCGCGAAGTCCACCTGCTGCTCCTCCACCCGATTGGCGGCGGAAGCCGGACTGCTTACCGTTCACAACGTCGCAGCTGAGGGAATCGTTTCCCGGTTCCTGTACGCCTGAAGCGAACAGCGATTTTCGACGCCTGATCAGCCGAATATCGGGAGTACCCGAGTGCACGGCACCTCACGCGGATTCGACGGATCAAGCGCGTTGAGCGTCAGAGTCGCCGTTCGCTGCGACGCCACCAGCGCGATGTGATCCGACAGGTCCTGCTCGCAACCGTCCTGAACAACTATGTTCGACGCGTTCGACGCGGCCAGTATTCCGCTGCTGTACGGAACGACCACTTGATCGAACCGAGTCACGATGTTGGTGTACTCGACGTCATCGGAGTAGACGCCCGCGTCGCGCAGTTCGGTCACGAAGGTGGCGTTGTCGAAATCCGGTCCCCCGACGCCTTCCGGCGGCCCGACCTCCGAGCCGTCCCACAACGGAGCGATGGAGACGATCTTGGAAACCTTCGCGTCGCCGCCGAGAAACTTGGCGTAGTACGCACTGACCGTCGTCCCCTGAGAGTGTCCGATCAGGTCGACCTTCGAGGCACCCGTCGCAGAGAGAACGTCATCGACGAAGTCCGACAGCTGCCCTGCGCTGTCTCCGAGTGGTGCGAGACCGCCGGCTGCGGAAATCGGCCACGGCTGGTCCGTTCGATTCCCGAAGGTGAGCGCGAAAACGCAGTACCCGTCGTTGGCCAGTACGGGTGCGAGTACGCCCCAATTGGTCTGACGGTTGGCCGCCGTCCCGTGCACCAGGACGACTGGATCAGGATGAGCAGCGGAAGGCGTGCACGAGAAGTCGTTGGTGCCAGGGGCCGATCCGCCCGGGTTGGTCGCTTCGAGGGCGATTCCGCTGAAGAAACCGGACGGAACGGGAAGAGGTTCGTTCGCCGACGCAAGAGGTGCGGCGGTCGCGGCCACGGCACCCGCCAGAGCGAGCGCACCCACGCATGTTCGAATCCCCACCGAAGGCCTCCACATATTGATCAACCCACGACGGGCAATACCGAGTTGCACGGTACCGGCCGCTGATGCGCGGGATCGAGTGCATTGAGAGCAAAAGTCGCCGCGCGCAGCGACGCCGCGATGGCGAGATGATCGGAGATGTCTTGCTCACAACCGTCCTGGACGACGATGTTGGTTGCGTTCGGCCCGGGCTCCAGCCCATTTGTATACGGCAGCACCAGTTCGTCGTAGCGCGTCGTGATGTTCGTGTAGTGAACGCCCGGCGCGTAAACGCCTCCCGCACGGAGATTTTCGATGAACTCCGAACCGGCCCCCATGTTCAGGCACGCCTTGCAGATCGGGAATCCTGCCTGTGCCGCCTCGGATACCCCGAGTTCGCGAAGGCTGCGGCCGATACTTGCCTGCTCGTTTCCGAGGGTTCCCTTCCACAGCGATGCCACCGAGACGATGTTGTCCACTTTGTCGGCACCGCCGAGGAACTTCGCGTAGTACCCGTTGATGATCGTGCCTTGCGAATGCCCGACGAGATCCACCGACGTTGCGCCCGTAGCGCCCAGAACTTGATCGACGAAATTCGACAATTGTGCTGCGCTGGAAGGAATTTCCTGCATTCCACCGATGGCCGACAACGGCCACGGCTGCTCGGGGAAGTTGCCGTACGTCAGCGCGAAGACGCAGTAGCCCTCGTTGGCGAGCAACGGCGCATAGGTGGCCCAGTTGGTCTGCCTGTTTCCACCCGTTCCGTGAACGAGCACAACCGGATTGGGATGTTCGGCAGTAGGTTTACACGAAAAGTCATTGGATCCAGGAGCTGAACCGCCAGGATTTCCCAACTCCTGAGGAACACCGGCAAGGAAGGCATTGGGCACGGGCAACGGGGCCTGAGCCGAAGCCACGGAGGTGAACCCGACAAGCATCAGAGCGGCAAGAACCACGCCCCCGAACAACCCGATTCTGTGCACGACCGACTCCTCTACGAGAGATGCGAACCGTGCAGACGCTAACAAACTAGAACGCGTTATCAATCCGTTTCGGCAAAATGCGCCCGAATCCATTCGCGATCCATTTCAGACGGCCTTTTCGTAGGCTCGGCGCACCTCCGTGGAAATACGACCGCGGGCCGAAATCTCGAAGCCAGCACCCTTGGCCCATTCGCGGATGGCGGCACTCTGATCGCGGTCCGCAACGGGACGGGATTTGGTCACCGCTCCGTTGACCGATTTGGCGGAATTCGACTTTCTCGCATGAGGAATCCACTTTTTCAGTGCATCGCGCAGTTCCGCGGCGTGGGCGGCGGTCAGATCGATTTCGTAAGCAACTCCGTCGACGGAAAACTCCACAGTTTCGTCCGCGGGCGATTTTTTGTCCAGATCGTCAACCATCGTGACAACAACCTTTTTCACCACGACCATTCCTCCCCAGATCCTTCGATAAGCAGCGACAATAGCACCTGGACAAACGTCCTGTCTTGGCTCGTCCGGATGATTGGGACTGATCTCCGCCGGGTATGCCAGTCGACTTGTCTTGCGACAAAGACAGTGCCGATACATTCCTTGCGGCGCATCGGGGGATGCATCCAGACGGGGGAATCATGACAGACGACGACTCGAGAAAAGACCTCTACCGAGCGCAATCTTCGCCTCCAAGAACGGCACTCTCGCCAGCATCGCGTACAGCGGACCCACGAATTTCACCATCTCCGGACGCCCTGCGATCCGGTACACCGCAACCGTCACAAATATCCCGGCGGACAACGAATGCGATCCGCCCTCAGCACAATTCGATGTCGTCACCACACCCGGATACTCCACAGCCGAGGTCATGGTCTTCCTTGTCCAGTCGGATCAGGGACTACCTGACGCACTCAACCAGGGCACGATCTACCAAATCATCGCAACAATTCGAAAGTCCGAAACTCAGGCGACCACGCATGGATGAATCCTTTGCCGCAGGCGAATGTCGTTGGGAACAAATCGAATCCCAACTACGAGCGCTCCCCGCTGAGCTGATCGAGCTGAAGAATTCACCCAGATTCATCTGGTTTTCGGCACCGCCGATAGCCGACGACGACGCCGACTGTGAACCGTATCGAATACCTTGGGAGCGCCCCAACTGAAAAAGGTTCGGCCGCAACATGTGCGGCCGAACCTTGATCGAAGTAAAGCTAGCGAGCGGACGGACGAACGATCGGGAAGAGAATCGTCTCGCGAATACCGAGACCCGTCAAAGCCATCAGCAGTCGATCGATTCCCATGCCGGTGCCGGTGGTCGGCGGCATGCCCTGTTCCATCGCGGCGAGGAACTCCTCGTCCAGCACCATCGCTTCGTCGTCGCCTGCCGACGCGAGGCGCGCCTGGTCGACAAAGCGCTCACGCTGGATGACCGGGTCGACAAGTTCGGAGTAGCCGGTCGCCAACTCGAATCCGCGGATGTACAGGTCCCACTTCTCGGTGACACCCTTCTTGCTTCGGTGATCACGGGTCAGGGGCGACGTCTCGACCGGGAAGTCACGGACGAACGTCGGCACGTACAGCTGATCGCCGCACTGGTGCTCCCACAACTCCTCGACGAGCTTGCCGTGGCCGTAGCCCTTGTCCTTGGGAACCTCGAGGCCTACCTTCTCCGCCAGAGCGAGAAGCTCGTCGACCGTCGTATCCGGCGTGACCTCGGTGCCGATGGCCGCCGACAGCGACGGGTACATCTCGAGAACCTGCCACTCGCCACTGACGTCGTACTCGGAACCGTCGGCGAGGGTGAGGACCTGCGTGCCGAATGCTTCCTGCGCAACTTCCTGGACGAGTTCACGAATCATCTTCGCGGAATCGTCGTACGTGCCGTAGGCCTCGTACGTCTCGAGCATCGCGAACTCGGGCGAGTGAGTGGAGTCGACGCCCTCGTTGCGGAAGTTGCGGTTGATCTCGAAGACCTTCTCGATACCGCCGACGACGCAACGCTTGAGGAACAGTTCCGGCGCGATACGCAGGTACAGGTCGATGTCGAGGGCGTTGGAGTGTGTGACGAACGGGCGAGCTGCCGCGCCGCCGTGCAGCGTCTGCAGCATCGGCGTCTCGACCTCGAGGAAGCCGCGGCTCTCGAGCGCATTGCGCAGCGCACGGACAACAGCGACGCGCTTGCGGGCGTTGTCGCGAGCCTCGGGGCGAACGATCAGATCCGCGTAGCGCTGACGCACCCGGGACTCTTCGCTCATCTCCTTGTGAGCAACCGGCAGGGGGCGCAGCGACTTGGATGCGATCTGCCAGGCATCGGCCATCACGCTGAGCTCGCCGCGACGGGAGCTGATGACCTCACCGTGGATGAAGACGAAGTCGCCGAGGTCGACGTCGGACTTCCAGGCAGCCAGTGCCTCTTCGCCGACGCCGGCGAGGCTGATCATGGCCTGCAGCTGGGTACCGTCGCCTTCCTGCAGAGTCGCGAAGCACAACTTGCCGGTGTTGCGCATGAAGATGACGCGGCCGACGACGCCGACCAGCACGCCAGTCGCCGTGTCCGGCTCGAGTTCCGGGTACTCCGCGCGGATCTGCGCGAGCGTGTGGGTGCGATCGACCGAAACCGGGTACGCCTCCTGCCCCTGCGCGAGGATCCGTTCACGCTTCTCGCGCCGGATACGGAGCTGCTCGGGGGTGTCGTCGACTGGCTGGGCTTCTACATCACTCACGGGGTACAAGACTACTGGGCCGTGTCCACCGCGTTTGTTGCTGGTAGCACCGCGGCGACCGCGAGCACGATTCCCGACAGGAGGTACAGCGCAACCCTGACGTGATTCCACACCGTCCAACCCACCTCGTACGACGCCCATGCGGCTGCATCGGCAGCACTGACCGAGGCAAAAGCGTCGTTGCGGGGGACGTGGTAGATCGCTGTCACCGCGAAGGCCGCGAGCACCCCGACGCAACCGACAACGGCAAGGACCCAGCCGTCCGGTCTGGAGATCGCTGCCCAGATTCCGGCGGCGATCGCGGTGAGCGCCGATCCGACGAGGGGCAGCATCAAGGCGCTCCGCGGTGCTTCGACGTTGATCGCCTGCATCGACGTGATCGCGGCGTGTGCGTCGACCGACCGCAGAGCGGGCATTACGAAGGACGAGAACGCGAACAACGCACCACCGGCAACGAGCGCGCCGAGCGCAGTCACGCCGACGAGCAACTCCAAGAAGATCTCGGATTTCTTCACGACCAGACCCCCGTTCGAGCAGCCTCGGCGGCAAAAGTGGTGAAATCTCGAGCGGGTCGTTCCAGGACCTCTTCGACGACGCCGGTCACACTTTGATTTCGTCCGTCGAGAACCTCGGCAAACAAGTAAGTGAGCAACTCCACGACATCACTCGGGACGCCAACTTCTGCCATGCCGTCGGAAAACTGTTGCAGTCCAATTCTTTCGAATGACACCGCACGCCCCGACGCCGCCGAAATCGCCTCAACCGCCTCCGCGAAGGTGAGCAACTCCGGACCCGTCACCTCGAGAACTCGGCCGAGGAGGTCGGTTCGAGTCAATGCGGCCACCGCCACGTCAGCTAGATCGTCGACGTCGATGAACGGCTCCCCCACCTCGCCTACCGGAAGTGCAAGGCAGCCTTCCCGAATCGGATCGAGCAGATACCCCTCACTGAAGTTCTGGGCAAACCAACTCGCCCGCACCACAGCCCATTCCAGACCGGTGTCGGCCAGAACCTGCTCGGCTTTCTGCGCCGCCGGTTCACCGCGCCCGGACAGGAGCACCATGCGACGAACCCCTTCGCGGTACGCAAGCTCCGCAAGTTCCTCGATGTGGGTGCTCGATTCCGGCACTGCGAGGTCCGGCGCATAGGTCACGTATGCCGCTTCGACACCGGACATCGCGGGCTCCCACGTCGTCTGATCGTTCCAGTCGAAACGCGTCCCGGATGTTCTCGACGCGATTCGGGTACGGATTCCCACCGCCGTCAGCCTCTGCGCAACGCGCGCACCGGTCTTGCCGGTACCACCGATCACCACTGCCGATTGAATGTCGCTTGTTGTCGTCATGTACTCATTCGACCCCGCGACGGCAATACGATCCATAGCCGAAGGTCGCAAAAACATACGCCAGCGTCTACCGTCTAATCATGGATGCATTGTCGATGATGCTCGCCGGATCGCGGGCGGAGGGCGCTTTTCTGCTGCGCTCGCTGCTCGATCCACCGTGGTCATTACGTATCGAGGACCACGCACCGATCACCGTGCTGGTTCTGGTTCGCGGCACCGCAGTTGTCGTGTCCGACACCGGACAGACCGAAGATCTCGAGGCCGGCGACATTGCGCTCCTGCGCGGCCCCGATCCCTATACGGTCGCCGATCACCCGGACACCCCGGTCCACGTACTCATCGACGAGGCACAAAACTGCGCCGCGGTCGACGGATCACCGCTCGAGGACATGTCAGTTCTCGGCGTTCGCACCTGGGGCAACTCGACCAGCGGCCAGACCGTCATGCTCACGGGCACATACCGTTTGGACTCCTATGTCAGCCGTCAGATCCTCGACAGCCTGACACCCGTCGCGGTAGTGCGACGCAGCATCGAAACCGCGCCGATGACAAACCTTCTGGAACAACAGATCGCCGCCGACGGGCCAGGGCAGGAAGTGTTGCTGGACAGGCTCCTGGACCTGGTCCTGATCTCGGCGGTCCGTACGTGGTTCGCCGAGAACCAGAATCGATCACCGCGATGGATCAAGGCCTACGAGGATCCCGTCATCGGGCATGCCTTGCGGCTCATACACAATCGGCCGGAACACCCCTGGACGGTCGCGAGCCTGGCCCAGGAGTCCGGCAGTTCACGAGCGGCCTTCGCACGCCGGTTCACCGGTCTCATGGGGCTCGGACCCGTCGGCTATCTGACCGAGTGGCGCTTGTCGGTGGCGGCGGATCTACTCGCAGACCCGGCACGAACGGTGTCCTCGATCGCGCGAGAAGTGGGCTACTCGAGCCCCTTTGCGCTCACAACGGCCTTCACCCGCCATCACGGAATGAGCCCGAAGATTTACCGCCAGACCCGCTGTGCGCCTTTATTAACCGCCCGCGGTTAATAAAGGCGCACAGCAAATACCTCAATGAGCCGAAACCGCCGCCAACTCGCGGGAGCAATGACGAACTCCGCTGAGAGCACCGAGCAGTCCGGCGGCCTTGATCGCCTGGTACCCGCCCACGAGATCGGTTGCCTTGTGCAGACCCAACTGCTGCAACGACGCTGCGGCCAGGCTCGAGGTGTAGCCCTCGGAGCAGACGATTACCCACTCGACGTCGTGGTCGGTGGCCAACGCGAGGTGTGCGCTGCTGGTGGGGTCGAGTCGCCACTCGAGAACGTTCCGCTCGATCGCGAGTGCACCGGGGAGAGTTCCCTCGATGGCGCGCTGCGCCTGCGGGCGAATGTCGACGAAGATCGCGCCGCGATGGAAGGCTTCGGTGAGCTGGAAGACGTACATACGATCGATCTGTGCGCGAGCGTCGTCGAGCATTTGGTCGATGGTCATTTGGTGCCCCCCTCGGGCAGGTCGGTCAGCTCGGTACGGGTGCGACGAAGAGTCCGGTGATCCGTCACTTCGTAGAAGGACATTGCCGTCAGCGGCGGCGAGTAAGCGTGAACACTCAGAGTCGGTGCATCAGAGCTGATTTCGATCGGAGCACCAGGAACATCCGTCGAACGCACGACATCGTGAACCCAGCCGAGCGGGAAAGAAGCCTGATCGCCGGCGTCGAGCTGGCGTTCCACCAGGGCGTCACCGGCCCAACGGAATTCGGTGAGAGAACCACTGAGGACGGTCAATGCGCCGAACGAACCTGCGTGGTCGTGCAATTCGGTGTTGCGTTCGGGTACCCAGCTGATGAGCCACACATCGACGTCGTCGTCCGCATGCAGGCGAGTGGACCAACGATCGAGCGTCGGGAAGGCGTCGGGAATGAGGTGGTCGAAACGGCCGTCGAGCACGCCGTTCGCTCCCTCGTCGGTCAGTCGCAGCAAATCGGCCGGGCGAAGGCGGGTAGGCAACGACGCACCACTCGGACGGCGTCCGGACGCCCCACGATTAGCGCTACGACCTGCGGAAACAGCACGATCAGCAGCGAGAGTAGGGGTCAAAACAGAGAGATCTGCAGAATATGTGGATAGCACGAGCTAGCTCCAAGGAATGTGAATTGGTCAAGGCAGCGGTCAGCCTCGACAACACTCCTGAGCACCCATGCAGCGATTCACGAGCACCATTGTGGCATAACTTTTGCAATCGCGAAACTGCTGGAACGAAACCATCGATCAGGCGACCGGTCGTCGACCGGATCCACGACGCGCCTGATTGCGCTCGAAGACCAACCTCAGCCCCTCGAGAGTGAGGTCCCGTTCGAGGTGATCGATAGTGTCGGATTCGGGAATGATCAGCGGTGCGCTGTCCCCGGTTGCGATCACGGAGACGTCGTCACCACCGAACTCCGGCAGTTCGTCGCGTACGCGGTTGACCAATCCGTCGACGAGGCCGGCAAAGCCGAATACCGCACCGGACTGCATGCATTCGACGGTGTTCTTGCCGACCACCGAACGCGGGCGCACCAATTCGACCTTGCGCAGCGCAGCGGACTGCGACGCCAAGGCATCGGTCGAGATCTCGAGTCCGGGCGCGATGCAGCCGCCCAGAAACTCACCCTTGGCGGAAACGACGTCGACACAGGTCGACGTACCGAAGTCCACGACAATGCACGGACCCTCGTAAAGATGGTGAGCGGCAAGACTGTTGACGATCCGGTCGGCTCCCACCTCTTTGGGGTTGTCCACCAGCAGTGGCACACCGGTGCGAATACCCGGTTCGACCACCACATGGGGAACGTGACCCCAGTACCGCTCCAGCATCACGCGGATTTCACGCAAGACGGACGGCACTGTCGACAGCGCCGCAACGCCGGTGATCTCATCGACATGAGTACCCAACAGCCCACGGAAGGTCAACGCCAACTCGTCGGCAGTCATCCGAGGGTCGGTTCGCATTCGCCAGTCCTGCAACAGCTTCGAATACTCACCAGTCCCGGAGAACAATCCCAGAACGATATTGGTGTTCCGCACGTCGACCGTGAGCAGCATGGATTACACCAGGCTGGATTCGCGCGAGGCCTCGAGTGTCGACAGCATGCGCGGGGTGATCAGACCCGAACCCTCCGGCGCATGAGCCGGGTCGGAGCCGAGTTCGATCTGCTTGTTGTCGGCATCGACGAAGACGACGCGCGGGGAGTATTCCTTGACTTCCTGCTCGTTCATCACGCCGTAGGCGATGAGGATGACCAGATCGCCCGGCTTGACCAGATGCGCTGCCGCACCGTTGATTCCGATGACACCGGTTCCCCGCTCGCCGGCGATGACGTACGTCTCGAGACGCGCACCGTTGTCGATGTCGACGATGCACACCTGTTCGCCTTCGAGGAGGTCTGCGGCGTCCATCAGATCCTGGTCGACGGTGACGGAGCCGACGTAATGCAGGTCGGCGTGAGTCACGGTGGCGCGGTGGATCTTCGACTTCATCATTGTGCGAAACATATCCAGGTCCTTACTCGTGAAAAGTGCTCAGTGAGACAGCAGGTCGTCGATGGCGTCGGCGGATGGGTCGGTGTCACGCTCGAGGAACCCGGTTCCCACCGCGACACCGACGTTGTCGATCAAACGGGTGGTTCCGAGCTTGGCGGCCACTAACAGTCGGCCGTCACCTCGCTCGGGCGCGGGGCCCAGATCGACGCCCCGAACCTCGAGGTAGTCGACCTCGATTTCCGGAACAGCTGCCAGAACAGCGCGTGCGGTTTCCAGAATTGCTTCCGCTCCCCCGGACGCCGCGTGTGCACCGGCGATCAGAGCAGCGGAAAGCGCGACCGCTGCAGCGCGCTGGCCCTCGTCGAGGTAGCGATTGCGAGAGGACAACGCGAGGCCGTCGAACTCGCGGACCGTCGGAACTCCGATGATCTGTACATCGAAGTTGAGATCCCACACCATCTGACGGATGAGCGTCAGCTGCTGGTAATCCTTCTCACCGAAGTAGGCGTGATTGGGTGCCGCGATCTGCAGCAGCTTCGCCACAACCGTCAGCATTCCGGCGAAGTGAGTGGGGCGCGCTCCGCCTTCGAGTTCGCTACCCAACGGGCCCGGCACGATGGTGGTGCGCTGGCCCCGCGGGTACATCGTCTTGGCGCTCGGCGCGAACACCAATTCGACGCCCTCGGCGCGAAGCAGGTCGAGATCCGCATCGAGAGTGCGCGGGTACGCGTCCAGGTCTTCGCCCGCACCGAACTGGAGCGGGTTCACGAAGATGGAAACGATCACGACGGCGCCGGTGACCTTGGCCTGACGAACCAATTCGATGTGGCCCGCATGCAACGCACCCATCGTCGGAACGAGCGCCACCTGACGCCCGACACCTCGCAGTGCCCGCGAGACGCGCCGAAGCTTGTCCGGATCGTGGTGCACCGTCAGTTCGCCGCGCTTGTATCCGCCCTGCAGATCACTCACGACGGTCACCTCCCGTTTCAGTCAAGATGTCGAACAATTCGGTGGGGGCGCCCACCCGCTGGGCCGATCGCAAGGACATCGCCCGATAGCCGGCAGCGAGCTCCGGATCCAGTTCTGTCAGTACGCGCAAATGTGTGTCGACGGCAGCAGCGTCGCCGCGTGCCACCGGACCGGTCAACGCCGAGGGACCGCGTCGTAGCGCGTTGTCCAAGGCTGCCGACAGCAGCGGCTGCAGGACACGCTCGGCCACTCCACCCGGATCTCCGTCGACCAACTGTTGACCGAGCAGCTCGTCACCTTGCAACGACGCTCGCAGCGCCTCGACGGCGTCGACCACGAGCGTGACCAGGTGATTACTGCCGTGAGCCAGTGCCGCGTGGTAGAGCGCTCGGTTCTCCTCGCGCACTCGGACGGGCTCGCCGCCGATCTCGAGGACCAGTGACTGCGCGATCGCGTAACCGATGTCGTCGGCAGCAGTGATTCCGAAGCATGCCGACGACAGCCGTGCGGTGTCCTCGTCGTGACCGGTGAACGTCATCGCCGGATGGATAGCCAAGGGCAGCGCGCCGAGTTCGGTGAGCGGAGTCAGGATCGCGATGCCGTTGGCACCGGACGTGTGGGCGACGAGCGTGCCCGGCTTGACGGCTTGGGTGGCCGCGAGACCTCGCACAAGATCCGCAAGCTGGTCGTCAGGGACGGCAAGAATCAGCAGTTCTGAGCGAGCTGCGACGTCGGCGGCCGGAAGAATTTCGGTATCGGGAAGCCGCTTCACAGCGCGGGCAACCGAGGCACTGGAGACGGCGGAGCAAGCGCTGACAACATGACCGGCTCGCTCCAATGCGGCACCGACAGCTGTTCCGACCCGTCCTGCTGAGACAATTCCTACCGTCAAGCGCGCAGGTGCAGGCCCATTAGTGATCCCGAAGGAAGTCACCGGATTCCTCTCGTTCGTTCCAGTCCCGCTCGGCGGGTACCAGACGTTCTGCGTCCGAGGATATCCTTCGCCCGAACCGTCATGCCATGGCCGGGCGAGTGATCTGCGACTCAGTCCTCTCGGCGACGACGTCGACCGGAGCCTTCGGACGGGTTGTTCGAACTCAGGTTCGCCATTATTTCGGCGACGGTCAACCCGTTGGAATGAGCACCGCTCGCGGCATCTTCCGGAGCGGCACGGCGACGACGGCGCGGCTCTGCGTCAGGCTCCGCAGCGGGTTCGGGTTCAGCTTCCGTGACAATCTCGGGAACAACCTCGGGCGCCTCTTCGACGACAGCGTCTTCGATGACGGCGTCTTCGATGTTCGGGGCCTGGGCGGGAGCCTTGACTTCAGGCTCGACGGGCGCGACCGGCTCCGGATCATCCTTCACTGGAACGTCTTTCACCGTTCGTGTCGGCGAGGAACTCACAGTGGAACCTACTGGGGAACTCGCTGGGGAACTCTTCGGTGCCTGGTTCCCGCTCTGATTCTGTGGCTTCTGCGTCTCTTGTGGCTTCTGCGTCGGTATGACACGCGGCGCCACGAAGCTGCTGTCACGCCACGACGTCTCAGCGAACACGACGGTTGTCTCAGCAGTCACCGGATCGTCGTTGGGCGATGCCAAGCCGCCGACGTTCGGTGCCGGTTGGCTGGGTCCGTTCTGGCCGGCGCCGGGAACGTACAACCCCGACGGTGCCGGCTGGTACGCGCCGTACGAACTACCGCCAAGTTCCGGTACTCGCGTCGAATCGGTCTTGAGCGCGGTCTGTTCGGGCAGCAGTCCACCTTCGAACAGTGCTTCGAGGTTTCGGCGCAGCGCCACCAATTCGGCGCGCAGCCCGGCCAGTTCCTCAGCGTCCGCGGTCACCTCACGTCGCACGCGACCTTCGACGCTCAGTTCGTACTCACGTCGAGCCGAAATTTCACGTTCGAGCTGCAGTTCGTACACGGTCTGCAGATCGGCAACCTTGGCTTTGTCCAGTGCCGACTCACGCCGATACTTGGTCATGGCGATAGCGCCGAGGGTGGCTGCCCACAGAGCGACGACCAGTCCCACCCGAAGAAGCTGAACGCTGTTGCTGAAGATCAGAAACAGCGAAGCAATGACAGCAAGTGCCAGAAGAGCAGCAATGATCATCTGGCTCGCGCTGCGCTTGCTTCGGCGCGCAGACTTCGATCGACCAGAATTTGTCATGGTTGCCAGGGTACTTGCCGAGACCGGGGTCGCCACGTACCTCGGTGGGTGATTTGCCGACCAGGCTGTCAGTGCGCGGGCTCGTCAGGTGTATCTTCCGGCGTCTTGCAACAATGTTCGAGCCACAGAGCTGCCGCTACCAGCGCAATTGCGGCGCCCAACCCCACCCACGCGCCCGGCGTGTCGGAGGCTGCGGCCTGCAGAACCGAGCGCTGTGGGATGAGATACACCAGCACTCCGACCCAGACACCGACGGTAGCTGAACCGACCAAAGCGGATGCTTTGGCCAATGCCAGCGCTCGGGCGGCGGTGATGGGATGAAGCTGTCTGAGCCCGTCTCCGACCTGACGGTTCTTGACGCGTGAACGAATGACAAAAGCGAAGACGGCCTCGGCAACGGCCACGAAGTACAGCGACGCTCCCGCATAAACAGGGATCGGCGGCATCGAACCGTAGAACACGCGAATCAGAATCCAGGTGGCCACAGCGGCAACCGCAGCCAGGACCGCGAGTTCACTGATCCGGGTCGGCTTCAAACCCTTGCCTTCTTCGGTCACCGCGCAAGCACCACATCGGTAGTGCGCACACCTTCACGCTCAGTGCGATCGAGGCCGTCGAGAATTTGTGCCACCGACAACTTCTGGCCGTCGACGATCAGCGTCGCGTCAGGCTCGACGTCCAGCCAGGGAACGAGAACGAATGCCCGTAGATGCGCTCGCGGATGCGGAAGGGTGAGCACGGGATCGGAACTGACGACGCCTTCGCAGTCGACCACGTCCACGTCCAGGCTCCGGGGTCCCCAACGCTGTTCGCGCACCCGGTCTGCAGCTTCCTCGAGAGCTTGCGACCGGCGAAGCCACTCAGCGGCGTCGGCCTCGGGATCGTCGACCACCACCACCGCGTTGAAAAAATCCTGCTGCTCGACGCCACCCCACGGCGCCGTCGAGTAGACCGGTGAGACAGCAACGACGGCGCTGCCCAACCCGTCGACAACGGACTGCAGGTGAGCCACGCTGTCGCCGATGTTGGAACCGATCGACAGAACAGCGCGCGTCATGCCGATCTGGTCCGATGTGCGACGACGGCGACGTCCGCAAAAACCAGCGGAATCGGTGCCGACGGTTTGTGGACCACGACCTCGACGCTCTCGACTCGCGAATCTTTCATGACGTCGTCGGCGATCTCAGCGGCGACGGTCTCGATGAGATCGCGCGACGGGCCGGCGACGATGGCTGCGGCGGCTTCCGCCAACTCGCCGTAGTGCAGGGTATGGGTCAGATCGTCCGACGCCGCGGCGGGAGCCAAGTCCATCCAGACGGTGATGTCGATGAAGAAGTCCTGACCGTCACGCTTCTCGTGGTCGAACACTCCGTGATTGCCGCGAACCTTCAGCCCGCGCAATTCGATTCGGTCCCCCATGTCAGGCCCTTTCTCGTCCACGGTTCCAGGCGTCGACCACGGCAATGGCGTCGAGCGAGGCTTGTGCGTCGTGCACCCGAACTCCCCAGGCGCCCTCACGTGCTGCAAGGGCCGAGACCACGGCCGTCGCAGTCTCGCGGCCACCAGGCGGACGGGGATTGCCGTCGGGATCGCTGAGCAGAGACCCCAGGAACCGCTTGCGGGAAGCGCCGACCAGTATCGGGAATCCGGTCGCGTTGAACTCGGGTAGTGCACGCAACAGGGCCCAGTTGTGGTCGGCGTTCTTCGCGAACCCGAGGCCGGGGTCGAGGATGATCGACGACGAATCGACCCCTGCTTTCAACGCCAGATCGACCTGCGACAGCAGTTCGTCACGGACGTCGCGGACCACGTCGTCGTAGTGATCGGCGCTACCACGATGGACGTAGTCACCGGCCGAGCGCCAATGCATGAGGATCCAGGGCACTCCGGCGTCGGCCACAACGGATGCCATGTCGGGGTCTGCGCGACCGCCCGACACGTCGTTGACGATGCCTGCGCCCGCTTCGATCGCGGCGGCGGCGACGGAAGCACGCATCGTGTCGACGCTGACGCGAATTCCGGCTGCCACGAGTTCTTCGATCACCGGGGCAATACGGTCCGCCTCGAGTTTCGGATCGACGCGGGTGGCTCCGGGGCGCGTCGACTCGCCGCCGACGTCGACGATGTCGACGCCTATGCGTTGCAGTTCGAGCCCGCGAGCGATCGCCGCGTCACGATCGAGAAATTGACCACCGTCGGAAAACGAATCGGCGGTGACGTTCAGAATCCCCATCACGACCATCCGGGCCGGATCGCTACCTGCAACGGGAGCCGCGGACATCTCGCTCACTTACGAAGGATGAGGTCCAGCGCTTCGGACCGTGAGGCCGCGCTGGATTGCAGGAGCCCACGAACCGCTGACGTGGTCGTGCTGGCTCCAGGCTTGCGGATACCGCGCATCGCCATGCAGAGGTGCTCGGCTTCGATGACGACGATGGCTCCACGCGGGTCGAGCTTGCGCATCAAAGCATCCGCGATCTGGCTGGTCAGGCGTTCTTGAACCTGCGGACGCTTGGCGTACAGATCGACGACGCGCGCGAGCTTCGACAAACCGGTGACCTTGCCCGACTTTCCCGGGATGTAGCCAACGTGAGCAACACCGTGGAAGGACACCAGGTGGTGCTCGCACGTCGAGAACATCGGAATGTCTCGCACGAGCACCAATTCCTGGTGACCCTCGTCGAAAGTTGTGTTCAACGCGTCGTCGGGCTCGGAGTACAGACCCGCGAAGATCTCCTTGTACGAGCGCGCAACCCTGGCCGGCGTATCGAGCAGGCCTGGGCGCTCCGGATCTTCACCGACCGCGATCAACAATTCCCGTACGGCAGCCTCTGCCCGCGCCTGATCGAACGGGCGGCCCGTTCCGAGCGACACCAGTTCACTGGCCACATCATTCACCGACAACCGAACTCTCCTCGAGAATTGTTCACAGGTCCCCCGCCGCAGAGCCTAGTGGCGCAAGGTCAGCGGGATCCGTCCGGTCCGTCCCAGCGAGCGGTGCTCGGGCCGTCGTCCTCAGCCGAATGATGCGGCGGCGGAGTCTGCGGCTGTTCCGGTGCGGGGCTCTGCCACTGGTTTTCGCCGGTCGGGTTTCCCCGGTTCGGATCGGCGAAGGGTCCACCGTCCGGGTACTGCACCGGGTAATCGGGCTGCGCGGGGTAACGGCGGCCGGGGTGCGGCTGCTCGGGGTACGCCTGCTGTCCCGGGTGCGGTTGACCGTACTGCCCCTGATCGGGCTGGGGCTGACCGTGTTGGGGCTGACCGTACTGGCCCTGCGACTGGTTCGGCGGGGTCGGATTCTGTCCACCGGTGTACCCACCCGACTGCTGTCCGGGGTACGTCGGCGACGGGTTCTCACGCGGAGGCCAACCCGGTGCCGACCATCCGGCGGGCGCTCCGTAGTCGGGTGTTCCCGGTTGCGGAGTCTGCTGCGGAGCACTCGGCTGCGGGTACGAGGGCTGTGCGTAGCCGTTCGAGGGTCCCTGGTTGCCGTTGTTGGGGAGACCACCGTTGTTGGGGACACCGCCGTTGGGTGCACCGCTGCTGGGTGCGCCGCTGCTGGGTGCGCCTGCCTTGACGAGAACAGGTGCAGCAGCGGGCTCCGGCCACGTTTCGCCGCGCTCGATCGCGAGTTCGCGAGGAGTCTTCACCGGCGGACGATCCGAAGGCGTGCGCCCACCGAAATCGTTGAAAGCCGTGATACGCGGACGCTTTTCGACGCCGGCAAGGATCTTCTCGAGGTCCTTGCGAGTCAACGTCTCACGCTCGAGCAGTTCGGTAGCGATGAGGTCGAGCGCATCGCGGTACTCGTTGAGGATGGCCCACGCTTCGGTGTGCGCCGCCTCGATGAGGTTGCGCACCTCCTCGTCGATTTCGCGGGCGATCTCGTGCGAGTAGTCGGACTGAACGCCCATCGAACGGCCGAGGAACGGATCCCCGCCCTCCTGTCCGTAGCGAACCGCGCCGAGCTTGGCACTCATGCCGTATTCGGTGACCATCGCGCGTGCGATCTTGGTCGCCATGTCGATATCGGACGACGCTCCGGTGGTGGGCTCGTGGAACACCAGCTCCTCGGCGGCGCGTCCACCCATTGCCATGACGAGACGGGCGATCATCTCGGAACGCGTCATCAAACCCTTGTCGTCCTCGGGCACGGTCATCGCGTGACCGCCGGTGCGACCGCGAGCGAGGATCGTGACCTTGTAGACCGGCTCGATGTCAGGCATTGCCCAAGCAGCCAGCGTGTGACCGCCCTCGTGGTACGCCGTGATCTTCTTCTCGTGCTCGCTGATGATGCGACTCTTACGCCGCGGTCCACCGACAACACGGTCCACCGATTCCTCGAGCGAGGCTTCGGTGATGACGGTCCCGTTTTCGCGTGCGGTGAGCAGCGCAGCCTCGTTGATGACGTTGGCAAGATCGGCGCCCGACATTCCGACGGTCCGCTTGGCGAGGCCTTCGAGATCGGCGTTGGGATCGATCGGCTTGCCCTGCGAGTGCACTCGCAGGATCGCACGGCGACCGGCGAGGTCGGGGGCGCCGACCGGAATCTGGCGATCGAAGCGTCCCGGACGCAGCAGTGCTGGGTCGAGGATGTCGGGGCGGTTGGTTGCGGCGATCAAGATGATGCCGGTGCGATCACCGAAGCCGTCCATCTCGACGAGCAGCTGGTTGAGCGTCTGCTCGCGCTCGTCGTGTCCGCCGCCCAGTCCTGCGCCGCGCTGACGACCGACTGCGTCGATCTCGTCGACGAAGATGATGCAGGGGCTGTTCTGCTTGGCCTGCTCGAACATGTCGCGAACACGCGAAGCACCGACACCGACGAACATCTCGACGAAGTCCGAACCGGAGATGGTGAAGAACGGGACGCCGGCTTCGCCTGCGACAGCGCGAGCGAGCAGCGTCTTACCGGTTCCGGGAGGGCCGTACAGCAGCACACCGCGCGGAATCTTGGCGCCGAGCGCCTGGTAGCGAGCCGGGTTCTGCAGGAAGTCCTTGATCTCGTACAGCTCTTCGACAGCCTCGTCCGCACCGGCGACGTCGGCGAACGTGGTTTTCGGCATGTCCTTGGTGAGCTGCTTGGCCTTCGACTTACCGAATCCCATGACTCCGCCGCGACCACCGCCGCCCTGCATCCGGTTCATGACGAAGAAGAAGATGCCGAACAGAATGATCATCGGCAGCACGAACAGAAGGATCGACGTCAGCCAACTCTCCTGAGTGACCGTCGTGTTGAACTTGTCCGCTCCGGCGCCTTCGACCTTGTCGAAGATCTGCTCCGACGCACTCGCGGGGTACTTCGCCAGGATCTGCGTCTTACCGTCGGTGGCGTCGTTGCCGTTCTTGAGCCACAGACGAACCTGCTGCTCACGGTCGTCGATCTGCGCCGACTCAACGTTCTTGGCGTCGAGTTGGGATATCGCGACCGAGGTGTCGACGGTCTTGAAGTCGCGGGTGTCGTTGCTGAAGTAGCTGAAGGCATAGATCACCAACAGCACGACGGCTACGAGTAGCACGTTACGGAACACAGTCTTACGGTTCATACAGGTCGGCCGATGTGGCCGGTCCTTTCGAGAGTGCGGGTCTGCCAGGTCGCCTTCCGGCTGCCAACCGGACACCTGCAGGTTACCGCGATCGGCCCCATCGATGCCCGCCAGCGGCCGTGCCGCTTGGTTGGAACGGTCGTCACTGTGTTCAACGTGCGCATTGCCGATCAGGTTCCCGGGCTACGTCGCAGCACAGTTTCCTGTGAGCGAACATGCTCATAGTGGTTATCGTGCGCTTTTCCGACGCTCGTCCGTCGTTATTCGTCAGGCCGTTTCGGAGAGGATTCCCGCAACAGCGTCAGCGGCGCCCGATTGGTCACCGTCGATGATCCGGTGGGCGAGCTGATCGAGTCGCGCAGACAGTCGCGCCGAGGACTCGGGCACGTCCGCCTGCTTGGCGATGGTGTCGTCGAGATCAGCCAATAAGCCGCCACCGGCCAGGTGCCTGACGCAGCGCCATGTCTCGGCGAAGTTTCTCGCGGTCCCGTCGTCGGTCAACATCGCGACCCGAAGCGCAGCGTTGGGATTCGACGCCGCCGCCCGAGCCAGGCCGGCCATGATCGCTTCCCTGGCAGCAGTCAGTTCGTCGACGGTTCGGTCTTGCAACCGCACTCCCGAATCCGCAGACCTACCCGCGTCGGGCGTGGGAGCTTCGCGAATCACCGCTCCGTTACCGTGCTGAATTTCGACTCTGCCCCGAATCTCGAGGGCCACGAGCGCTTGAGCCAGCGACGCGCGACTCACGCCGAGTTCGGCAGCCAGGCTGCGTTCGGGAGGAAGCCGATCGCCGGGCGAAAGGCCTTGAGCCTCGATGAAATTCGAAATGTGCTCGGCCAACTGCTCATACAGACGCGGACGCTTCAATCGTCCGGGCAGGCCCGAGCGCGAGCCGGGCGATGACGTCGAATTCATGCCTCGGAGTGTACTTGACAAATGGAGCAGTGGAAGAGAGGCTAGGCCAATTCCAAGTGATGCAGACCACAAGCTGGTCGCGAACGGATTGAGAGTTCGATGGCAAATGTCATAGCCCTGTCAGTACTTGTCCTGGTGTTCGTCATATCCACCGTGAGGTCGGTGAACATGGGTGCGCTTGCTCTGGTGGCTGCCTTCGTCGTCGGAACACTGGTCTTCACTGTCGATACCAGCGAGATCCTCGACGGCTTCCCGGCCAGCCTCTTCGTCATCCTGGTCGGCGTCACCTACCTGTTCGCGCTGGCCAGAAACAACGGCACGGTCGACTGGATCATTCACGCGGCGGTCCGTGCGGTCAGAGGACGAGTGGCCCTCGTGCCGTGGGCGATGTTCGCGGTGTGCGCGGCCGTCACCGCCATGGGCGCGGTCAGTCCCGCTGCCGTCGCCATCATCGCGCCCGTGGCGATGGGCTTCGCCACCCGCTACCGGATCCACCCCATGCTGATGGGCTTCATGGTCGTCCAAGGCGCAACGGCGGGCAGCTTCTCCCCCATCGGAATCTTCGGTGTGATCACCAACGACGTCATGCGCCAGAACGGCCTCCCGTCCAGCCCGGCCTTGCTGTTCGTCTCGACCTTCGCAGCCGCGGCTGTTGTTGCCGCAATCGCGTACGTCTCGTTCGGCGGTCGCGCATTGATTGCACGCGGCGCCTCGGAGCGCGTGCTCGTCAGCGCAGTCGGCAACGCGTCGGGCGGTGGCGACACCATCACCGGTTCGGGTTCCGGCGACAGCTCGAAGGGTGGCGGCAAGTCCTCGGGTGGGACCGCTCCGCACGAGGGAGCACTCAATCTCGAGCGGCGACTCACCCTGCTCGGGCTGGCATCACTTGCACTCGGCGCCTTGGTCTTCGACCTCGACGTCGGATTCACCGCACTGACCGTCGCGGTACTTCTCACCCTGATCTTCCCGGCCTCCGCCCGCGGAGCCGTCGACAAGATCAGCTGGGGCACCGTCCTCCTCATCGGCGGAATCGTCACATACGTGGCCCTATTGCAGAACCAAAACACCGTCCAGTGGCTCGGGGATTCGGTAGCTCACGTGGGCATTCCACTTCTCGCGGCGTTCCTGATCTGTCTGATCGGCGCGATCGTGTCGGCGTTTGCATCCACCACCGGAATCCTCGGTGCACTCATCCCTTTGGCAATTCCCTTCCTCATGACCGGCCAGGTCAATGCAACCGGCCTGGTTATCGCACTGGCAATCTCGTCGTCTCTGGTCGATTGCAGTCCGTTCTCGACCAACGGCGCGCTGGTGGTGGCGAACGCCGCTCCGGAAGAACGCGACGTGGTGTTCGGGCTGACGATGCGGTGGGGCATGACCATCATGGTCGTGACGCCGATCCTCGCCTGGCTGCTGTTCGTTGTTCCCTGGTCCGTCTGAATCTTCGTTTGAAGAAAGGAAACTCGCAATGAACAGCGAATCCACACTTCTGCGCTCCCTCGACCCTCGCATCTTCGACGACCACGGAGCGGCGGTCAGTTTCGGCGAAGGCGCAACCCTCTCTCGCGCCGACCTGTTGGCCGCCGCCACCGCGGTCGCCGATCGAATCCACGGTGCACAGCGAGTGGCAGTACAAGCCGCCGCCGGCCTCGAGACAGTGGTCGCCGTCGCCGGCGCGCTGATCGCCGATGTTGCCGTGGTACCGATCCCACCGGACTCCGGTCCGCTCGAACGTCAGCACATCATCGCCGATTCCCAGGCCGAACTGATACTCGGAGACGGACCGTCGGATTCGAGTATCCCGTTGATTCCCATCAATATTCACGCGCGATCTGCGACGTCCTATCCCGAACCGAGCGCGGCAGCTACCGCACTGATCATGTACACCTCAGGAACCACCGGAGCGCCGAAAGGCGTCGTCCTCTCGCGAGCAGCGATCGCAGCAGATCTCGACGCACTTGCCCACGTGTGGAATTGGACTCCGGACGACACACTCGTCCACGGACTGCCCCTCTTCCACGTCCATGGGTTGATTCTCGGCGTGTTGGGCGCATTGCGCGTCGGTTCACCGCTGATTCATACCGTCAGACCAACTCCGGATTCGTATGCCGCAGCGGGTGGCTCGTTGTACTTCGGTGTTCCGACCGTCTGGTCACGCGTGTGCGGTGATCCCTCGGCTGCGGCAGCATTGCGATCCGCGCGCTTGCTCGTGTCCGGAAGTGCACCACTTCCGGTTCCATTGTTCGAGCGGATGAAATCGCTGACCGGATTGGCTCCCGTCGAGCGCTACGGCATGAGTGAAACCCTCATCACCGTCAGCACGACGCACGACGGCGAACGTCGCCCGGGTTGGGTCGGGCACGCTGTTCCCGGAGTCAGGACGAGGTTGCGCGGCGAGAACGGCGAATTGTCGGCGCACGACGGAGAGCAGCTTGGGCAACTGGAAGTTGCGGGAGCCGTGCTCTTCGACGAGTACCTCGGGAACCCCTCGAAGACAGCGGAATCCATGACCGAGGACGGCTGGTTCCGCACCGGCGACATCGCGGTGATCGACGACAGCGGATTCCACCGCATCGTCGGCCGCGAGTCGGTCGACATGATCAAGTCCGGTGGATACCGCATCGGTGCAGGCGAGGTGGAACAGGCACTTCTGGCATACCCCGGTGTTCGCGAGGCCGCCGTCGTCGGTGTGCCGGACGACGACCTCGGCCAACGCATAGTCGCCTTCATCGTCGGAGACGTAGCCGACTGCGCGGTGGTTTCGGACTTCGTCGCCGAATCACTGTCGATCCACAAGCGCCCTCGTCAGGTTTGTCTGGTGGACAGCTTGCCCCGCAACGCTATGGGCAAAGTCCAGAAGAAGCTGCTGACGCTCTGAAGGCAAGCCTCTTCCATCGAAGCGTGCTCGGTCACTGTCGGGTCACCACGACGGCGGCGTCAGCCATCCGATCGTGGAAGCCGCGGACGTCCGGTGCGCTACTGATCGAAACGATGATCGCGATCGAAATAGCGACTGTTACAAGAGAACCGAGAATGCTCGCGACACTGCCCAACGACATCGAATTCAGCATGCCGACGAGCTCGTCACCACTACCGAGCATGGCCAACGCCGAAACAGCCGATCCGAAGTACATGGGGATCACGAATGCATTCCGTTTGAAGGACTGCGCCAAGGCCGGACGTGCACCTCCTACCGAGCGAACCCCTATTCCGAGGGCGAGTTTGCCCAGGGTTACCCCGAATGCCGACTCTCCCCATACGAAGTACACGATCGAACCGATCCCGATCAGCTGGCCGATCAGACCCGAACTTGTCCGGTAGGAATCGAAGTCGAATCCGTTTCCGAGCGTCGCGGTGGAGATCATTCCGCCGACGACCGACACAACTGCGAGAATGGCAAAATCGATGAACCGCGCGGCAACTCGTATCCCGGCGCCGGCCGGCCGAAACCCACCAGGCAGGAGTGGAACGCCGGTCGGCCCATACCCCGGGTTCGGTTGCAGCACGGCAAATTGCGGCACGGCCGGTCGCGGTGCGGACGGTTGCACAAGGTCGCCACTGGAGCGGGCCTCCGGTCCGCTCGAAATGAACGTCTCGGTCGCAGGTTCGGGTTCGGGTCCGAGTAGACCGAATTGCCCAGCAGCCCTTCGGTCCAACGCTGCATCCACAGCCGGATCACCCAGCGCTTCGAGCCACGTCACAAGATCGTCGTACGTCGACGGATTCGCAGCGATCGCCGGCCGCAACTCCGGCGAACTCGATGCGATCTCGAACAGCACCGCCGCCGGAGTCCGCGGATCCGCAGCCTCGAGAGCACGTCTCGAAGGCTGCACGGGCACGGGCACGGGCACCGGCACGCGGTCAGGTTCAGGTTCAGGTAGACCGAATTGCCCAGCAGCCCTTCGGTCCAACGCTGCATCCACAGCAGGATCACCCAGCGCTTCGAGCCACGTCACAAGATCGTCGTACGTCGACGGATTCGCAGCGATCGCCGGCCGCAACTCCGGCGAACTCGATGCGATCTCGAACAGCACCGCCGCCGGAGTCCGCGGATCCGCAGCCTCGAGAGCACGCCTCGAACGCTGAACGGGCTGTCCGAGATTCGGTACCGCAGCTGTAACCGTGGTGGCCGACGCGAACAGTTGCACCCCCGCATACAAATTCCGAACAGCCGGTGAGACTGTGAGAGCGAGAGCAACCAGAACCACCAGCACCGCCATGGCGAGATCGAATATCCATGCACTGTAATATATTTCGCCATACATGGCCGACTGCACCACGAGACGAACGATCATCAGGACGAGCAAGCCGACACAGACTCCAAGACCAACCTCGCGTGACGGGCGAGGGTCGAGCGAAGAATACTGAAGCGACAGTGATCTGACTCCGACGACGGCAAGAATCCCGAAGAGTATCGCGAGAACAGCGAGCACCAACGCATCTCCCCACGGCACGATGCCAAATTGCGTTGCTGCCATTGCGATCTGAGAGAATCCAACACCGAAGCTCCACACCGCGATCAACAGCATGCCGTTTCGTGCCGCTGCGAGCCAGACGTATCCGGGGTGCGTCCCGTCGCCGACGGATGCAACACCGAATGGAATGAATGTAATTGCAGCTGCGGCAATCAAGAACGTGATGCCGTAGTACGGACTAGCCGTGACCGTGTGGAACAGCTCGACACTTGTGCCCTCGCTGATCGAGTGGAGTAATCCGGCTGCGAGGAGAGCGATGCCGAGCGCGGCGATGGTGAGGCGCCAGGACGCAAACCGTCTGGCGAGACCGACTGCCGCAACACCCACCACGACGATCGGAACGGCCGACGACACGAAGAGAACGATCAGGCTCTCGAATGTCTGCGGCCCGTCGTAATATCGGTAGCGACTGGCGGAGACCAGGATGTAGATCAGCGCGAGTAGCGCCGAGGCCACTGACGACCCCCAAGCCACAAACACAAGCGGCTTCACCAACGCCAACCATCGCGGCGCGGTTCGAGGGTCGATGCGAATTTCGGCCGCTCGCGGTTGAGCTGCGAGCAGGGCGCCGGCAAGCCCGAACCACGCTCCAGCGCCGACCCCGTTGCCGGTGAAAACACTCGAGCTCTCACTGAATCGGAACATTCCACGAATGACGTCGTAGACGACAAGACCCACGACAGTGGCAATGAGGGGTCCGTTGGCCACCAGACGCAGCACACGTATCTGCCCGACATTCCAATTCGGCCCGAGCATTCCGAGTCGCGCCACGTACGGCAGAGACAGGGACACCAGCGACAGCAGTGTCGGCAAAACCAGAAGCACCACAAGAGCACTCGAACCGACGCGGGTTATTGCGACGGTCGCACTCCACGGCAAGAAGAACGACACGAACAGTAGTACCGCGGCTGTCCCGTCGCGGGTGTAGTCACCGATCCGAATATCCTCGAACGCAGATCGCGCCGGTGAATAGCCCTGCGCCGGTGGATACACGCCGTGTTGCTGGGGCAAACCGTTAATCGATGGTTCACTGTGGTGACGCGAGTTGTCTTCGGTCATTCGCCAAGCTCCTCAGATGTGGGAAGTGCGCCGAACGGCTCAGGCACTATCGCCGATATTTGGTGGTCCCCGACGAATCGCGATCGTTGCTGACGATCTTGGCGAAGCATTGATCGTTGGCAATCCGCTTCGAATCGCACCACCCGTTGGCCGCATCCGCATCCGCAAACGTCAAGCCTGCGACGGTTATCCACCAACCCCGGAGATCGAAGGTCCGCCATTCGTCACTCCAGAGCAGACGCACCTCCGGATACATGAGACGAAGTTCGAGATGCTGTCGCAGGATCTGGGCAGCAGTCCAATGCACCTGAGCGCCATTGATATCCGCCGCATCGAGCCCAACCCGCTTGGAGGAGATCTGAGCCACCCACCTGTTCGCGAGGTCACCGATCACAAAGGGGCGATCGGCGTCGGCCTGAGCCCGGAGGGCGTCGAGACTCGCAGATTCGACATCGCCCGTTGTCGGCTGCGCGCTACGTGTGGGTCGGATCGGCGTATTGGTGTCACTTCTCGATGCCGGCCCGGACGTCAGGCTGGTATCACTCGTCCCCTCGTCCTCGCATTCGACGAGTTGAGCACCTGACGCTCTCGAATTGGTCAGACTCGAAGACTCACCGAGAGTGTTCGGCAGCCTCCAGAAACTACCGAGGTCGTACAGGAACTCGCGCTGGATCGAGTTCGTCGTGTTCGTCCCATCGGTTCGGGGAAGATAGATCGGCGCATCGGAGAAGTCGAACACCGCCGATGCAACGCTCTGGCCGGTGTCGGTGATCGACACACGAAGCGCGTCGGTGGAGACGATGTCTCCGCCGGGACATGATGCTTTCATTTCCATTAGAACGACGAGACCCTCTGCCTGCGTGCGGTATTCAACCGGCGTCAGGGTCGGTGTCCGTCCGCATTTCGTGACGTACTCGTTGCCTCCGTCGAATTCAGGGACAGCGGGCAGCCTGCCCGGTGTCCCTGACGGTCCGCCGGTCGGTGGGTAGTAGAGGAATTCGTCATTGGAGATCGAGGCGAGTCCGTCGTGGGCCTTCGACCAAGACCAGTGGTTGGTGTGGGAATCGAGTGACCAGCTGATGGAGCCGTCGTCGAGTTCAACGGCTAGTACCCTGCCGTCGTTAGGATGGACGAGAATTCGCTCACCGTCCGAGACCGAGTAAGAGAAGTAGTCACCGATCTTGGTCGACCACAACTGTTCCCCGGTGTCGATTCGGTAGGCCGAGAGCGTGTCCGAGTCGTTGCCCAACACGATGTCGCCGACGATCCGGCGTAGCGAGAAGTGGTCTCCGCCGATGACCGACCACAACTCGGTGCCGTCGTTCATGTCGTAGGCACCGTGCGAGCCGATGTACGGACGAGAGTTCGATGCCGAGACAAGCCACGGTGATGCCGGTGCGTCTTCGTCAACTCTAAATCTCTCGGCACCGTCACGGTCGGACACGATGCTGGAGTATCCGTCCGACGGAAATGGCATCGCGCAGAGGACGCCGGCAAAACCTTGTCCTGGAAGTGCCTCGTAGCCACCCAGATTCGGATTCGAAAGCAGTGCGCCATCGACCGCGTTGAGCGCCGTAGAACCGATGCTCGAGTAATAGACGATGCCGTCCACGATCTCGAACGAATGCGAATCGCCGGATCCGACGCAGTCGGTTTCCGGTGGAGTTGTCGTTGTCCACGCCGCGTCGAGATCGTTAGGCGTACCGCGCGAAATCACCAGACCGGACTGGCTACCGCCGACAGTGAAGACCGCTCCGTCGGAAACCTCGACCAAGGTGGCTGTATCGGCGTCGACACTCGAACGAATCGCCCCCGAGTCGAGCGAGAAGGAAACGACTCGAGCTGTTCCACCAGGGTTCCTGACGACACAAGGTAGGGCTGCATCGATCGCGGCGGTCGCACACGACACCGTGCCGGCGACCGGCGTTTGCCATCGAATGGATCCGCTCTCGGCGTCGACTGCTACAAGTTGGGACTGCTGGCCCTGCTGTGGACCGACCGTAGTGATCAGAGTCTGTCCCACGTCGATGAATCTCGCCGTTCCATAGCTCGCACCGAGCGAATCCGGCCACAGAAATCTTCCGCCCGGCAGAACCTCGTCAACGTCCAACGACCACCCTGGCGTCGGCTGCGTGGGGTAAGTGTTGACCAGCTGGCCTGCAACCGGTCCATCGGTGTCTCCCGACCGGAGAATCGTGACAACGGTGACGGCGCCTGCGGCGAGGGCCGCGACGGAGGTAAGGGATGCAACGGCAAGAATCCATCCTCGGCCACGAGATCGAGAGGGCGGAGGATGTCCGGCAACCGGAGCCTGCGGTGGTGAAGGCGGGGGTGGTGGGGGTGGTGGGGGCGGGGGCGGCAACGTCATCGGCTGTGTCTCCCTCTGTCGATCATTCGTCCGCTAGGCAAAGCACTACGACAGGACTCTCTTTGCGAACCCAATCGGCGGTGCACGAAGATGTGGACGTGCCGCGGCTGACTACCCGGTGAGTGGCGCTGCTCGAGCTGCACGAGACCGGACTGACGTATGTCTCGCTGGTCCCGTCGCCCTTGTCTGCCCCGAGCCTTCGTACGACGCAGTCACCTACCGAGGCATTGGCGATGACCGACGCCGTGTCGCTTCCGCTGTACGTCGGCGCCACCGTCCGGGATGTGGTGGTCGCATACGTCGGATAAGTCGTACTCGACGATTCAGATGTGTAGTAGAGAGAAGACGCGCTGTCGTAGTCGTCGAACGCGCGGGTGACTGCATTGGCAATGAGAAACATCCACACGATCGACAGCACCAGAAGCGCGGTGAAGATGTAGCCGATGACCAGGCCGGCGATTGCAAGTCCTCGCCCCTGCTCACCGGTTCGTTTGATCTGCGCCAGCGAAATGTGGCCGAGCACAATGCCGACCGGCGCCAGCACGAGCGCCCCGACCATGGCGGCAATTGCGAGGCCGTTCGTGGTCGGAGGTTGGTACAGAACGCCCTGCGGTTGGGCACTCCAGTACTGCTGCTCCCCACCAGGCGGGGGCGGTGGTGGCGGTGGCGGTGGTGGCGGAAGGGTCACCGAATAAGCCGTCGATAGCGCATTCCGTGAATCTAGCGACGCCTCGGAGAGCTGTCTGTCGTCCGTTCGGCGGACTGATGCAGAGGTGCCGAAATGTGAAGAGTTCTAACCGGCGAGCAGGCTCAGCCGCCGTAGACCTCAGGGTCCAGGGTGCCGATGTACGGCAGATCGCGGTACCGCTCGGCGTAGTCGAGGCCGTAACCGACGACGAACTCGTTGGGGATGTCGAAGCCCACGTCGCGGACGTCGACGTCGATCTTGACGGCGTCCGGCTTGCGGAGCAGGGTGACGACCTCGAGCGAAGCGGGATTGCGCGTCTTGAGGTTGCGCATCAACCACGACAGCGTGAGGCCCGAGTCGATGATGTCCTCGACGATCAGCACGTGGCGACCGGCGATGTCCTTGTCGAGGTCCTTGAGGATGCGGACGACGCCCGAAGACGAGGTCGAGGATCCGTAGGAGCTGACGGCCATGAATTCCATCTGCGACGGGATCGGCAGGGCGCGGGCGAAGTCGGTCATGAAGAAGACCGCTCCCTTGAGGACGCCGATCAGCAGGAGATCCCCTTCGGGGGCGCCTGCCGGGTAACGCTTGGCGATTTCCTCAGCCAGTTCCGCCGTTCGTGCACGGATCTGTTCTTCGGAGATCAGTACCGATGCGATGTCGCCCTCGTACACGCGTCAAACCCTTCGTCGGTCTTCGAATCCGAGGATCAGCCTGCCACGTCGCCGGGCCGCCACCAACCTCGCCTCCGGTGTTCCGCCCCCGATCGCGACGCCGCCTTGCCCCCGCCAGTCGATCACCAGGGCGTCGACCGCCCGTAACTGTTTGTCCGTCAATGCTTTTGCGCCGCCCTGAAGCAGCCAGGCCCGCAGAGCGCGTCGGCGGATTGCGGTGGGCGCTTCGGCAAGTGTGTCCACTTCCACTTCCCCGTCGACGACAGCCCGTAGAAGTAGGGCCTCGGCGTACTCGTCGAGCGCCTCGCCGTCCTCACGCAACTGCGTCGCGGTTCGGGCCAACGCCTCGGCAACTCCCCCGCCGAGAATTTCTTCGAGCAGCGGCAACGCCTCGTGCCGCAGACGCACGCGAGTGAACTCGGGATTGTTGTTGTGCGGGTCCTCCCACGGCGTGATGCCCAGGTCGACGCAGGCCGCCCTGGTCACCGACCGACGGATGCCGAGAAGCGGCCGTCCCCAGGGAGCATCGAATGCAGCCATACCCTGAATCGATCGCCCACCGGACCCGCGGGACAGTCCGAGAAGGACGGTCTCTGCTTGATCGTCGAGCGTGTGTCCGAGCAGAACCGGGAGGTCAGTCCTGGCGTCGCGCAGAGCGCTGTACCGAGCCTCACGCGCTGCGGCTTCGAGACTCCCACCTTCGGCTACGTCGACGGTCAGCACCGTCGCGGTCCGGCAACCCAGCGCCAGCGCCTGGTCTGCGGCCGAGCGCGCGACGGCACCAGAACCATCTTGCAGCCGATGGTCCACGATCAACGCGTCGACAGAATCGGTTTCCGCCACGGCTGCTGCGGTCAGCGCCAACGAATCGGCTCCCCCGGACAGGGCGACGACCACCCGGCGTCGTGGCTCGAATGCGACCGTCCACGCCCGCACGGCCTGTCGCAGCGCCAGGAGGGCAGGCGTCTCAGGCAGCAGCATCTAGCCGAGAACGCGCTTTACCCACGCGTCGGGATTGTCGATCTCGTCGAGCAACGGCAAGGTCTCGGGCCCGGTCCAGATGGTGTTGAACTGCTCCATGCCGACCTTGAGAACTACCGCGTCGACGAAGGCCTTGCCGCGTACGTACTGCGCCATCTTGGCGTCCATGCCGAGAAGCATCTTGATGATCCGCTGCACGGGGTTGGACTTGCGCTGCCGACGCTTGTCGAAGGCCGCGCGGATAGTTGCCACCGACGGCACCACGGCGGGGCCGACGGCGTCCATCACGTGGTCTGCATGCCCTTCGAGGAGGGTGCCGAGTACGAGCATCCGATCCAGCGCGTCACGCTGGGGTTCCGCCTGCGAAGCACGCAGCAGGCCGATGATCCCGCCCGCCGTCGCACCGTCACTGGAGTCGGGTTCCTTCCGCGAGCGCAGCTCTGCAGCAAGGCGCCCGACAACGTCGGTCATCGACTCGTCCACCGTCGCACCAAGCGTTTCGACGGATTCCTTCATGTACTCCGCTAGCCACGGTGAGGACGAGAACTGAACCCGGTGAGTGACCTCGTGCAGGCAGACCCACAACCGGAAGTCACTCGGATTCAGCCGAAGGGACCGTTCGACGGAGACGATGTTCGGTGTGACCAGAAGCAGGGTGCCGTGCTCGCCGGTGAACGGGTCGTACTGCCCGAGGATCGCCGAAGACAGGTACGCCAGCATGGCGCCGGCCTGCAAGCCCGCCGGCTTTCCGACGATGAGATTGCCACTGCCGTCAGGGTCGGCGCCGGTGAGATGCGCCATCGACCGCGAGGCCGCCGTGATCCACCCGGCCCGGTCCAGCACGTCAGCGGCCGGGACCGGTAGACCGTCGGCCAAACCGGTCACTTCACGAACTGGCAGTTCTGCGCGCTTGGACGCTTCGGCGAGTTCTGCGGTTGCCGTCTCGGCCGTGTAGCGAGACATCGCGGGGCCGCCGCGCGCCAGTTTTATCCCGGCTTTGGCGGCAAGACTCCAGTCGACGGCACCACCGAGCGGAGCCGAGGCTTCATCATCTTGTGGAGTCTTTTCGGCCACTATTGGCACCCGCAATTCCTCAATGCTCCGGCAATCGCGTCCAGGGCAGGACGGCTCACTTCTGGCGGCCGGTCATTGGACATCAGTGCGAAGGTGAGCACTCGCCCGTTCTGATCGACCACGAACCCTGACAACGCGCTGGCCGTCGAGAGAGTTCCCGTCTTGGCCCGTACCCAACCCGCACCGGTTCGGTTTCCGGACGCGTAGCGGTCGGACAAACTTCCTGTTCCGCCGGCCACCGGAAGGTAGTCCAGCAGCGGACGCAGTTTCGGATCACCGTCACCGGCCGCCGCCGTCATGACGCGATCGAGTACCTGAGCGGGAATGAGATCGTCGACGGAAAGTCCGCTGGAATCGTGCAGCGAAACCCCGGTGTAGTCGAACCCGGCGGCCTGCAAGGTCTTGCCGGTCGCGTCGACGGCTCCGGTGAACGAGGCTTCGATTCCGGAGGCAATCGCGACCTCACGCCCGATGGTCTCGGCGAGCACGTTGTCGGAATGTTCCATCATCTGCAGCAGCCGGTCGCTCAGCGGCGCCGACTGCACGGTGGCGATCGGCTTGGCACCGGCAGGCGCCGCGCCGAGACTCACGTTGGCGGGATCGACACCGAGGGCCTGAGCGAGCACCTTGCCCGCGTCCAACGCGGGCGTTTCCGAACGCGGCGACTCGTCTTGAGTGCCGTCGTACCGACCGCCTTCGATCATCACCGATTCGATCGGGGTGATGTAACCGGCCGCGATGTCAGCGGGGAACCATCCGGTGGCCATGTTGTCGCCCTTGAACAAGCTCGAGTCCACCACGACGCTGGTCACCGGCGTACCGGCAGCCTTGATCTGGTCGACGAGATCCGCGATGTGCGCTGCGTTGGCGTAGTACCCGCTCTGCCCCTTCGGCGTCGCCGTCAGCGTCGGGTCACCGCCGCCGACCAGAACGACCTGCCCGGGGCTCGTTCCAGGCACCACTGTCGTGGACAGCCTGTGGTCGAGCGGCAACTTCAGCAATGCCGCCGATGCGGTGAGCACCTTCGTCGTGGACGCAGGCGTCATCGGCGTCGACGGGTCTGCGCTCCACAGAATGTTTCCGGTGAGCGCATCAGCGACTACTCCGGTGAACTTCCCCAGATCCGGGTTGGCCACAGCCGGGCCGATCGCCGCTGCGATTCCCGACGCGCTCGGGATCGGTGCGTCCGTCGGGACGGGCACCACCTGAGGTGACGGCGTCACGAGCGCAGGCTGCGGCGACGTAGTCACAGTCGCGCTGCCGGCTGTGTCGTTCGACGTACCGAGTTTCACGACGACAACTCCGGCGACGGCCAGTACAACCACTGCACCGACCGCCAGAAGGATGCGGAAGTTACGCCGTCGACTCTCTTCCAACGAGCCGATCTTCTTCTTTCCTTGGCCCGCCAACGCCCCTCCGTCTGTGCTCTGCCTACTGGGTGGTCAGGCAACCTTATCCTTGACCCGATATCCTTCCGACGAATCATTACCGACACGACAGCGAGGAATCGGCGTGGAGTTCGACGTCACCATCGAGATCCCCAAGGGTCAGCGCAACAAGTACGAGGTCGACCACGTAACCGGTCGCGTCAAACTCGATCGCTACCTCTACACAGCTTTCGGCTACCCGGCCGACTACGGCTTCATCGAAAACACCCTGGGTGAGGACGGCGATCCGCTCGACGCCATGGTCCTGCTCCCCGAGTCGGTCTTCCCTGGCGTCATCGTCGAGGCTCGCGCAGTCGCGATGTTCAAGATGGTCGACGAGGCCGGCGGAGACGACAAGGTCCTCTGCGTTCCGGCCGGTGACCCCCGCTGGGATCACATCCAGGATCTGGGTGACATCTCACAGTTCGAACTCGATGCGATCAAGCACTTCTTCGTCCACTACAAGGACCTCGAGCCGAACAAGCACGTCGAGGCTGCCAACTGGGTCGGCCGCGCCGAGGCAGAGGCAGAGATCGAGGCTTCGATCAAGCGTCTCGCTGCCAACGGCGGTCACTGAGCTCGAGTTCTCAGGCCTTACGAAAATCCCCGCACATCGGAAGATGTGCGGGGATTTTTGTGCTGTTTTTACTCGCCCTTGCAGTTCCTACTCACCCTTGCAGTTCCTACTCACCCTGGAAGACTGGCGGGCGCTTCTGGAAGACGGCGGTGATGGCCTCGGTCAGATCCTGCGACGGCAGGAACGCCGCGTTCCAGGCTGCGACGTAGCGAAGGCTGTCGTTCACGCTCGCGCTGCGGGTGTGATCGAGCACGTCCTTGATCCCGTGGACCACGAGCGGCGGATTGAGCGCAATCTCCTTGGCGGTCGCGCGCGCCGCGGCCAGTACCGCGTCGGCATCTTCGAAAACGTCGTTGACGAGACCGATCTTCTCGGCGCGCGCTGCGTCGATGTCCTTGCCGGTCAGAGCCAATTCACGCAGGTGTCCGTCACCGATGATCGCGGGCAGACGCGCGAGGCTGCCCATGTCTGCGACGATCGCGACCTTGACCTCGCGGATGCTGAACTTGGCATCGGCACTTGCGTAGCGGATGTCCGCCGCCGTGATGAGGTCGACGCCGCCGCCGATGCACCAGCCCTGAACAGCTGCAACGACGGGCTTGCGGCAGTCTGCGACGGCATTGATGCCCGACTGCATGCGCTTGATCATGTCGTGGAACTTGGTGCGCGGGCCTGCCTGAGCCTTGTCCGCGAGGACGGCACCGAATTCACCGCTCATCGCCGGCAGGTCCAGGCCGAACGAGAAGTGCTTGCCGGAACCGGCGATGACGATTGCACGCACCTCGGGATCGGCGTCGAGGTCGGCGAAGATTTCGGGGAGTTCATTCCAGAAATCCGGCCCCATCGCGTTGCCCTTGCTCGGCCCGATCAGCGTCACCTGGGCGATGTTGTCTTCGCGCTCGACGGTGAACGCATTCCAGCTCTTCTGTTCAGTCATTACTCAAGAGTAACTAAAGGTCGGGCTCAGCCGAAGACCGCTGCCTTCATCCGAAGATTCCTGCCTCGTCAAGTACCAGTACGACGAGGGTGACGGCCATCAGGGCGAACATGATGAGCATCGCCATCCTGGCCGCCCGCTCACTCGTGGGCGGGAAAACGCGCTGCGCCGGATGCTCTGCTACGTACTCGGACAAGGACATGTTCCTGGCACGTGAGCGTGTCGGATTCTGTACCGCTGCTGTTGTAGCCATGTCGGTGATCCTTTCAACTACGCAATCTCAGTCAGGTACCCCAAAGGTGAAGTACCCGACTGAGTTCGACTTCTCCAATGTAGACCCGCAGATCGAAGAAGTCAGCGTGAGTTTCGTGCGAATTACCTGAGAGTTAGTCCACACAGGGAATGCCGCCATTCGCGTCCGCTCGGATAGGTGATCCCTGCGCTCCCGTGTCGGGAACTGTGCCGGCGGATACCGAGGAGTCCGACTGCGCCGGAGCGGCCGAGAACACGGTCTGCGCATTGTCCTCACCGATCAGTACAGACACTGATTCGGCCGCTGCCTGCTCGTTCGGCACTGCGGCCACGCCCAACTGCTCGGCCAGCGCCTCTGCGACGACTTTGGCGCCGACTCCATAGCTGACCACCGACTTTGCCGTCGCAGCTGCGGTGCTCACCTCTCCGACTTCGACTCCCGACGCTTTCATCGCCGCTGCCAACGCGGCGCCCAACCCGTCCGTCGCGGTTCCGTTGCGGATGTCCACAACTTCGTTCCCGGTCGAGATCGCGGTGTCCATCGCAGGTGCAGATGCCGAGTCACCTCCCGCGAAGATCCGCGACACTTCACTACGCAGACGCGCCGGATCGACCATGTTGACGTCCTGGCCGTCGACGGTCTCGTATCCCTCGATGGGCAGGGTGTAGAAGTCGATGTTCCCACCTGCGAGAGCGCTTGCCTGAGAAGCGAATCGGACGGGATCCATGGCAGAATCGATCACCACGTCCTTCTTCACCACGTCAGCCAGTGCCGTCATCTTCGGAATGTTTCCGATGACGCCGGAGCCCTTCAAGTTGGCGATCACCGCGCTGATGAAAGCCTGCTGCCGGTGGGTGCGATCCAAGTCCCCGTTGTCCAGGCCGTGGCGTTGACGGACAAACGAAAGTGCCTGTGACGGATCGAGAGTCTGAACTCCGGCCGGGAAGTTGGCGCCCGAGAAGTCATCCTGCACCGGATTGTTGAGGCACACCTGAACAGGGCCGATAGCCGAGACGACGTCGTAGAAGCCCATCAGGTTCACTTCGGCAAAGTGATCGATCGGAACCTTGAGCAGATTCTGCACGGTGGTCAGTGTCGACCGCCGACCGACTTCACGCGCTTGCTGTTCTCGTGCAGCAGGATCCGTCACACCGTCCGCTACGAGTTTGGCGTCCGCATCAGCCTTCGCCATTCCGTAGGCTTCCTTGATCTTGGCCATTCCATAGCCGGGTACCGCGACGTAATCGTCGCGTGGAATTGCCACCGCACTGGCCTTGCCACCATCGCCCGGAACATGGAGCAGGATAAGCGTGTTCGTGTTGTACCCACCCACATCGCTATCCCCTGCGTGCAACTTGTCGGTGACGAACTCTGCCGGCAGATCGCTGCCGTCCATCGCCTTGCGACTGTCGAGCCCGATCAACAAAATGTTGGTATCCCCGTCGAGTGAACTGCCGGCGTCGTCGCCGAGGGCGGAGAGCGCATCCGACCGGTACAGCCCCGACGTCAGATCCGACTGCACGTACCACCCGATTCCGACGCCCACCAGAATCGTCGTCGACAGGGATGCCGCCGCCAGCTTGCGCCCTACCGAGAGCGTCGACCGCTGCGGTTGACGCCTACGCCTGTGCCTGGTTGCCGAGTGTCGAGGTCGCGGTTCCACGGCCGACACGCTATCCACCGTTCCTGAGTAGAACCTGTCGATACCGGACACAGCTGGTCATTCGCTGAAAGAACGCTGAGAATGAAGTCCGAATTGGGCAAATCTGCTCTAGGCTCCGCCCTGTGGACCGCCGACGCTTCCTCAGTGCCCTCGCAGCAGCAACTCTGACCGGAACCGCCGCAGTGACCATGGGAACCGCTTGTTCGTCACGTTCCGTCGGGACGGCGGTCGCCGCAGCCGACGAGCCAGCAGACCCCGCCGCTGTTCCGAATCTCCCGCCTGCCTTGCTGCCGCCTCCACCGCTGTCTGCCCGGGTGCCGCTGCCCGCCGGCGGATCGTTGACCGCCCTGCCCGGCGGCGGGGATCTGTTGGCCCTGACGGTTGACGACGGAGCCAGCTCCGAAGTCGTGCGCCTCTACACACAGTTCGCAAAAGACACCGGCATCCGTTTGACGTACTTCGTCAACGGGCAATACAACTCGTGGACCGAAAACGCCGGACTTCTCAGACCTCTTGTCGAGAGCGGACAAATTCAGCTCGGCAATCACACCTACTCGCACCCGGATCTGACGTCAGTGTCGAAGCAGCAGATCGCCGACGAGCTGACGAAGAACGGCACGTTCCTGCGCAACACCTACGGCGTGGATGCGGCGCCGTACTTTCGGCCGCCGTATGGAAGGCACAACGCGACAGTCGATTCCGTGGCCGCGAGCGTCGGCTACACCGTACCCACCCTCTGGTACGGGTCGCTGTCGGATTCTTCGTTGATCACCGAGGAGTACATCCTGCAGATGGCGAACCAGTACTTCAATCCGGGGGCCATAGTGATCGGACACCTCAACTATCTGCCCGTGACCCACGTGTATCCGCAACTGGTGGACATCATCCGAAGCCGGAACCTGCGGACGGTCACGCTCAACGATGTCTATCTGAAGCCGTGACGCCGTGGTGACCGCAGCCGACAACGAGGTTCCGGCCGACAACAGGGCTCCGTCTGTGAAACAACGCACCGAGGCCTGGCTGCTCGCGGACATCACCGAGGAACCCGCCGGACATCTGGGGCCACACCGGATGGCGCCGAAGAAGGAGAAGCGCCACCCGTGGTGGAAGGTGATGTGCCTGACGGGTGTCGATTACTTCTCCACTCTCGGTTACCAACCCGGTATCGCGGCACTGGCGGCCGGCACGTTGGCTCCCATCGCGACAGTCGTGTTGATTCTGCTGACGCTGTTCGGTGCGCTCCCGGTCTACCGGCGAGTGGCTCGCGAGAGTCCGCATGGCGAGGGGTCGATCGCCATGCTCGAGAAGCTGCTACCCAAGTGGCGCGGCAAGATCTTCGTTCTCGTGCTTCTCGGATTCGCGGCCACCGATTTCCTCATCACTATGACGCTCTCGGCCGCCGATGCCACGGCGCACCTCGTCGAGAATCCTTTTGCTCCAACCTTTCTCTCCGGACACACCGTCGCCGTCACCCTTGTTCTGCTCGCGCTCCTCGCCGCGGTATTCCTCCGCGGATTCACCGAAGCTATCGGTATCGCTGTCGGATTGGTCGCCGTCTACCTCGCCTTGAACGTGGTGGTCATCTCCGTAGGTTTGTGGCACATCGCGACCGCGCCGTCGTTGGTCACCGACTGGACGCGCGCCATGACCACCGAGCACGGAAACCCGGCGATGATGATCCTGATCGCGCTGATCGTCTTCCCGAAGTTGGCTCTCGGTCTGTCCGGCTTCGAAACCGGCGTCGCGGTCATGCCGCAGATCAAGGGCGATCCGCACGACACCGAACAGAATCCACGTGGCCGCATCAAAGGCGCACGGCGCCTGCTCACCACTGCGGCGCTGATCATGAGTGGATTCCTGCTGACGTCGAGCCTGGTCACCACCATCCTGATCCCAGAAAACGAGTTCCAACCCGGAGGCGCTGCCAACGGTCGCGCGCTTGCCTTCCTCGCGCACGACTATCTGGGTGAGATCTTCGGAACCGTCTACGATCTCAGCACGATCCTGATCCTTTGGTTTGCCGGTGCGTCGGCAATGGCAGGGTTGCTCAATCTTGTTCCGAGGTATCTCCCCCGCTACGGCATGGCGCCGTCGTGGGCCCGCGCCGTGCGTCCGCTGGTCCTCGTGTTCAGCGTCATCGCCATCACCGTCACGATCTACTTCGACGCCGGTGTCGACGCTCAGAGTTCCGCGTACGCAACCGGTGTCCTCGTGCTCATCTCGTCGGCGACCGTCGCCGTTGCCCTGTCCGCTCGCAAGCACGGTCAGCGAAAACTGTTCGTAGGGTTCAGTTTTGTCGCAGTTTTGTTCGTCTACACGACGATCGCGAACATCTTCGAACGTCCAGACGGTGTGAAAGTGGCGTCGTTTTTCATCGCCGCGATCATGGTGGTGTCCTTCCTTTCCCGGATCTCGCGAGCCTTCGAACTACGGGCAACCTCCGTCGAATTCGACGAGACTGCACTGCGATTCATCGCCGAGGCAGCCGAGAAGGGTTACCTCGCGATGGTGGCGCACGACGTCGATCGTCTCGACGAGGACGAGTATCGGCAGAAGGAATCGCAGCAGCGCGCCGAAAGCAACATCCCGGAGGCGGAGTCGATCATCTTCATCGAAGTCAACGTCACAGACTCCTCCGAATTCAGCACCGATCTTCTCGTCCACGGACGACAGCGCGGTGAGCACCGGATCCTCTGGGTCGACAGCCCTGCCGTCCCCAACACCATTGCGGCGGTTCTCCTGCGGACGAGAGACATCACCGGCGTGATTCCCGACGTCTACTTCGAGTGGACCGAGGGAAACCCGATCATGTACCTGCTCCGATTCCTCTTCATCGGTGAGGGCGAAACCGCTCCGGTGACCCGTGAGGTCCTCCGCCGCGCCGAACCCGACCAGTCCCGCCGGCCACACGTCCACGTCGGTTGACGCCGCACTCCCACCGACCGCTCACGCGGGTACAGGTGCGCCGTTGCTCGCACAGCCAGCTTTGTTTATTGCTTCGGGCACAACCGACCTCGGCCACGAGGTTCGAGCATCCTGCGAGAACGCATCCGGTGAACATCTGCACCCTCAGAAGTCGGCGAATATCAGTGACAAGCAGTTGGGAGCAGGACGGGCTTACCGGGGCGGGGAGTGGTTGAACGCGATTCTTCGTTCGATCTATGGTCCGGAGGAGACACTTAGTGGACAATGCGAACATGACGACCGGCGCGCCTGCTCAAACCGTGCACTTTGATCAGAAGCATTACACGGCAGTGGTTTCTGGCGCGAAAGTTTCCACCGTCCGCTGGCGCGAAGACATTCACGAAGGGCCGGCAATTTTCATCTTCGATAATCACCCGACCGCCCGCCCCCTTGCAGGACAGGTCACCGCTGTAGAAACGTACGATCTCGCTCATCTGTCGCCGCTAGCAGCCCGCCAGCCACCCGGCACCGACATGACGAATTTCGCAAGACAACTCCGGGTCAACTACTACCCCGAGATGCCTGAAGACGCTGTTGTTCAGGTGGTAGTCATAGCCACTGGTGACCGTGGGGATTCGTCACTACCCACGACGTAGTGTGACCGAACTCAGCCGTCGAAAACGTCTGTTGTATTTCCGTGTGCGTCGAGGTCTGCGCTGCCGGCGCCGACCCACTGACCGGAGTCAGTGTGGGTGCGGCTTTGAGAAGCCGATCAGGTCGTTGCGGCCCATTCTGGCTGGGTTGATCGGTCCAGGCGCTCTGGCACTCGTCCGAGGTCAGCGTTGTCGTGGATCCTCTGCGACAGGACCGCCTTCGTTTTCCCACCGATCCAGTGCGCGTTTTTCCTGCTTGGCGGCGGTGTCTTTGCGTGATCCGAGCGATTTTACGGACTTGAGTAGTTCTGTGAGTCGGCCCATGACCGGACCATACTCGACTTTCCGGCGATGCTGACCCAGGGTTGGACGTATCTCCATCGGAGATGCCATAGGAGACTTCGACGGCGTCGACAACCACGAAACCCTCCGCCCAGCCCTGCTTGCATGTGGTGATCGGCATCGGGGCGCCAGTGGATGTGAAACTTGGTGGTGTCGAGGTCGGCTAGTTTTCGCTCCGGAGCGCCCGGCTTGGGAGTCGGCCGAAACTCGACTGGCGCCGGGTTTTGTTGTGACGCTTAATTTTTCTCCAAATTGCCCACGTGTAGGTCTGTTCGGGCGTGGTGTCGTAGTGCTCGATCATGGCCTGCCAGCGCTGCGGAAAGGTCATCGCGGAGCCCAGCGAATTTCTCTTCGCGTGGACACCGCAGGTGGCCGGACCGCCGAGCAGGCGAATACAGTAGATGATCCAACTGACAACGGTTCCTGGTCTATGACTCGTCCGACAGACAGGTGCCCTGACCGAGCCCGTCCACGACCGCAGACGGCGACCCCATCGCGACGGGACGATGTGACGGAGATCGGGAATGACCGCGACATACAATCGCGGTCAGAGCGAAGCGCCAGGCCGAGATTCCGGCACCGAGGTGAGGGAGGGGCAGGATGTTCGGTTGGAAGAAGAAGCGCCACGATTCGAAGATGACGCTCGACGATGTGATGTCAAAGCTCCGGCCTGACCTGAGTCGGGAATCGCTCGGCGTCGGGCCCGACTTTCCTGGCGTCGCCCCGAACCCGCTCATGAGCAGTGATGCACGCAAGCGCAATGCGGAACTACGTACGGGGGCGCTTGCGCTCGGCGTTCTCGTCGACTGGCGGGAGGTCAACAGCAATCCACGCGCGGTCCTGATGTTCGACGTGGAGACCTCCGACGGCATCTCGTTCCGCGGTATCGCAGACGAAGACCTCACGATCACCGAACTGACACGACTCGCCCCGGGACAGACGTTGCCCGTGCGCTACCGGCCGGCCGTCATGGATCACTACGTCGCCCTTGCCAGGGACGCGGACCCCGTCCACGTGCAGCAGCTCTCCGACGAGATCGCGAGCCGCAAGCGGACCCCTGCCAGCCATGCGACAAACGCGTGAATTCAGCTACGGCTGGAAGAGATTCCGGACGAAGGAGAGGCTTTCGGGGAGCGCTGCCCGCATCGTCTCGATATGACCGGTCGGATATGTGCGGAATGTGACTGGCTGGCGGTTGGCGGCGAGTTCGGCCGCGAGTTTCAAAGCCAGCGGTGCCGGCACCATCTCGTCCGTCAGCCCCTGCCCGAGGAACACTGGCCGGTCGTACCCGGTCGTCGGGATCTCCAGCATGCCGCGAGCAGCAGCCAGCACCGCAGGATCGTCGAGGGGCCGGTTCACCAGATCGCCGATCGTGAGGTCGCCGAGGCCCGATGCCATGTCCTGGTAGCAGTCGGTTTCGGCTCGGGCAAGGGCATCCGTGCCGCGTGGTGTCAGGTAGCGATCGATGTCGAGATCGGGTCGCGCCGCCCGGAGTCCGGCCAAGAGGTACGAGACGAACACGGTGCTGCCGGTCAGTGGCAAGCGGGGAAAGTCCGGCCCCACGAGTGGTGCAAGGTTCTCCAGATTGGACGGCGCCCCGGTCGCGACCGCGCCCCGGTAGTCCAATTCGGGTGCGTACCGTGTGGCCATCGCTGCCGTGACCATAGCGGCCTGCCCGCCCTGAGACTGTCCGAGTGCCAACCACCGCGGTGAGAGCGACGGTTCGACCGCACGCGCGGCACGCACCATGTCGATCACGCTGTGCGCCGCCGACGGTCCGTCCAGGTACGCGTGGATTCCCGGCGTGCCGAGCCCCACGTAGTCGGTCGCGACGATCGCGTAGCCCTGCGAGAGCCAGTTCGTGAGGTATGGACTGCCGACGGTCCCGGTCACGGTGGGAGCGCACTGGTCGGAAATACCTACAGTGCCGTGAGCCCACGAGATGACCGGCCAGCCGCCTTCGGGTGGATCGCCGGGGGGCAGGAAGAGCGCGCCCGTACTCAACGCGGGCTGGTTCAGCGGTCCTGTGGACCAGTACGTGAGCTTTGAGGCGTTGGCGGCGCCGGGAATCCAGAAGGAGTGCGGCAGGGAAGTTGCCGCGGTCACTGCGCCCGGCGTCGTGATTGGCGACGGTTCCTGCGCGTGGACGGGCGTGGTCGAGACGGCCGCGGAGGCGAGCGCGATCACCATCAATGCTTGGCCGAGCCGTCGTCGGATCATCGCATCGCTCCCGTGGTTCGTCGGTGTCTGCGCCGACTTCCATTCTGCGCGAACCGGCGGCGCCGGCGTACTGGTTCGACCATCTTCGGGTGCCGCTCCTGCAGTCGAGGGGCCAGCGGACCGTGCACGACGAAGAACTTACAGCCGAGGTCAGCCGTGCATACCGAGAACTATTCGGTCTACGGCGCCGCACAAGGTGTGGCTGGAAATGCGTGGTGAGGGCAATGATGTGGCACGGTGCACGATTGATGGTTGTCTTCGGGCTCGAATGCGCACGAAGAGGCATGCCCAAGGGCTACCTCGAGCATGATCGGTCCGTCGACGTTGAGCCAGTGAGGTGGGACTTTGATGCGAGGGTGCTCGAGGCTGCGGTTGGCGAGCGCTTCGCGGCGTTCGAGGCAGGGCAGGTGGTCGTCGACGTGCCGTCGATGTCGAGCTACCTACCGATTCGTTCGACGCGCCACGGGGGGATATCCCGCCGCGGCCTGACCTTGATCGCACGAAATTTGTATCCGTCCTGGTCGATGACCGGCTCCCATTCGAAGTCGACCTGCTCTCCGACGACGAGAGCGCTGATCCCTCCGCCGATGCTGAAACTGTCGCCCGGCCGAGCGTTGATGACTTCGTCGGGGTGTAGGGCGCTGTAGAAGGTCCAACAACCGCCCGGAGTGTCCGCGGAGTCGATGACTCCCCAGCCTTCCTCACCATTCCACGTGGTGACGACACCGATCGCTGGGGTGCCGATCGGGGGCGCGATCGTATCGTCGAGGTCGGTGATGTCTAGATCGGTGACCTCGTGAACGGTGCCGTCAGGATCGATATCCCAAGCCCTGAAACCGGGCGGTCCCGGCGGCGTGTGGTCCTCGCCGACTGGCCACGCCTGCACGGTGTGAAAGTCGTAACCGTCTGCCGCCTCGTCGAGTTGATTCCATTCGAACTCGACTTCCTGACCTTCGACCAAACCCGGGAACCCGTGGACCACTACAGATGTCCATGAGGTCCAGCTACCGCCCGGAGTGTCTGCGGAGTCGATCACGCCCTGCATACCCCCCACGTCCCAACTACGTACCACTCCTCGGCTCGTCATGACCTCAGTATGTCCAAGACCACGGTGGCTAATGAGCGGAACCCGAAAGCCTGTCCAGAACGGGCGGAACTGGGGTAACGAATCTGTGGGGCACTTGATCACCTATGCAACCCGGGCCCAAAATTGTTTTCCTGCAACACTTCTGAACTTCTTAACGCGGTTCTTTTCGGGAAGTTCGAGGGGGTGATCACGTTGGGTATAAGCATTTTTTCGATGCACGCGATCATCGAAAAATCCGAACGCGTGAACGACCAGGAAGGCGAATAGACATTCACCAACAAAGGCCCGAGGCAGTGGCGAGCATGTTGACCACGACCAGTGTCGACGATACGACCGACAGTGTCGCGAGCACGGCCGCAGTCACGGTGCGGAGACGAAGCGCGCACACGACGAATGCCCCAGACCATACGGACAACGTCGCGATCACCAGCCATCCGCCACCGGCCATGTCGCGTTCCGCAGGCCCGTCACAGCTCGTGTCGATTGAATCCCACAGACCGAACAACACCAAGGCCGCCGCCACGAGCGTCCAGACCAATGCAAGGAACAACACGCCGATCTTCCGCCAGATGGTCACATCCTGAGCCTGCACGCGCAGCGACACCCGCGAATCCGTACAACTACTCAACGTCGACCGCGGAACTGGTCTCTGCGCACTTTTTCGCAGCGAGCGCCCTATTAACGACCTTGGTGTTCGTTTTGAGCTTGCTGGTGATGGCGAGCCCGAGCGAGCAAAGCGCCTAGCTGGATACGGGCCGGCCAGAGAAGAAAGTCAGTCACGATCGGGTCTTTTCCCTCCAAGGGGTCCCGGTCTGGAGCCTCGCCGGTGGGGCTCCTGCGTTGTGTGGGTCAGCTCGTTACGCCGCGTTAAGAACCTGAAAACTCGGTGAGCAAACCTTCCTTTCCCAGGTGAAGCGGCGGATTATCGAAATGGTCGCGCATCTGGTTACCGCGCGGCATGTCGAGCGCGCCTGAAGGCACAACGGGCCGGGAGGTCACATGCTGCTACATCAATCGATCGGGTTGGAGCGCTTCAACGAACTACCGCGACAGAAGGCGGTTCACGCATTGTTCGAGTGCTGCTGCTCTCTGACGTGGGCCGGGTGGGTCAGCGACGGACGTCCGTTCGCCGATCACGCGGAGATCCTCTCGCGCGCCGAGGACGCGATTCTCAACCTCTCGGACGTCGACGTCGAGCGAGCATTGCAATGCCATCCACCGGTCGGCGTCCGTAGGAACAGCGTGCCGTCCCACCTCGAGCAATGCTCGATCTGGGTTCCGGACGACGCCGTCATGGCAACCATCTATCGCGCCGGCGAGGAGTACGAGCGGAACTTCGGCTTCCGGTATCTGTGGTGTTCGCACGGCCACGACGCCGACGACCTGCTCGAGAACATCGGCCAGCGCATGTCCAACGAGCGGTCCGTCGAGCGCAAGGTCTGCGTCGACGAGCTCGCCAAGATCACGCGGACGAGGATCGAGCGCATGCTGGGACCCGAGGACGGTTATCCCGAGTACTGAAAAGAAAAGCGGGTGCGGCGCTTTCGCGCCGCACCCGCTTTCATGCTCTGAATCGATCAGAGATCGAACTCGGCCGGAGAGATTCCGACTGCAAAACACATGTCGCGTACGACGCCGCGCTCGTGCTCGTCGAAGTTTCCGTCTGCGCCGCCGATGATGATGCCGATCTGGATGACCGCCCGGGCCTGATCCTGCTTCGACTTGAGCTTCGCGATGGTCGCGGTTGCCTCGACCTTGCCGAACTCGTAGTCCGAGGACAGCTTGCTGCAGTACCAGTCGAACTGCTCACGAAGCTCGTCCGGCGGGAAGACCGCGAGCGACTCGTTGCTCATGATCAGCGCGGCGGTCTTCTGACGCTCCGACGGATCGATCGAACCGTCTGCGGCGGCGATCAACGCGCACATTGCCATGCTCGCGTTCTTGAATTCCTTGTTCTGGAACTGGCTGGTCTTTGTCTTGAGCTGGCCGTTCATCTCCTGAGCCTTAGCCTTCAACTGATCCCAGAATGCCATGAGTCTCCTCGAGTATTGCCGCCACACACCGCGCGTGGTCGTACCACCACTCTGCCTGTGCGCTCGGCAATCCGCCATCGGCCACTAGGTGCGGTCGAACACTGCCAGAATTCGCGACTCGGAGATCGGGTCGAGCACGTCCGGGGTGAAGTGCCATTGCGTGCGGGTCCACGGATCGTGAACCTCCGTCTGCCCTGCTGCCGAAAGATGTTGGCACCCCTCGGACAGCGCGGCGACGGATTCTTCCGCGAAGTTCGACTCGTCCTCTCCGACAATCAGTATGGACAAACCGATTGCCGGCCCGCGTTCGGCGAGGAACATGATGGTCTGTGCGTCTTCGGCGGAGTATCCGTGCGGGAAATCGCTGAGGATCAACAGGCGCAGGGAACTCGGGCCATCTGCGACACCACTCATTCGCGCGAGCTCGCCCATGTCGACGGCCTCGGCCAGTGCCCGCAAGCGCGCCGAGATCTCGGTGTGAGCGGTGATGACCGGCCCCGCGAGCATCGGTGCCAGTCTGTCGGTCAGTGGCGTCAGCGAGCCGGTCAGATCGACGACGTCGAGTAGCGGCATCGGACCGGCGGCCATGACGCGCACGGTGACGGCACTGATCAGACCGAGCGCTGCTTTGCTCGACGTACTGTCCACCCAGATGGGCCGACGCAGTGGGAGCGGGACGCAGTAGGGAACGGTGAGCGTGCCGCGGTCCGGAGCCGAAAGCTCGCCCAGACGCATTCCGTCGCTGACGGCTGTGATCTGGGCCGGATCGGTTGTACCCGCCCACGACACCGACTTCCACGACGCCATCGACCGTGGGAGCACGCCGTCGATCACGCCGAGTTCGTGCGCAAGCTGAGCGCTGTCGCGGGCGTGATTGTCCCGCGCGAGTGAGACGAGGTCGTCGTGACGCTTCTGTGCGGCATCGCGCGCCGCCACTCCCGCTGCCGAGTTCCGCAACGACGGATCTGCGACGGCTGCGGTCAGATCCTCGTCCAAACGGGCAAGCGCGTACTCACTGCTGGAGACGAAGGAAGCGGCAGATCGCGAGGCGTCCTCGAAGATCATCCACGCACGCTCGAGGCCGCGGCCCACCTCCAACGGCTCCACCGCGGAGTCCCACGCGGGCGCAGCCGTCGGGGCTGGTTGTGCCGGCTCGTCGTCCACCTCGACGCCGTGCACCGAGATCAGTTCCGCCAGACCACCCGCATAGCCCTGCCCTACGGCCCGAATCTTCCAGGCACCGGACTTTCGGTACAGCTCCCAGCAGATGACCGCTGTCTCGGTGCCTGCGGTGGGGATCGCGAATTCGGCCAGGACCGAACCGGATTGATCGCTCAGGGTGGCGGAGAGCCCGGCCGTGCGAAAGGCTCCCGCGGCCGTCGCTGCCGGATCCACGCTGACGATGCACAACACTGCTGCGGCATCGGGGTGAAGTCGATCGAGTTCCACCCGGATGCCGCTCTGGTCGAGTTGCACTCCAGCGGTGGATGGTTGGTTGTAGAACACGAAGTCCGCGGACGTCAATGCCCGCAGGTTCGCGTCCGCTACCAGCGCCGACACGTCGAACGGCGTCTGGCTCTCGGCTCGAAACGTCACCACGGGCGCCTGCAGCGGCGCGTTCTGTCCGGGAACAAAAGTCATACCCACAGCAGCGAACTATGCCATGACCGGGCTCTCTCGGTCAGCCTTGCAGGTCCGCCACCACTAGATCGGCCACTGCGGTCATCCCGGCGTCCGTGAAGTGCAAGCGCTGCGCCGTCGACTCCGAGAACAGGCCTTCGAACCAACGCTGATCTGCACTCGCGCACGCGTCGTGCCCGCCGGCGATGCTCGCCGCCGCAATGTCGACAGTGCGCACACCGTGGGCGTGGGCGACCTCGTCGAACTTCGTGTTGTAGCGAGCGAAGTAGTCCATGAACCAGGATGCGTCGGCGTCTGAGAACGGGATGTTCGGCCAGCATCCGCGAGAGGAGATCATGCCGCCCTCTCCGATCAGGTAGATGCGAGCGTTAGGCGCGCGCTGCGTGACCGCGGTCAGGATGCGATCCAATTCTCCGGCAGCCCGGTCGATTCCGGACTGGGCGACGGAATTCGCGAGCGGGTCGTACCGACATCCACGATCGGTTCCCGGTCCCGGAGCGACGCACAGGGGGCCGAGGAAGATGCTGTTGGAGTCGTTGCCGCCGATCGAAATGGTAATCAGGTCGGTGTCCGGGTGAACAGCATCGAGCTGGACGGGCCAGTAGTTCGGAATCAGCTGTGGGGTGTCGATGATGTTCTCGGCGCGTGCCGCGCTGCAAGAGACGTCGGCGAACTCGGTCACGTCGAGCGCCCGCGAGATCTTGCCCGCGAAGTTCTCGTACGAACGCGAGCAGGCGTCGGGGTACATCGGTTCCAGCCTTGGACCGGAGGCGCGGGAGTCACCGAGGGCGACGTACTTGATCCCGGTCTCGGAAAAACCTGCCGGCGGTGCCGACTGGGGCACCGAAGCCTGCGCGATTCCGGTGCTCACGAGCGCCAGCACAACGCCTGCGACGGCCGCCGCCCGACCGAGAAGTTTCCCTCGAGTGATCATCTACTGTGCCAAGTCCTCTCGCGCACGGCCGCTCGACTGACGGCTCGACATGCCGCATGAGGTTAACGCACGGAGGGGACAACGATGTCCGGTTCGGCGGACGGCGATCGAAACCACCTACCGCCGAACCGGATTCATCTCGACTATGCAGTCTCGACTCAAGCAGTGAGGAAACGGCCCAGCTGCGGCGCAGCTTCTCCTGCGTGCTTGGCCTGGATACCTTCACCGATGGCCTGCAGCTTCCATTCGCCATTCGCGCGGTACACCTTTGCCATCACCATTCCGGTGAAAGCCATGCCGCCCTGGAGCGTGTATCGAGCGAGCTCGGAGTTGGTGGTGCTGTCCACGAGACGGCAGAAAGCGTTGGAGACCTGCTCGAACGTGTGTCCGCGGTACGAGGTCACCGTGAAGATCACGGTGGTCACGTGAGCCGGGACCCGCTGCAGATCGACGAGCATGACCTCGTCGTCGCCGTCTCCGTCGCCGGTGAGGTTGTCACCCATGTGACGGACCGAGCCGTCCTTGGACGTCAGCTGACCGTAGTAGCAGACGTCGACGAGGTTGCCGTCCGCGTACAGGAGCGCCGAAGCGTCGAGGTCGACGTCGGCGGTACGGCTTCCGAACAGGCCGCTCTTCTTGATCGGATCCCAACCCAGACCCATCTGGATCATGGTGAGCGCGACGCCGCCCTCCTTTCGGAGCGTGACCTTCTGGCCCTTGGTCAGGCTGACGGGGCGTCCCTTGACCAGGCTCACCTCGGGCTGCTGCGCCGGCGGCTGGTTCTGCACGGGAGGCGCCGGGGGTGCCTGGTTGTACGTCGGCTGCTGGTTGTACGCAGGCTGCTGCGCCGGCGGGTAGGCCGGCGGCGTCGGTCCCTGGTTGTAGGCGGGCGGCTGGTTGTATGCGGGCGGGGCCGGCGGAACCGGCGGCGCGTTGTACGAAGGCTGCTGCTGCGGCGGCTGGTTGTACGCCGGCGGAGTAGGAGCGACGGACGAGGGCGGGGTGATCGGAGCCGGAGCCGCGACCGGAGTGGGCGGCGGCGGCGCGGGCGCATCGTCGACGGACACACCGTGATCGGTGACCAGCGCGGCAAATCCACCCGCGTACCCCTGGCCGACGGCGCGCACCTTCCACGCACCCTGGCGTCGGTACACCTCGAGCGCGATGACGATGGACTCGGTGGTGAGACCGTCGATCACGTACTCGTACAACACGTTCCCGGCCGCGTCGGAGACCCGAGCGGTGGGTGCAGCGCTGCGCCCGAAGTTCGACGAAGCGTCGTCGAGCGTGATGACGGCGCGAACCTGCTCGATATCGGCAGGGACGCCGGCGAGCGAGACTCGGAGTGAGGCAATGCCACCCGGGTTGGGCACCAATTGCACGCCGGGTCCGGTCGGCTGGTTGAAGAAGACGAAGTCGGCGTCGGAACGAACTTTTCCGTTGCTCGTCACGAGGAGTGCAGACAGGTCAGCGGCTGCAGCCAGCTGAACCGACACAACTACATCCGAGACGTCCAGCGGGCCGTTCTGCCCTTTGGCAAGCGATACAGACAACTAAATCCCCTTCATAGAGAGCGTGTATTACCCGAGCGCGGAAGAGAACCACCGCAATATCTCCGCGCTCGCTGCGATACCGGACCTTTCTGTCACAGTAACGGTCGGCCGTTGCCAATTCAGTTCTTCCAGCTCACCGTGCCTCGGCCGGATCGCGAAATCGGAGTATTCGAGCATGTCCGCATCCAATGCGCCGTCACCTGCCGAGATCACGACTGCGGATTGATCCAGATCCCCCGACTCGACCAGTCTGCGGCGCACCTCTGCCAGCGCTCGTGACTTCGAGACCGCGTCGGGCATCGTGTAGATCTTCCGGCCTTGACGCGAAACGTTCCAGCCCCGCGTCACGCACCAGTGATTCCATTCGGTTTCGAATTCACTCGGCATCACGGCCAGATCGACGACCAGGTACGGAAACAGGTCGTCGGCAACACGAATGGAACTGACCCAGCTCGAGTCGATCCGCGATTCCAGTTCGGCCTGAACCTGCGGCAACTCGGCGCCGGACTTGCTGGTCCAACGGTCGATCTCGTTTCGCCACTCGCGATCGGCTTCGCCGTCCACCAGGATGTTTCCGCCGTTGCTCGTAATGGCGTACTTCCACGGTCCGCCGGGAAGATCGATCCGCTGGAACTGTGCGATGGTCCGGGTGGTTGTCGGAATCACCGGAACCCGCGAGCTCAACGCGGTCAGCAGTTCGATCGATTCGACGCTCATGTGCGAGAGCGGACCGCCGTTGTAGTACTCGACGCACAACGGGCTCGGCGCCGAATCCAGGTCGGAGCCACTGGGATCGCCGCCGATCGCGGCCTGCGAATAGATCATCGTGCGGTCCAGATCCGTAGCGATCAGGACCTGGGACGCAGCGGTGTCCGCACGGCTCACGTGATGTCCTTGATCAGCCCGACACACGAGTAGGCGAGGTCGGGTACCACCTCGACCGGAACCCCGCGGGCCTGCGCCAACAACCGGATGTGTGCATGCTCCGGGGCGTCGAGTTCACGCACCAGAACCTTCCAGGGGAGCCGGCGCAGCAACACCCTGGTTGTTTCTCCGACACCTGGTTTGACGAAGTTGACCGTCGAGATCCTGTACTCGGCTTGCACCTTCTCCACCGACTCCCAGCCGGCCCAGGTCGGCGTCCGATCGGAATCGAGCACTGCAGCAAGAGAATCCGCTGCGTCGCCGCGAACGGAGTCGAACTCGGCCGAGACCACGTCGAGCAACCTGTTGGAGACGTCGACGTCGGCGAGGTCGGCGTAGAACTTGGCGCCGTGGAAATCGCCGGGCCCGATAAGGGTGTCGTTGAGGACTGTTCGTGAGACCAAGCCGGACACCGTCGAATTGAGGCACGCCGACGCGATCAGGAAGTCGTCGCGGGTTCCGTACGTTCGCACGCAGTGCCCGGGGTCGGCGAGAACAGCCAGATCGGAGTCGAACTTGGCTCCACCCGCCTCGTGGTACTCCGTCAACGCTGCGTCGAGTTCGCGGGCGATAGCGCCCTTACCTGTCCAGCCGTCGACGAAGACGACGTTCTCCGAGTCGTGATGGTGCGCAAGATAATCGAGTGCGACGGAATCGATGCCCTTGCCGCGGACGATGGACACCGCGTAGTGCGGCAACGTCAGCCCGCGGGTCTGCTGGGCCCAGCGCCGCATCAGAATCCCGATCGGTGTTCCGGCCCGGGCGAGTGAGACCAGCGTGATGTCACTCCCCCGCTCGGCCAGCACCAGGTCCATCACGGTTCCGACAGCGCGCGCCAACCGTGGAGCACTCTCGGCGAGCACTGTCTCGAACAGATCCCGGTATGCCTGATCGGGTTGGTACTCGATGGGAAGAGACTCGGCATAGTGCGCCTCACCCGATTGAATACGCTTCTCGCGCACGGATACATCCGCTTCGAGATCCACGTGCGAAAGATCCTTGAGCAGCCACTTCACTTCGCCCGGCGCGTACGAACCGAATTCGGGCCCGACCAATGGTTCGTTCATGACGAGCCTCCTGCTCTGGATTCTCGCAGCGCCGACGGATCGGCCCCGCGAACGGTGGCGACCAGGACGTCGGTGCCGGAGTTCCGTAACACCTCGATCACCCCGTCCATCGCCGTCAACCGATCGGTATCGGCGGGCTCGTCCACGACGAGCAAGGCAAGGGCGTCGACCGCCGCGTCAGGCCACTGCGCGTTGTAGACGTATCGGGGTTCGTTCTCGCCCAGTTCCGGTGCCGGAAAGGTGAACCCGCGACGCAGCGGGTATCCCGGCACGTCGACGACGTAGGCGGGTGAACGCGTCGTGGTCTGGTACCGAACCGCTCGCCCAGAGCTTTCCAAGCCCGCGGCGATGCGCAGTGGCAGGTACATCAACTCCTCGTGACCGATCACGATCACAGCACGCGACGCGTCGATCGACGATCCGAGAATGGACACCGCTGCCTCGACGGCTGACTCGAATGCCGCGGTGTCGCCATCGAGAAAACCGTGCCGGCCTCCGTCGGGGACTTGCGCGGGCCACGGCAGATCCATCCGAGACAGCGTGCCGCGGCGATCACCGATCGGGTTGAGGTCTGGAGCATCCAGCGCCGTGACGCGCTCGGTCAGGCCGTCGGGCAGGACCGTCGAACCCGAAGCGAGAGAGACGTAGTCGATTCGTACACCCAGTTCCGTGGCAGCGGCTTCGCTGGCGGCTCGGTGTTCCTCGGTTCTCATGTCCACCAGCGAGGCCACGACATAGCGGCTGCGCGGGCATTGCCCGTGCAGTGCCCGGATGGCATCGATCGCGGTGGCGCCGGTGGAGATCTCGTCGTCGACGAGGACCAGTGGCAGGTCGTTCTCGAACAGCTCGGCTGACGTCGGCTGCATCAGATGGCTCGTGGCGTGCGAGTGTCCCTCCTCGAACCCGGCGAGCGTCGTAGCCCCGGGTACGTCGCGACGAGTCGAGTGCAGGTAGCAGTGAGCGCGCAGACGGGCCGCAACGCAATGACCCAAACCTGTTGCGGTTTCGGCAAACCCGAGAACGACGACGTCGACACCCTCACCGAGGGTTGTCCGCACCAGATCGCCGAGGTCGTCGGCAGCACCGATGACCACGGACGGCTCGGTGGGCACGTGCTTTCCCAGCACAGTGGACACCAGCAGGTGAGCGCGACGCGGATTCCGCCGAAGTCCCGGGATCACCAGATCGGGCACCGAATGCCCGAGCGACGAATCACCGTGAACGAGGTCCAAGCCGAATTCTGCTGTAGCCCAGGGAACGTCCCGGGACTGGACAACCTCTGTCATCGATCGACCAACGCCGTCAGCAACTCGACGAACGTGATGCCCTTGTTGGTCACACCGAACACGTGAGCGCGGAGCGCAGTCTGATGGGCCCAATTGCGATGCGGCTTCATCTCGTTCATCTTGTTCCGGTAGCCGGAGGCCTGAACTCCCCCGGCGTCGGCACCGAGAATGTCGAGGGCATCGTGATATTCCTCGTGCGTGACAGCGGACAATGCATTGACCGCTGCGACGTGCGACGGATGGATGACCGTCTTGCCCTGGATTCCGTTGGCTCGGTCCAGCGCGATCTCACGGAGCAGACCGTCGAGGTCGCGGCTGACGAGATGCTGACGGAACCGGACGGCGTCGTGTTCCTCGAACGGGGTGGCGCGCAGCATCGGCCGGAACATGCGTTCGTGATCGGCGAAGTACTCCCACACCGGCCCGGTGATGACAAAACCTGAACCGTCGGCACGCCCGAGGTAGTTGACGATGTCGGCGATGACATCGACCACCACGCGCACGTCGTAGATGGTCAGATCGCGGTCGCGGCGGATACCGAAGGTGCTGCACATGTCGGTGGCGCCGATACGGACGGCAAGGATGCGCTCGCGGTGTTGCGCGAGAATCCCACTGATGGTGCGCAATTCGAGATCACGTGTATCGCGGTGAACCAGCGCGGGTGATTCGAGTACCGGCATCGCGTAGAGATGCTTACCCAGCAGCTCGGATGCGTCCGCGACGGCGTCGAGAAACACGGGGCCGGACTCGCTGCCGAACTTCGGGATGACGAACCCGGTGAGCGCGGCGCGCCCCTCGGTCAACGACGCGGCGACCTTGTGGATGTCCGCGACTTCACGAACCCGCACGAACAGCAGCATGCCGACGGCGTCGGTGGACGCGATCTTGTCGAGAGCGTCAACCGCGTTCGCTCGCGCTGACTCCACCTCGTGATCCGCGACGGCGTCCTCGAGATCGAGCACCATCGAGCTGACGCCCTCGGACGCACGCTTGACCACGATGTCGGCCAGCCCGGCTCGGGTGGCAGGAACGTAGAGAGTTGCACCCAGAGCAATCGCGAGCAGATCCCTCTCGTCGGAATCCGCGAACGATCGAGGCGCATGCAGGAACAGTTGCTCCCGCACGTCGTCCTCGAGATGTTGAAAGTGCTGCATTTCTCTTCTCTCTGTAACCGCAATCAAGTCCATGAAACGACCCCCTGTGACAACGCGTCGAGCAACTCCGATCCCCCGATCGGCCCGACCATTCAGTTTTTGCCGGCTCGCGCCCGCATCTTCTCGACAACTTCGGTGATGAACGTCGATACCGAGTCCAGCTGTAATACATACGACCAGTAGTCCGGATGAGTTCCCGACAGTGACGCACTCGCTCGCTCGATCCTTGCTAGTTGAGCATCGAGTACGGAGCCCCACTCCGCCACCAACCCTTGGTTAACAGCGAACATCTGGGCGTCTTTCAGCCGGAAACGAACCTCACGTTCCTTTTCGCTCGGATCTGCCCGAACTGCACGCAGAGTAGCGAGACGGTCCGTCACGGCATCGGCGCACGCTTCGGCGTCGGCGAGGTGAACACGTGCTTCGGCCATCAAAGCCAGTGCGTGTTCGGGGTTTCCCGCAGCCAACGACTGCTTCGCTTCCTTGAGATCGATGTCGGCCTGATCGATATGCGCTCGGCTGCGACTGCTGTTGTCGACGAGGTCAGCTGAACTCGCGGCGTTGAACTCGCGCAGCAATGCGGAGTACGCCGGATCCAGCCGGTCCACTCGTGTGCGCACTGCCGACAACCTGGTCGAGACCGAGGAGATCGTCATCTCGGCACGGTGCTGGGTCGACGGGGCGTCTGCCAATGCTTCCTCGAGCGCCGATACCGCTTCGCGGACACTCTCGGCCCGCGTGCGGACTGCGTCGGCGCGACCGGAGGATCGCGCATTGTCGAGCGCTGCAACCGCGTCGTCGAGGTGTTCGGAGGCCGTCACCACCGACGGGTACTCGCGATAGCGCTGATCAGTGGCAGCAAGTTTCTCCCGGACGGCATGTGCCAGGGTTCGGGCCTGTTGGCCGAGAACGGGAATGGCGGACATCGTGACCGTCGCCTGCTCGAGATGCGCTCGATGTCCGTTGTAGAAGGCGTCGACGCCCTGCGCTGCCTCGACAAGTGCAGCTACCGACTTCTCGAACGCCACCCGAGCACCGTTCGGGTTCTGGTGAAGTACCTGATCGTTGCCATAGCGCTCGGAGGTGTCGAGGTAGTCCGACGCAGCCTGGAAGCACCGATCTCGAACGGGTTCCCACGCGGCGCGCAGCCCGCGCTCGGGGTACAGCTCGGCGGAAGCGTCGACTGCTGCCGACGCGATGGTCTGCCGCTTGTCCATGTCGAGGAACGCCGAAACCATGGCCGTCTGCGCCTCCCGCGCACGACTGACCGACTCCCCCACTCTTGCCCCCCGATTGAAGCGCTCCGACCATCTTCCCACCACGATTGAATCCTACGGGTCCAGCACTTCGCTTCTCGGTTCGTAATTCTGCTGTTACGGCGAACACACCGGAACTGCGGTTAGGGTGGTGGAGGTAAACACACTCCCAAGACGACTTCGCGTCGTAGTGGGCCTTGTCTCTCCTCTTGAAAGGACCCCTGAATGGGCGTCAGCTTGACCAAAGGCGGCAATGTCTCTCTCACGAAGGAGGCCCCGAACCTGACTGCAGTGGTCGTCGGCCTGGGCTGGGACGCGCGTTCCACCACCGGAGCTGCTTTCGACCTCGACGCCAGCGCAATCGGCGCAGGCTCGAACAAGAAGGTCCTCTCCGACCAGCACTTCATCTTCTTCAACAACCTCCGCTCGCCCGACGGCTCGATCGAGCACAAGGGTGACAACACGGACGGCGAAGGCGAAGGCGACGACGAGCAGATCGACGTGAACCTCGCTGCGGTTCCCGCCGAGATCGAAAGCGTTGTCTTCCCCGTCTCGATCTACGACGCAGAGGCTCGCTCGCAGTCCTTCGGCCAGGTCCGCAACGCGTACATCCGCGTCGTCGACAAGGCGAACGGCAACGAGCTCGCTCGCTACGACCTCTCCGAGGACGCTTCCACCGAAACCGCCATGGTCTTCGGTGAGCTGTACCGCAACGGTGCAGAGTGGAAGTTCCGCGCAATCGGCCAGGGTTACGCATCCGGCCTGTCCGGCATCGCGCGCGATTACGGCGTCAACGTCTGATCTTCGCTCTCGACGAGCTGACTCGGGGAAGGTTCCGCAGTAGTCTGTGGAACCCTCCCCGTTTTCACGTTCGGATGCGGTGAGAGACCGCTTGCAGTAACCACTCTGCATTGACCAACTAGAAAGGGCCACGCTCCGTGGTACTGCGAATATTCGGTTTATCCATCGCGATCTCCATCATCGCGATGATCGTCGCGTTCATCTACGGCGGACCCGAGGCACTGTTCCTCGTCATCATCCTGTCGATTCTGGAAATCTCGCTTTCCTTCGACAACGCCGTCATCAATGCCACCGTTCTGCGAAGAATGAGTGACTTCTGGCAGAAGATCTTCCTTACCATCGGCATTGTCATCGCCGTCTTCGGTATGCGTCTGGTGTTCCCGCTCGTGATCGTCTGGGCTGCTTCCGGGCTCGGACCTGTAGCTGCGCTCGACCTCGCGCTCAACCCGCCTGCAGACGACGCCGCTTACTTCGCCAACGGCGAGCCGAGCTACGAAACCATCCTCACCGACGCTCACCCGCAGATCGCTGCCTTCGGTGGCATGTTCTTGCTGATGCTCTTCCTCGGCTTCATCTTCGAAGAGCGTGAGATTACCTGGCTGTCCTGGCTGGAGAAGCCCCTCGCTCGCATCGGCAAGCTCGATCAGCTCTCCGTCGTCGTAGCCGGCATCGTCCTGGTTCTCAGTGGTTCTTTCCTCGCCGCTGACGACAAGGTCTCCACCGTCATGATCTCGGGCGTTCTGGGCATGATCACCTACATCGCGGTCAACGGATTGGGTGAACTGTTCAACTTGCCGGAAGAAGGCGAAGAAGAGGAGACCACCAAGTCCGGTGGTCCCACCGAATTCGCGAAGGCAACCGGCAAGGCCGGCTTCTTCCTGTTCCTCTACCTCGAAGTCCTCGACGCGTCCTTCTCCTTCGACGGCGTCATCGGCGCATTCGCCATCACTGCAGACCCGATCATCATCGCCCTCGGCCTCGGCTTCGTCGGCGCGATGTTCGTCCGTTCCATCACGGTCTTCCTGGTCCGCAAGGGCACGCTCTCCGATTACGTCTACCTCGAACACGGTGCGCACTGGGCCATCGGCGCTCTGGCCGTCATCTTGATGGTGTCCATCGGCATTCACATCAACGAGATCATCACCGGCCTGGTCGGTGTCTTCTTGATCGGCGCTGCTTTCATCAGCAGCCTCATTCGCAACAAGCGAATCGCGAACGAAGATCCGAAGTTGGACGAGAACACTCCGGCAACTGTCTGACGTTCTTTTTCGAAACGCCCGCGACCAATTGGTTGCGGGCGTTTTGTTTGTAATGCCTGAATTGAAACTCTCTGCATTCACAGCCGCGCGCCAATTGTTCAGCCGCGCGCCAAATTCAGCCTGCGGGTGAACAATTGCCCTGCGGGTGCGAAGAACCTATTTGTAAGGGAAACCATGAACGAGATAGTCATAGAGCGCGCAACGGACGAGGACGCCGCGGAAACCCTTGTTCTACAACGCTGTTGCTGGGTCTCGGAAGCAATCTCCAACAACAGCATGGACATACCCCCGCTCCACGAGGACCTACCCACGGTCCGAGCCTGGGTTCAGGAGTCGACTGTCTGGACCGCACGACGCGGCGGCCGACTCGTCGGGGCCGTCCGCGGCACAGCCGACGGAACCGCATGGCAGATAGGGCGCCTCATGGTGGCACCGGACTTGGCGGGCAACGGCCTCGGCCGACGCCTCTTGCAGCACGTGGAACAGAACGCTCCGGAGCACACCACAAGTTTCGAGCTGTTCACCGGAAGCAAGAGCGTGCGGAACATTCGCGTGTACACCCGAGCGGGCTACTCCCAATTGCCGCCGGACCCCAGCCACATCCCCGGAGTCGTCTACCTGTCCAAGCCGAACGCCATCAACTCCGACTGAACGGCGATACTGACTTCTGTGGTGAACATTCGCGTCGCAGCGCAGACAGACTTGCCGTTCTTACGTGAGCACGACTCACACATCGCAGCCGAGGAACTCGCGTCAGTGATCCAACGCGGCCGGATACTCGTCGCCGAGGACAGCGGGAAACCAATCGGATGGCTGCGCTGGGGCTTGTTCTGGGACGAGATTCCGTTCATGAACATGCTGACCGTCCTGTCTTCGAACCGCGGCCAAGGCATCGGGCGCGCTTTGGTCACAGATTGGGAAAAACGCATGAGCCGCGCGGGACACTCGCAGGTCCTCACCTCCACACTCGCCGACGAATCAGCCCAGAACTTCTATCGCGCAATGGGATACACCGACGCGGGAGTTCTGTTACTCCCAGGCGAGCCCTCCGAAATCTTCCTACGCCGAGACCTCGAGCCTGCGCCCGATCTGACCGATCCCCACATTACCCGCGAGTAATATATGGTGGTCGTCACACCGCGATCTCAGGGTGGGGCGTGGCACACCAATGTGGAGGACGAGTATGTCGTCAAGGGTCTTATCTCGCACAGTTGTCGGAGTACTCGCGGTTGCACTGACAGGCGTCGGTGCACCGGCAGCACTCGCGCAGCCGGCTCTTGCCCAGTCCCCTGATGACAGTTTCTACAGCTACGAGGGCGCGGCGCCTCTCTCGTCGTACGCTCCAGGCGCGGTCCTCGAGACTCGCACCGTGCCGTACACCATTCTCAACATCCCGACCCCGATACAGGCAGTGCAGGTTCTCTACCGATCAACCGACGCCCTCGGTCAGCCGTCGGCCAACGTCACCTCGATCCTGCGCCCGGCCAACGCTCAACCGGACAAAGTTGTTTCGTACCAATCCTTTTACGATTCACTGAACCCCGACGACAGTCCGTCGCGGGCTATCGCGGGCAACACCCCGATCGGAGATTGGACGCCGAGTGGGCGTAATTTCAACGTCGGCGGAACCTTCACGTCCATCGAGGCAGCCTTGTTCGGGCCGCTCTTCGCCCTCGGCTACACGATCGTCGTCCCGGACACCGAAGGCCCGGATGCAAACTTCGCTGCCGGACCCGAATACGGGATGATGACGCTCGACGCTCTGCGTGCGGCCAAAGATGTCCCGGAAACCGGAATCACCGACGACGCAGAGATCGCGCTGATGGGGTACTCCGGCGGAGCGATCGCCACCAACTGGGCTTCGATCCTCGCTCCCGCGTACGCACCGGAGATCAACGACAACTTGATCGGTGCCGCGCAGGGCGGCGTGCTGGTCAATCCGGCTAACAACCTTCGCTACGCGAGCGGAAGCATCGGGTGGGGCGGCGTCGTCGGCATGGCAATCGTCGGCGTTGCGCGTTCGTACGACATCGATTTCGGAAAGTATCTCAGTGACCGTGGACGCGACGTCATGGCTCGACTCGAAGACGCGTCCATCGGCAATGTGCTGGCACAGTACCCCGGTCTGACCTGGCAGGAACTGGTCAAGCCCGAGTACGCCGATCCCAATACGGTTCCCGAGTACGTCGATGTCGTGAACAAGATCAACATGGGCACCGCAGCCACACCGACGATTCCGATGTTCATCGCCCAGGCAGCCAACGGCACTATCGAGGGCACCCAACCCGGTGGCCCCGGCGTCGGAGCAGGCGACGGCGTCATGATCACGGGCGACGTCCGTACCCTCGCACGCAAGTATTGCGACGCCGGCCTGCCGATTCAGTACGACCAGTACGACACCATCAGCCACTTCCTCGGCGCCATGCTCTGGCTCCCCGGTGCGCTCACCTGGATCGACGACCGATTCACCGGCAAGCCTGCTCCGTCGAACTGCGCGAATATCGCACCGGGGAACTCTCTTGCGCCGCAGGAACATGCACGCTAGCTGACCGAGACCTCGAATCTACTTCGACGGCTCCACCTCCCAGCGAACGTGAGTTACCAACGGTTCCAAGCTCAGCCGGCTGACGGCGGATTCCAGGAGTCCGTCGTCACGCTCCGCTGCGGCCAATTCCGCGACCACTCGTACGCGGTCGCTGTCCGGGATGTCGAAGGACTGCACTGACCGGAGCTGGAACTCCGGCCTCGAAATGGACTGCACGGTAAGCCCTCTGATGTGAGCTTCGGCGTCACCGTGGCAGGTCACCTCGAAGGTGTAGTCAGCCGGCGGTTCCTCGCGTCCGGTGCGGGCAGGCTGGTGATCCATCATCCGGCCCAACGGCCTCAACAACGTATTCGCCAACATGATTGCACCGGCACCGAACACCGCCACCCAGTACATTCCGCCGCCCGCCAGCGCGCCGACGGCGGCCGTGGCCCACAAGGTTGCGGCGGTGTTCAGGCCGGTGACGGAGGCTCCCTGCTTCATGATCACCCCGGCACCGAGGAAGCCGATCCCCGAGACGATCTGCGCTGCGACGCGCGTCGGATCAGCGTCCGGCCCCTGAAACCCGTACGCGCCCATGATGACGAAGAGCGTCGCACCCAAGCTCACCAACGCGTTGGTTCGCAAACCCGCCATCCTTGCGCGCCATTGCCTTTCGATCCCGACGGCAGCGCCGAGGACGAGTCCGAGCGCTATCCGCACAAGGATGACGTGGATTTCCACGGTGAACTCCTAGAGCCAAGTCGCGAATCGACGGATGAACATTCCCTTGGCCACCTGCGTGACGACGCAGTAAGCCGCGAGAGTGAGGACCAACCACGGGAAGTAGTTCCACGGCAGTGAAACCAACCCGAGGGAATGGCCCCAGGACGTGAACGGGAACACCAGCGCGAAGACGCAGGCGGCGCCCGTGCTGAGCAGTACCGGAAGCGAAGCACGCGACTGGATGAACGGGATCTTGCGGGTGCGGATCATGTGAACGATCAGCGTCTGCGAGATCAACGACTCGATGAACCAACCCGATTGGAACAGCGCTGCATGCTCGGGAGAGTTGGCAGCGAACACGAACCACATCAGCGCGAAGGTCGAGATGTCGAAGATCGAACTGATCGGGCCGATGAACACCATGAACCGGCGAAGGCTCTTGGTCTCCCACTTGCGGGGCTTCGCGAGGAAGTCGTCGTCGACGCGGTCCCACGGGATCGTGAGCATCGAGAGATCGTAGATCAGGTTCTGCAACAACAGAACTACGGGAATCATGGGGATGAACGGCAGCAAGGCACTGGCGACGAGCACCGAGAAGACGTTCCCGAAGTTCGACGACGCAGTCATCTTGATGTACTTCTGGATGTTTCCGAAGGTACGACGCCCTTCGATGACTCCTTGTTCGAGTACGCCGAGGTCCTTCTCCAGCAAGATGATGTCCGCGGATTCGCGGGCGATGTCCGCCGCTGTGTCGACGGAGATGCCGACGTCCGCCGCCCGAAGTGCGGGTGCGTCGTTGACACCGTCACCAAGGAAACCAACCGTGTGGCCGACCCGGCGCAGCGATTCGACAATGCGTGCCTTCTGCATCGGATCCGTCTTCGCGAAGACGGTTGTCCGCTGCACCAACTCGTCGAGGGCGTCGTCGTTCAACGCTTCGATCTCGGCGCCGGATACAACAGTTCCCACGTCGATACCGACTTTGCCGCAGACGGTTTCGGCGACCAGTTCGTTGTCACCCGTCACTACCTTGACCGCGACTCCGTGGCTCGCGAGGGCTTCGATCGCCCCGGCCGCAGATTCCTTCGGCGGGTCGAGGAAGGCCAGCAGTCCGACCAGGGTCATACCCTCTTCGTCGGCCGTCGAGTACTCACGGCGCTGCTCTTCGACGACTGTCTTGGTTGCCACCGCAAGCACTCGCTTGCCCTGACCGTTCAGTTCCGCGACCAGACGGTCGACTCGGGCCAGCCATCCCGGCGTCAATTGGTGGGTCACCCCGTCCAGTTCCACCGATTCACAGACCGAAAGGAGCTCTTCCACTGCACCTTTGGTGACGATCAGATCGGCGTCGCCGTGGTCGACCACCACGGAGAGTCGACGGCGCTTGAAGTCGAAGGGAATCTCGTCCACCAACCCGTGCCGACGCGAGATCTCCTCGACCACTTCGGGACCGGCGGCCTCGATCACCGCGTCGTCGAGAAGACTGCGCAATCCGGTCTGATTCACGGAATTGACTGCCGCTAGCCGCAATACGTCCTCGGACTTGCGTCCGGCAGTATCGAGATGCTCACCGAGAACGATGCGGTCCTCGGTGAGAGTTCCGGTCTTGTCCGTGCACAGAACGTCCATGGCGCCGAAGTTCTGAATCGCGTTGATCTGCTTGACGATCACCTTCTTGCGCGACATGTGGAGCGCACCCTTGGCCAGGTTCGCAGTCACGATGAGCGGCAACATTTCGGGGGTCAACCCCACTGCGGTGGCGACGCCGAAGAGTAGTGCTTGGCTCCAGTCCTTGGTCAGTCCGTTGATGATGAACACCGCGGGAACCATGATCAGCATGAACTTGATCAGCAGGTAGCTGACACTGCGCACCCCGACGTCGAAGCTGGTTTCGGGTCGCTTGGACGCCAATTGTGCTGTCATGGCGCCGAAGTAAGTCCGCTTGCCGGTGTGCACCGCGACGGCGGTGCCGCTGCCCGACACGACGGAAGTACCCATGAACCCGATGTTCTCGGCCTCGAGCAGCCGATCGACGTCGATCCCCGTCGACGGTTCCGCCGACTTCTCGGCCGGCATCGACTCACCGCTGAGCATTGACTGATTGACCTGTAGATCCTTGGCCCGGATGATGCGGACATCGGCCGGGATCATGTCGCCTGCGGCAAGCTGGACTACATCACCTGGCAGTAGCTGCTCGATCGGAATCTCAGCCGTGACCACGGTGTTGTTGATCTTGCGGGTGGCCGCGACAGTTGTCGTGACCATGGCCTTGAGTGCCTCGGCAGCCCGAGTCGAACGGTATTCCTGCCAGAACCTCAGGGACACACTGACAAAGATCATCAGCCCGAGGGTGATGATGCCCTCGTAGGAGGGACCGTCTTCCGGGTCTGCCCACACCACGTCGGTCCCGACCATGATCAGGGCGAGGAACACCAGGATCAAGATGAACGGATTCTTGAAAGCTTGCGCGAACTGCACGATCGCCGGTGCCGGGCGGTCGTGGCGGACATCGTTGCGCCCGTATCGCCGACGAAGATCGTTGATCTGATCGTCACGAAGGCCGTTGGCCGTCGTAGTCAGATCTGCGAGAACGGTGCGCGTGTCCGAGGCCGAGTAGTCGACCAATTCCTGTGCGCTTTCTTTTGCCAGGACCGTTGAAGGTGTTTGTTGTGCACTGTTTCTCGTGGGCCGTGGCCGCAATGCGAGAACGGAAAATGACATGACGAATCTCCTCGACTGCCAGCGTGCACGGGACAGCGCCAGTGCATGAGGGCAGCAGAATGCGCTGAACGACAACGGAAGTCGTCAGCGGACGCGACAAAGCCGCGCAGATGAAACCGAGGGTGCGAAGGTCAGAGACTGACGAGCAAAGTGCCGGGGTGAGCACCGTCGGTAAGAACAGAAGGATGGGTCGAATATCGACTCGGCGGGTCGTCCACGATGGTCACCTCCTGAAAGTTCGGGGCGTCCTATGACGCCACACAAGTACATGCGCACAGCACACGCCAGGAGAACCGAATATCGACGTACTCTCGCCTTCGCCGGAAGAAACCGGCATCAAGCTGCGAAAACACCTCCACGTCCGAGTTTTGGCACTGCACGACGTGTCCCGATCAAGACCGGGAAGCCACTTTGGATCACCCCTTAAGCCGGGGAGATCTGTCCTAACCTTGGGCGTCTCTCGACGTCGTGAGATCAGTGGCCTGTGTTCGTGCAGAAGCCTCACCTAACGAGGTACTGCACCCAGAGGGTAGTTCTCAAATCTGTTGCCTGTCAACCGAGCAACTCAGACGGCGGGCAATCCTGCCCGTGCGACGGCGCCGGCGAAGAGTGCCGTCACGGCGGCACCCATGACGCTCTGATCAACTTCTTCCGGATCCACCGAGTGCTCGAGAACGAGCCCGGATATCAAGGCCATCAACGAGATTGCAGTGGTCCGCACATCGAAGGAATCGTCCACTCCCCATTCACGGGCACGTTCGCCGATCAACTCCACGAGTTGACTGCGCAAGTGGCGACGCTCACGTAAGTACGCCTGAGCGATCTGCGGATCACGTCCGGCGAGCACTCCGAATTCGAGGACGAGCAGTGACCACCCCGGGTCGTCGACCATCCACGTTGCAATGGCCTCGCCACCTTTGCCTGCCGCGTCGGCCGGGTTCATCCCGGCGATCTCGGCAAGCACACGGCCGGCCAGTTCGAGAGACCGTTGCGCGAACAGTTCGGCGAACAGATCCTGTTTCGACTCGAAGTTGGAGTAGACAGCCCCCTTGGTGAAGCCCGCTCGGCGAGCAACTTCAGTGAGACGTGCAGCACTGAATCCGCGCTCCGCAAACTCTTCCGCCGCAGCGTCGAGCAGTCTTTGCCGCACCACGTCACGTCCGGGGCGGGTTACCGGCGTCCAGTCCGGTTGACGAGATTCAGTCACGATACCTAGAGTATTCAATACCTCGGGTATTGACAAGCTCTTTACTTTCGACAAGATCAGGACTCTTTCGTGACCACTACGCATCCGGCACACGCCGCACCAGACAACAGCTCCACCCACGACGAACACCACCACGACAATCTGCTGGTGAAATACGGCGCACCCAAGGTGATGGCCGCGCTGTTCGTCGGCGTGCTCCTGCTGCAGATGGGCTTCATCCTCAGCTACGTCGCCGCCTTCCATCAGCCGACTCCGCGAGACATCGAAATCGCGGTCATCGCCGATCAGGGCACACCGGACGGCATGGATCAGCAGATCGCCGACAAACTCAACGCCATCGACGGCAGCCCGCTCGACGCTCAGGTGGTCGACAGCACGGCGACCGCTCGCCGCATGATCAACGACCGCGAGATCCAGGGCGCGTTTGTCATCAACCCGGCCGGACCGGACACCCTGATCACCGCGAGCGCGGGAGGCAGCTCCATCGCGACATCACTCGAAGCGGTGTTCACGAAGGTCGAGGCGACGCAGGACCGACAGTTCGTCGTCCGCGACGAGATCCCCGTCGGAGCACACGACAACCGCGGACTCTCCGGCTTCTACCTCTCGGTCGGCTGGGTCGTCGGCGGCTATCTCCTTGCGGCAGCCATCGGACTGTTCATCGGTGCGCCGAAGACCCTCCGCCAGGCAAGCGCACACACGGGCGTGATCGCGATCTACTCGATCATCTCGGGAGCCCTCGGCGCACTCATCACCTCACACGTGCTCGGAACTTTCGCGGGCCACTGGTTCCCACTCTGGATCCTGGGAACAGCCGTGGTGTTCGGCACCGCCATGTTCACACTCGGATTGCGCGCTGCCATCGGCGTTCTGGCAGTCCCGCTGGCTATCGCCGTCTTCGTGATTCTCGGCAATCCCAGTGCGGGAGGCGCATTCGGCTCCAACGTGATTCCCTCGTTCTATGCCGCCATCGGCCGATGGATCACACCCGGCGCCGGCACCGAAGGCGTGCGGAGCATCGTCTACTTCAACAACGTCGGCGTCGGCCAGCCTGCTCTGACGCTTTTCCTGTACGCGCTGATCGGTGCGGTCATGCTGTTCGGCTTCACGATCCGTCGCAACCGAAAGTCCACCGACACGACGCCGACTCCAGCTGTGGCGAACGCCGACTAGTCCTAGTCTGAACTCATGACGAGCCTCCTCCACCCCAACGCCTCGCACGTCGCCGAAACACTGATCTCACGGGGTCACCACGGCGTCATCGTCACGCAGCCCGAAGCCACGCACACCGCGGCCGAGGCAGCGGCGGCCGTCGGGGTGGAGGTAGGCGCGATCACCAAGTCGCTCGTGTTCCTTCTCGACGACGATCCGGTCCTGCTGCTGGTCTCCGGCGCACATCAGGTCAATCTGAAAGCCACCGGCGAACGCCTCGAAGGCAAGCTCACGCGGGCGCCGCTGGAAATGGCGAAGTCGGCAACGGGCCAGCCGATCGGTGGGGTCGCTCCGCTCGGGCATCCCACCAACCTGCCCACCTACATCGATACCGCCCTCGAGCAGTACCCCGAATTGTGGGCTGCTGCCGGGCACCCGAACACGGTCTTTCGCACGACGTACTCCGAACTCCTTCGAATCACGGCCGGCCTCGCCGTCGACATGGACTGACGCACTTCAGCCAACCCGGTCCGAACCCACTCAGACGTGCGTCCACCTATAGTTGGACGCACCATGTGCACTGCAACCAGGACCCCGGCCGGTAACCACTGGCGTCGACGACACGTAGATCTGTGCCGCACCGACGCATGTCTGTGTATGCCGAGCGCAGTCACCTCGACCACACCGCACACCTCGAGTTCCAGCCGGAGAGTTCCCGTTGTCTGACAAGCCGAATGCCGTTTCCAGCCACACCACCCCCGACGTCCCCGAAGTAGCAGCGACGCCCGAGTTGTCCACCGGCATCTGCGCCGGTGACTACCGTGCAGCGCTTCGCCGCCACCCCGCAGGTGTCACCGTCGTGACCCTCGATTCGGGTACCGGCCCGGTGGGTTTCACCGCCACCTCGTTCTCGTCCGTCTCCCTCGAGCCGCCGCTCGTCTCGTTCAACATCGCGGAGACGTCGTCGAGCATCAATGCGCTCAAGGCAGCCGAGTCCTTGGTGATCCACCTTCTCGGCGAACATCAGCATCATCTGGCCCAGCGCTTTGCGCGTAGCGCCGATCAGCGTTTTGCAGACGAGTCACTGTGGGCAGTGCTCGACACCGGGGAGCCGGTTCTGCACGGCACCCCCAGCTGGATGCGCGTCAAGGTCGACCAGTTGATCCCTGTCGGCGACCACACGCTGGTCATCGGACTCGTCACGCGGGTGCACGCCGAAGAGGACGACGAATCCGCTGCCGCACCGCTGCTCTACCACGAGGGCAAGTACTACCGCCCCACTCCGTTAGGTCAATAGACAACTGTGCGCCTTTATTAACCGCCCGCGGTTAATAAAGGCGCACAGCAAGTTACAGCGCTACGTACTTGGTATCGAGATACTCGTCGATACCCTCGGTTCCGCCTTCACGGCCGAAGCCCGATTCCTTCACGCCACCGAACGGCGCCGCAGCATCGGAGATCGCGCCCCGATTGACGCCGACCATGCCGGTGTCCAGCTTGGCCGAGACGCGCATCGCCCGGTCGATGTCGCGGGTGTAGAAGTACGCCACGAGGCCGTACTCGGTGTTGTTCGCAGCCGCGATCGCTTCGTCTTCGGTGTCGAAACCGACCACTGCCGCAACGGGTCCGAAGATCTCTTCCTTCAGCAGGCGCGCATCGGCGGGCACCTGATCCAGAACGGTCGGGGTGAAGAAGAAGCCAGCTCCTTCGGGCGCCGATCCACCGGTGCGAACGCGAGCGCCCTTGGACACGGCGTCGTCGACGAGTCCGGTGACGGTTGCGAGCTGCTTGGTGTTGATCAGCGGGCCGATGTTGGTGCCCTCGGCGTCACCGGCGCCCACCTTCAAGGCCGCAACCTTGGCGGTGAACTTGTCGGTGAACTCCTCGCGCACCGAGTTGGCGACGTAGATGCGGTTGGCCGCGGTGCAGGCCTCGCCGCCGTTACGCATCTTCGCGAGCATTGCGCCGTCGACAGCTGCGTCGATGTCGGCGTCGTCGAAGACGATGAACGGTGCATTGCCACCGAGTTCCATCGACGTACGGAGCAGCTTGTCAGCAGCGTTGCGCACCAACAACTTTCCGACGCCAGTGGAGCCGGTGAAGGTGACCTTGCGCAGACGCGCATCTTCCATCAGCGGTCCACTGATGGAGGCCGCGTCGGACGTCGGGAGGATCGAGAGCACACCGTCGGGCAGACCGGCATCGGCGAACACCTGACCGAGGAGCTGCATGGTCAGCGGCGTGTCCTCGGCGGGCTTGACGATGATGGTGCAACCGGCAGCCAGCGCCGGTCCGATCTTGCGTGTGCCCATGGCGAGCGGGAAGTTCCACGGGGTGATCGCAAGGACCGGTCCGACGGCTTCCTTGGTGACCAGGATGCGACCGTTGCCGGCCGGAGCCTGCGTGAAACGTCCGCCGATGCGTACTGCTTCCTCGCTGAACCAGCGCAGGAATTCGCCGCCGTAGTTGACCTCACCGCGGCTCTCTGCCAACGACTTACCCATTTCCAGGGTCATCATCAGCGCGAAGTCCTCGGCGCGGGCGTGCAGCAATTCGAAGGCGGTGCGCAGGATCTCGCCGCGTACACGTGCCGGCGTGGTCGCCCAGTCTTCCTGCGCCGCAGCGGCGAGGTCGAGCGCACGGATACCGTCGGCAGCGGTGGCGTCGGCTACCTGGGCGAGTTCCTCACCCGTTGCCGGGTTGTAGACCGCAAAGGTCTTCTCGGCCGGGACGAGCTTGCCGCCGAGCCAGAGACCCTTGGGTACCGAGTCGAGAAGATCCGAGACGTTGGACATGTCAGTTCCCCTGTGCTGCAGTGCGAATAGCGGTCTCGAGGACGGTCAACGCGTCGTCGAGCAGCTCTTCGGAGATGACCAGCGGCGGGAGCAGACGGATGACGTTGCCGTAGGTACCGCAGGTGAGGATCACGACGCCGGCAGCGAGGCATTCGGCGGCGATCTTCTTGGTGATATCGGCGTCCGGCTCCTGCCCACCGGGCTTGACCAGCTCGATGGCGAGCATGGCGCCGCGACCGCGAACGTCACCGATGACGTCGAGTTCCTTTGCCAGTGCGTTCATTCGGCCGACGACGGTCGACTCGATGGTGCGTGCGCGGCCACAGAGGTCGAGCTCGCGCATCTGGTCGATGGACGCCAATGCAGCGGCGCAGGCGACGGGGTTACCGCCGTAGGTGCCACCGAGGCCGCCGGGGTGGACGGCGTCGATGAGCTCGGCGCGGCCCGTGACAGCGGCGAGCGGCATGCCGCCTGCGATGCCCTTGGCGAGAGTGACCAGGTCGGGGACGATGCCCTCGTGATCGCTGGCGAACCAGGCGCCGGTACGAGCGAAGCCTGCCTGAACCTCGTCGGCGATGAAGACGACGCCGTTCTCCTTGGCCCACGCGACGAGCGTCGGGAGGAATCCTTCTGCGGGAACGATGAATCCGCCCTCGCCCTGAATGGGCTCGATGAGGATGGCGGCCGTGTTGGCAGCACCGACCTGCTTCTCGATCATCGTGATGGCGCGCTGTGCGGCCTGCTCACCCGTGATCTTGGAGCCGTCGACGTTGAGGCCCTCGCGGTACGGGTAGGACATCGGGACGCGGTAGACCTCGGGGGCGAACGGACCGAAGCCGCTCTTGTACGGCATGGACTTCGATGTCAGTGCCATCGTGAGGTTGGTGCGGCCGTGGTACGCGTGGTCGAAGACGACGACTGCGTCGCGACCGGTTGCGTGACGGGCGATCTTGACGGCGTTCTCGACGGCTTCTGCGCCGGAGTTGAACAGCACGGAACGCTTCTCGTGGTCACCGGGGGTGAGCTCGGCGAGACGCTCGGCGACCTCGACGTAGCCCTCGTACGGAGCGACCATGAAACAGGTGTGGGTGAAGTGCGCGACCTGATCCTGAACTGCGGACACGACGGCCGGGTTGGAAGCACCGACGCTGGTCACCGCGATACCGGCACCGAGGTCGATCAGCGAGTTGCCGTCGACGTCGACGATGACTCCGCCGTCTGCGTCGGCGACGTAGACCGGGAGGGTGGATGCGACGCCGGCGCCGACGACCTTCTTACGGCGTTCGGCGAGCGCAGCCGAGCGCGGGCCCGGGAACTCCGTGACGATGCGACGCTCCTGCGGAAGCCGGTATTCGATTGCACTCATGTGACCACCCTCTCGGTTGTGTATTGCATTCGAGTATGCGACGCGCGAAGCATCGCAAGCACTGCCGAAATGGATACCCGAAGCTCCAGGGCTACTCCATATCGGCAACGACAGCTAGCCTTGATCAGGTGACGGTTCCGATCTCGTGGCTCTTGCGCCAGAAACACCTCTCGCTGGCTCTGCTCACCGACCGAGCAGCTGCCACCCACCCCGTCACGTTTGCGCAGGCCACAGAGCTGACGGACCCCACCCCGTGGCTTTCCGGCGGCGAATTGGTGCTCACCACCGGGCTGGCACTGGTGGGCGCGGACGCCACCGACTACAGCGAGTACATCGACCGTCTGGCCGCCGCAGAAGTATCGGCTCTGGGTTTCGGGACCGGCCTTTCCCACGAGAGTGTGCCCGCAGACCTGATTGCCGCCGCCCGCAGTCGCGGGCTCCCCCTGCTGGAAGTGCCGTTCACGACCCCGTTCGCGGCGGTCACGCGCGCGGTGATGACCCGTCTGAGCCAGCAGGAATACGAATCGGTACTCCGCGCGGCAGAAGTACAGACACGCATCACCCGCGTTGCGCTGCGCGGAGGCGTGTCTGCCATCGTGCGTGAACTGGCCACGGCCACAAAAACTTCGGTGGCGTTTGTCGGAGATCGGATCACCGCGGTGCATCCGGCAAACCAGAAGTCGTTGATCACCGAGGTTCGCGCGGTCGCGGCGACCACCCGCGATCCCAACGCTCCGGCGTCGATCTCGCAGAGCACACCCGAACGGACGCTGACACTGTCCCCCGTCGGCGTCACCGACAGCTGGCACGGCTACCTCGCCATGGCGGGCGCCGGGCCCCTGAGCAATATCGACAGAGTGTTGCTCGGGCATGCGGTCTCGCTGCTCACTCTCGAACTCGAGAAACCGGTTCGACTACGGGCCGAGCGAACTCGACTCAACGCCATGGCTTTCGGGCTCTTACTCGACGGCCGAATCCCCGAGGACGGTGTGCCGTCGTACTTGGACGAAGCGAGCGATACGCACGGCAACGTCCGTGTCGTCCACGTTCGCGGATCCGGACTCGGCCCTGTTCTTCGCGAACTCGACAACGCTCTCGCGCGAGCAGGCCGGCCGTTGTTCGCGCAATCCGAGGACGGTTCGCTGACCGTCCTCCTTCGCGGAACCGACACAATCGACACTGCCAAAACACTACTGGCGCAGCTCTCCCCCACCGAGGCGAAGACGGTGCGGGCCGGAATCAGCACCCCTCACCGTCTTCTGGACGCACCGCGCGCACTCGTCCAGGCCCGCGCCGCGGCCAATCTCACGACGGCCACTGCCCGCATTCTCGAGTTCGACGCTCTGAGTGGTTCGACGATTCTGGCATCCGAGCCTGCCCGTGAGGCACTGATCGCAATGGCAGCGGACACCATCCCGGTGCTGACCGAACACGACCAGGCACACGGGACCGCACTGGTCGCGTCATTGCGCGCCTATCTCGAGGCAAACGGCCAATGGGAATCGGCCGCAGCCGAACTCGGTGTTCATCGGCACACCCTCCGAGGTCGCATCGCACGCATCGAGGAACTGCTGCAATGCGACCTCGGACAGGCCAGAGTCAGAGCCGAACTGCTGCTATCGCTACTCGCCTGGGAGGGTCGCTGAACGCTCCGCGGCGTGCACCGAAGCGATACCGGACGCACCGCGAACGAGTAGTTCGAGTTCGGCGTCGACCGTGCAGAGACGGGCGGTGTCCAGCGCTCCACTGCGGCTCACGCTCGACATCAAAGCCGTGAACCGGCGCACCGCTTGCGGATTGGCGGCGGTCCACAACTCGACGACCTCCGGAATACCTTCTCCGAGCGCTCCGGACACGAGGTCCGCGAAACGCGCCGTCAACCTGGCGTGGACGGCAGCGCTGCCCATGACCTCCCAATGCGAGGCACCGACGGCAACGTCGACGCCCCCGAGAACGTCGCCCAGATCGAGGGTGTCGGAGAGTTCCCGGTAGATCGCAGCCGCGGCCTGAACCGTCGTATTCTCCTGCAACGCAATGTCAGCCAGGGCGAGCGCCCCGAAAGACGCCTCGATGCGGTCGCTGGCCGACAGCCCTTCGGTGAGAGCCCGCACCGGCGCGGCCCATCGATCGATGTCGGCTCGCGGGTTCACGGTGAACCGGCCGGCTGCTCCCGGACGACGCAACACCCAGCTCATCTCGGATTCCAACAACTGCTGCAAGCGATCGAGAGCCTGCAACTGCTCGGTGGCGCGAAGCTCCGAGTTCAAGATCTCGCGCCGAAGTTCCTCGGTGCCGAGCACTTCGCTGACCACTGCGTAGGCCAGAGCCGCTTCCGGACTGTGGACTCCGAGGTGTTCCTCCAGCCGGAACAGCACGCCGGGGCCGACGCGGTTGACCAGTTCGTCGACCACCGAGGTGATGATGATGTCGCGGCCCAACCGATGTGCGCGGACCGCGTCCGGTGCTGCCTCGACGACGGAGAGCGGGAAGTACTGCGGGAGACGATCGGCGAAGATCTGATTGTCCGGGACGGTCGACGCCCCCAATTCCGCCGTCAGCACGTTCTTCGACTGCGCCACCAGCACAGCAAGTTCCGGACGGAGTAGGCCCTGCCCGGCTCGCGCCCTGACCGCCAGCGCCTTGGCGTCCGGCAATGATTCTTCGAGGCGCTTCATCGCGCCCGCCGAGACCAGGTTCTCGATCAACCGTTCGTGCTGATCGAGTAGGGCGGGAGCGCGGTGCTCGGCCAGGCTGATCGCGAGGGTCTGATCTTCGCTGGCCTCGAGTACCGATGCGGCTACCTCGTCCTGGGCCGCCGCAAGTAGTTCATTGCGCGAGGTCGCGTCCAACTCTGCGAGTGCGATCTTGATGTTGACCTCACGGTCCGAGGTAGCCACGCCGGCCGCGTTGTCGATGAAGTCGGCGTTGATTCGTCCTCCGCCAGCGGCATATTCGATGCGGGCACGCTGGGTGAAACCCAGGTTGCCGCCCTCACCCACCACGGTTGCACGCAACTCGTCAGCGCTGACGCGAACTGCGTCGTTGGACGGATCGGCCGCGTCGACGTTGCTTTCGGTCGACGCCTTCACGTAGGTACCTACGCCGCCATTCCACAACAGGTCCACCGGAGCGCACAGGATCGCTCGGATCAGTTCCTGCGGAGTCAGCTTCTCCTCGGTGATACCGAGAACCTGACGCGCTTCGAGCGGAAGACGGATCGACTTCGCGCTACGTGGCCAGACGCCACCGCCAGGCGACATCACGGTGCGGTCGAAGTCGTCCCAGGACGAGCGCGGCACGGTGAAGAGACGAGCGCGTTCGGCAAACGTCGTCTCGGTGTCGGGGTTCGGGTCGATGAAGATGTGGCGGTGATCGAATGCCGCGACCAAACGGATCTTGTGCGAGAGCAACATTCCGTTACCGAACACATCGCCGGACATGTCACCGATGCCCGCGACGGTGAACGGATCGGTGTCGACGTCGAGGTCACGCTCGGCGAAGTGGCGTCGAACCGCTACCCAGGCGCCGCGAGCGGTGATGCCCATCGCCTTGTGGTCGTAGCCGGCCGAACCGCCGGAAGCAAAAGCGTCGCCGAGCCAGAAACCACGTTCGACGGCGATGCCGTTCGCGACGTCGGAGAACCGTGCGGTCCCCTTGTCCGCCGCCACGACGAGGTAGGAGTCTTCACCGTCGTACTCGATTACTTCTGCCGGGTGCACCGCTGCGCCGTCGACGATGTTGTCCACCACGTCCAGCAAGCCGCGGATAAAGGTGCTGTACGACTCCTGCACCTGCGACGGGGTCGGTGACGACGTGCCCCGAACCACGAACGCACCCTTGGCTCCCGAGGGAACGATCGGCGAATTTTTCACGCTCTGGGTCTTCATCAGACTCAGAGCCTCGGTGCGGAAGTCCTCGTATCGATCCGACCAACGCAGGCCACCACGGGCGACGGAGGAGCTACGCAAATGCACGCCTTCGACATTGGGTGCGCTGACGTAGATCTCGCGGAAAGGAACTGTCTTCTGCGGGGTGGAGAGCAACTGCGAGTCGATCTTGAACGACGCGTACGGCAGCGGCTCGCCGGCCTCACCGCGCAGGTACCAGTTGGTGCGCAGAGTCGCCTGCAAGAATGAACGCACACCGCGCAAGACGCGATCCTCGTCGAGAGTGTCTGCACCGTCGACTGATTCGTCGATGGCCGCCGCCGCGGTGGCCACGGCCGTCTCACGCGAACCTGCTACTGCGGGATCGAAACGCGCGGTGAAGAGTTCGATTGCCTGCCGTACGAAGAGCGGCTTCGCTGCCAATACTCCGACGATGTAGCTCTCGGACAACCCGATACGAGCCTGAGCGAGGAAACGGCACGCAGCGCGCAGCAACTCTGCGTCGCGCCACGTGATGTCTGCTCGTCCGATCAGACTGGAGAATGCGTCCATCCGGGTCTGTCCGGCGATGACGGCTTCGAAGGCGTCCGCCATCTTCTCCAGCGCACTGCCGTCGAAGGTGCTCGGCTCGAAGGTGAAGTAGTGTGCCGAACCCAGAACGGTCGGAAGCGGGCGGTGCGTCGAAACTCGGAGTCCGAGGGACTCGAAGTTCTCGCACAGATCGGAGAGGGAGGGCTCTCCGGACGGCCACAGCACCACACAGGTCAGATCGTCACTGTTCAGGGCATCGCTGTTCAAGTCGTCGCTGTTCAAGTCGTCGCCCTGACGGAAGACGAGTCGCTGGCCCGCTGCTGCCAATTCGGCGACCAGTTCGAGCGCCGGGTCACCGGATCGATCACCGCCCGCGGGTCTCGATTCTGCAGCTGCGGTCTTGGTCGCCGATGATGTGCTCGCCATTGAACACCCTCCTGGAAATTATTGGATCCGAACACTTTCCAGTGTTGCGTGGATCACCGGAAAGCGGTCGTGCCCGATAGGAGTACCAACCCCTATCGGGCACGACATTTCGGCAGTTGCGGTGAGCTCAGTCGCCCAACCTGATCGGAGCGAGCTCCTCGAACACGTCGCCGGGTCCGGGATTCTCGGTAGGTGCAGCGCCGCCGAGATGGTTGACGACGCCCCATACCGCGTTGATCGCGGTCTGGATCGCGCCCTCGGCCCAGCCGGCAGTCCACGACACGTCGTCTCCGGCGAGGAAGATTCCCCGATGACGCGGTTCGAGATCATTCTGCACGAAGTGAGAGAACAGGCGCTCCTGGTACCGGTAGTGCCCCGGAAGGTTCGCCTTGAATGCACCCATGAAGTCTCGCTCGGTTTCCCACGACAGCGTCACCGGGCTCGAGATGATGTGGCTGCGGAAGTCCACGCCTGGGTAGATCTCTTCGAGCGAACGCAGCATGATGTTCATGCGCTCGGTGGCGTCGAGCGCCAGCAGCTTCAGCGAATCGTCCGACCAGGTGTACGACAAGCAGATCAGGCCTGGCTTGCCCTCGCCCTGATCGAGCAGGTAGGTGCCGCGACTCATACGGTCGGTCAGTGTCATCGACACCGAATCACGGCCGGTCACGGGGTCCTTGTCCTTCCAGAACGGGCGGTCGACGAGAACGAACACCTTGGTCGAACCCATGTAGTGAGTTCGCTCGATCGCAGTCCAGTGGTCGATCGGGAACAGATCGTCGTCACACCTGATGTTGTTCAGCAGCATCCAACTCTGCACTGTTACAACGGCACTCGCATACGTGCGAATGAAACCTTCGGAGTCCGTCACCGTGATGTTGCCGGGCTCGGTACGCCGGAGTTCGGTGACGCGGGGACGCGTCTCGCCGTCGTTGAGCGAAGCGACCGTCGTACCGGCAGGCCAATGCGCCATGTGCTCCGGGGCGCGGTTCCACAACCGCATCGGCAGTTGCTGCGATCCACCCACGATGCCGCGGTGGTCGTCGTCGGCGGCCGTGATGACCACACGAAGGATTTCGAGGATCGAGTTGGGGTAGTCGGTATCCCAACCACCCGTACCGAATCCGACCTGCCCGAACACTTCCCGCATATGGAAGGACTTGAAGTGCTTCGACGCGGCGAGGAATCCGTAGAACGTCTGGTCGTCGTAGCGCACCACGAGGTCGTTCCAGATCCGCTTGATCTCTGCGGTGTCGCGGTCACGAATGGCCTGCTGCAACGGAATCAGATCGGCGTGCTCTTCGAGAGTGCGCTGCCAGGCCTGCGCCACCTCGGTGTAGATCGGAGGCAGATCCTCGAGAGTGTGCGCGTAGTGGCTCTCACCCTTGAGATCGATGACCGTGCTCGGCGTGACCTCGGCAAGGGGATTCGGGAACTCCTCGGTCTGCAGACCCAGTTCGTTCAGGTAGTGGAACAACGTCGTCGACGACGGTGGGAAACGCATTGCGCCCATCTCGGCGACAACCCCGGGGTGCCCGTCGAACTCGACCGACCGCATCCGGCCACCGATCTGATCAGCTTCGTAGACAATCGGTTTGAGACCGACCTTGAGCAACTCGTAGGCCGCGATCATGCCGGAGAGTCCACCACCGATCACGGCAACTTCTGTACCCAGTGCCAGATCGGGCACCGAGCCGAGTCCCGCCGGACTGGAAACGTAGTCGTCGTACGGGAACGGAAAATCCGGTCCGAACATCGTGAGGGGCGGCTGCTTGCCGGGTTCCGAGGAACTGTCCGGAGCTACTGGGATGGTCATCTACGGTTCTCCTTGGAGACAGTCGTGACAGAAAGGTCTGGATACAGATCGAGGCGTCGATCGTCGAGATGCGTGTTGAGGGTGCGCGATTGCGAGACGGTGGCGGCGGCGATATCCGCGAAGAGTAATTCCTGGCCGCCCCCGGCCCGCGCCAACTCGGCACCGTCGGGTGCGATGGCGCACGAGAGACCGCAGTAGGTCAGCTCGGTTTCGGCGCCGCAGCGGTTGACGTAGGTGACAAACATCTGACTCTCGTATGCGCGGGCCGGAACCACTTGCTGCGCAATGTGTTCGTACGGAGTCATCAACCCCGTCGGCACGATGAGCCATTCGGTACCGGCGTCGGCATGGGCCCGAACCGCTTCCGGAAATTCCACGTCGTAGCAGATCAACAATCCGCAGCGGATGCCCTCGAAATCGAACCCGACCACCAGGGTCTCACCTGGCCGGAAATGTTCGCGGTCGAGCGTGCCGAACAGGTGCGTCTTGCGGTAGTGCGCAAGCGAAGTGCCATCGCGGTCCACCACCTGCACGCTGTTGTAGACGTCTCCCCCGTCGAGTTCGGGGTAGCCGTAGACGACGGCGATGCCTGCACTTCGAGCAATCTCGGCGACGGAATCGAAGATAGGGCCGTCGGCCGGTTCCGCGCGCAGCGACACCAGTTCGCCGATGTCGTAGCCGGTTGCGGACATCTCCGGCGTCAGCAGGATCTTCGCACCGGATGCCGCAGCCTCGCGGGCAGCGGTGTCGATTGCAGCGAGGTTGAACTCCACCGACGCAAAGGTGTCCGGGGTGGTGAGCGGACCTTGGAACAGGCCAACTCGAACTGAATCGACATGCATGGTGCGCTCCTTCAGGAGTTCCGTGACGCCAATTTTCGACGGTGTGTGTGACGGGGACAACTACCAGCGTGACGGGTGCCGCCAATCATGTCAACTCTTGTTTCCTAAGAATCAACATTCACAGATTCGGGTCTCACGAAGGCGACGCGCGTGGCCCTTCCGGCAATGCCGGATTCAAGACCCACAGAACCTTCGCCAGAACCGAGCCTTCGGCCTGAAAACTATGGTTGTGCGTCGGCGTGAATGTGAAGGAATCGCCCGCCGCAAGCACGACGTCCTCGGCATCGACGGCCTCACCGTTCGGATCCGTCCGACCGCCCTCGAACGAGACCCGCAAGCCGCCCTCCAGCACGTGCACGAAGTTCACGTCGATCGGCAGACTGTAGAACTCCTGACCACTTCCGCCGCCTGGTTCCAGCTCGCCGAGCAGCACCTGAATTCGACGCTCGTTGGTAGGCGTGAGCAGGTACTCCGTCATCTTTTCGCCACCGAAGCTGATTTGCGGCATGGCGTCGGCGCGGACTACTTCACCGGCGGACGCATTCTCGAACAGGGATCCGACGGGGATCTCGAGCACCGCGCACACCTTGATCAGGGTCGCCACCGACGCGTTGACGTGATCGCGCTCGAGTTTCGAAAGATACCCCTTGGTCACACCACAGGCCTCGGCCAGGTCGTCGAGGGTCAACCGCTTCGATTGACGTGCCGCCTTGAGCCTCGCCCCGATGCGCGGTCCGACCGGCTCGACCGCTTCCTTCGCCTTGGCCACTGAACCCACTCCTTCACGACCGCCGTGTCCCTTTCAGGAAACAGGGGTTGACAACCGAGCCTCTTGAAGAAACCATACTTGCTCAGAGAGCTACATCACTGAAGGGCGCCCGGTGTGCGCCGAATCGAGAGCAGGGACCTCTGCACATGGCTACCAACAACCCCGGATCGTTCATCGGACCCGTCGACGCCACGCGCGTCCCCCGCTACGCCGAGCCGACCACTTTTGCGCGTCTGCCGCGCCTCGATGAGGTCTCGCGCGCCGACGTGACAATCCTCGGCATCCCCTTCGATTCGGGTGTCAGCTACCGACCCGGCGCTCGGTTCGGTCCGGGGCACATCCGCGCTGCGTCGAAGCTGCTGCGTCCGTACAACCCCGCGCTCAAGGTCTCGCCCTTCGCCAACCAGCAGGTAGCCGATTTCGGCGACATCGGCGTCAACCCCTTCGACATTCAGGAAGCTCTCACGACGGTTCAGTCCGCCGTCACCGACCTGCGCGCCGACGGTTCCTCCGTGCTCACGCTCGGCGGCGACCACACCATCGCACTTCCGATCCTGCGCTCACTGGCCCGCGATCACGGCCCGATCGCCGTCCTGCACTTCGACGCTCACCTCGACACCTGGGACACCTACTTCGGTCAGCCTTTCACTCACGGCACCCCCTTCCGTCGCGCCAGCGAAGAAGGCCTGATCGACATGGAGCGTTCCCAGCACATCGGTATCCGTGGACCGCTCTACAGCGAGAAAGACCTCGAAGACGACCGCGTCCTCGGCTTCCAGGTGATCCGCAGTGACGACTACGAGGTCGACGGCGTCGCCAGCATCGTCGAGCGCATGCGTAAGCGCCTCGACGGTGGCCCGGTGTACGTCTCCGTCGACATCGACGTGCTCGATCCCGCCCACGCTCCGGGTACCGGAACACCCGAAGCGGGCGGCATGACCTCTCGCGAATTGTTGAACACACTGCGCGGGTTGGTGGGACTCAACGTGGTCGGCGCCGACATCGTCGAGGTAGCGCCGGCGTACGACCACGCCGAGATCACCGGTATCGCAGCGGCTCACGTCGCTTACGAGTTGCTGTCGGTGCTCGCACTCAATCGCTGAAGCAGCACAACGGTATCCGTCGTGTGATGCATCTCGGGGTTCGCGGGAAGATCACGTTCCCGCGACTCCGAGACCAACACCTTCCAACCATCGGTGAACAGCGACTCCACGTATTCGGGTGTATGGAGCATGGCCCGATGGTGCTCGGTCGGCGACTCGTGGGGCGAGTGGCCCACGATCAGCAAATGCCCGCCGGGCGCGACCAGATCTCCGAGAGCACGGAACAATTCCCCGCGCGCGGGTTCGAGCATGTGGAAGAACTGCGCGGACACCAGATCGAACGAGCGCCCCTGCGGATCCCACTTCGTCAGGTCGGCTTCCAGCCATTCGATCTCGACGCCCTCGCCCTCGACGTGAGCCTGGGCGCGGCTGAGCGCAACCGACGATATGTCGGTGCCGGTGACCTTCCACCCGCGACGTGCCAACCACAAAGCGTCGGCGCCTTCGCCGCAACCGACGTCGAGTGCAGTGCCCGGTTCGAGGTCGGAGGCTTCGGCAATCAACTGTGGGTTGGGATTTCCGCTCCAGCGCGCGGGACGTTCCTCGTACAGCGAGTTCCAGAACTGTGCGTCCGCCTTGGCGTACGGATTCTCGGTGGTTTCAGAGTTTTCGTGGTGATTGTGGTGTTCGTGGCTCATGCACCCAGGATGAACGACCTTCCACAATTCACGCAACCATCTTTGCCGAAACAGCAACTTCTCCATTTCGACGCTCTGCTAACGTCACGCTTCGTGGCAGGTGGATTTCCCGTGTTTCGTCTCTACTGCAACTCAGAGGGCTCGCACGTTTTGTGTTGTGCGCATTTCCCCGAGTTCAGCGGTTCGAACGCGGACGAAGAGTTCACCACCCAGCAGAGTTTCGACCGCACAGTCGAGAAGATGCTGCGCGAGGCGTCCTTCGAACCGACAACCCTGACGTTGGTGGGCGAGCAACAGGGATATCCAGTCGGAGCCCACCTGTTCGATGCGACGGTTCCGCGAACCGGCAGCGTCTCCTTTGCCTTTCAAGAAGCCGGACCGCCGTGGATCGTTCTCGGCCTCGATGTTTCTTCTGAAGAATTCTGGTCCGAGATCGACGAAGACGAAGATCTCCTCGCCCTCGGCCCGATCTCTCCGTTGACGTCGGTCCCTGCCGTTGTACTCACTGCAACCGGGTGGCCACGGCAAAATGACCTCGACTCACCGTGACCTGAACTGGTTCATCACCCCGGTTCTCGTGAGATCGAACAAAAATCGGCATGATTTTCGTGAAGATCGACCGAGATGCCCGTCACGTCCTACGCCAAGATTTAGCGGTCACACTCGACCGCGCCCTCTCGAACTTCGCTCGGGCCCTGGCTCCTTCACGGAGGCACAATGAAACACCGCTCTTATCCGGCACTTGCAACGGCCGCGGGGCTCGCACTCGTGTTGTCGGCTTGCAGCTCGGGAGGCACGTCCTCGGGCTCCGACGGCGGTGAACCTCTGACAGACGGAACCTTCCGTTATGCGTTGCAAGCCGATCCGGGTGCACTCAACCCGATCATGTCCGGCTCCGCGGCAACCGCTGACATCTCGAGGCTGGCCTACGACTCCCTGGTCTACCAGGATCCGGACACCAGTGAATTCAAACCGTGGTTGGCAGAGAAATGGGAAGAGACGCCGACCTCCGCATCCTTCACCATCCGCGAGGGAGTGACCTGTACCGACGGGTCGACGCTGAACGCGCAGACCGTCGCGAACAACATCAACTTCGTGGCCGATCCGGCCAACGGTTCACAACAACGCGGCACTACGGTCCCCGTAGGCGCTTCGGCCACTGCCGATCCCGCGACCCGCACCATCACGGTCACCACTCCGGCGCCGAGCCCCTTCCTCCTCCTCACGGTCAGTCGCCTCCCGATCATGTGCGACGCCGGACTCGCGGACCCGACCGCCTCGAACAAGAAGTCTCTCGGTTCCGGGATGTTCGAAGTCACCGAAGTCGCCGCCAACGACCACTACACGTTCGAGCGTCGTGACGGCTACAACTGGGGCCCCGACGACACCACCTCCGACACACCAGGTGTCCCCAAGACCGTCATCGCTGTCATGGCACCCAATGTCAGCACCGCCGCAAACCAGCTTCTCTCCGGCGAACTCAACGCATCTCCGATCGCCGGTCCGGACAAGGACCGGATCGAAGCCGCCAATTTCGCCTCGATCAATCGCCCGATGCCGTCCGGTCAGATGTACTTCAACCAGATCGCGAACAATCCCACCAGCGATCCCGCCGTTCGCAAAGCACTCATCCAGGGAGTCAATCTCGACGATCTGGCAGAAGTTATCACTGCCGGCCAGGGCACCCGCGCAACAAGTCTCGTCGGTGTAGAGCCCCGCGCCTGCGTGTACGACTCCGTCACCGGCAACATTCCGGACTACGACGTCAGCGCAGCGAAGGCAACCTTGGACGCGGCCGGCTGGACCGCCGGGTCGGACGGAAAACGAAGCAAAGACGGAAACCCGTTGACACTCCGCCTCTTCTACGCAGGAGGCGAAGAGGCTCGCAGCGCAGCAGCCGAACTCGCTCAATCTGCATGGTCGGATCTCGGCGCAAACGTCGAGGTAACGGGAGCCGACCAGACCAAAGTTGTCGACGTCATGCTCAGCGGTAAAGACAACAATCAGTGGGACATCGCATGGATCCAGATCAACAATTCGATTCCCAGCGGGTTCACCCCGTTCTTCACCGGACCTGCTCCGGCAGCCGGTAAGAATTTCTCTTCGATCAACAACCCCGCCTACGAAGCAGCGGTGGCCAAGGCTTCCGGGTTGACCGGCGACGCAGCGTGCGCAGAGTGGGCAGACGCCGAGTCGCAGATCACCAAGACGGTGTCCGCGGTGCCGTTCGCGAATACGAACATGAGCTTCTACTTCAACAAGGCCGGGCTCGCATTCGGTAAGTCCTTCATCGGGTCTGCACTGCGTCTCTACCAGTAGTCCGATCGATCGAAACCCCTGTGGCAACGAGATATGTCAGATCAGTGCGATCTGACGTATCTCGTTGCCACACCTATCGTCTCGTTGTCCAGCTCGACGTAGGTCAGCTGAGGAATCGTGGACGCAAGTTCCGTGAAAGACCACTTCGCAACATTCTCGAATGACGGACGGAAATCGAAAATCTCCGGCCAGACACCGCTCGCCAATCGCTCGGCGCACCGATCGACGGACTCGTCCAGAGCGTCCGTGTCGACAAACCATCCACGTTCTCCGAGTTGGTCGTCCTCGAACGAGAACGCCACTCGCATCGTCACGCGAAAACCCTCGGCAGGCATCAGCGGCGGCAAGTTTTTCGCGTCCCGCACCGGTGCCGGAAGCCCCTGCCTCACAGCGAATGTACGACGGATCTCGATACTGAACATGCGCACCAAGGTATCAACATTCATCACAATTCTATGAGCGGACCAATCGCGCAATCGCCTCGTTCGCTTCTTTGATCTTCGCGTCCGCCTCGGGCCCACCGGCAACAGCGGCTTTGACGACGCAGTGGCCGATGTGGTCCTCGAGCAGGCCCATGGCCACCGCCTGGAGGCCCTTGGTCATCGCCGACACCTGCGTCAGGATGTCGATACAGTACTTGTCCTCGTCGACCATGCGCTGCAGGCCGCGAGCTTGACCTTCAATGCGACGCAGACGCGCCAGGTAGTCGCCCTTGGCGGTGATGTAGCCGTGCGAATCTCCCGTGCAGCACACATCGCCGGTCGCATCACTGCCTTGGGCACTGTTTGGAGCACTGCTTGGCGCACTGCCCACTTCTGTCGCTTCCGACATTCGATGTCCTCCTGTTCGTCAACGCGTGACTTCGCAACAATTCTCGTTACCGGGGCGATGTGCGGATACTCTTCGACTTCCGTTGTCTTGCAGAGCAATCACTGCGCACATCGCCACGCATTTCGCTACGGCACGAACAGATGGATGCATGGCGATTGCCCATGCCCGTTTTCCCGTTGCTGCGAAACTCATTCGGTCTCAGTGCCCGTGGTGCGCGTGGCTCGAGTGTTCGGCCCCAGGCGTGGTCGCATTGTCGGCAGTCAGAGTGAATTCCGCCGTACGCACCACTTCGCCATGTTTGAAGTCCAGGAACAACCGGTAGTCCTCAGCGCTCGGCATGTTGGCGTAGAAGATGATTGCCGGTCCAGCCGGCGTGACACCGTCACCCGGATGACCATCCGGATGCACATGGAGATAGGCGAGGTCGGAGGCACGCAACGCGACCAGATGCCCGTACGCGGCAAGGTAGGGCTGCAAGTCTGTGACCGGGATTCCGTCACGACTGACCGAGAGCGTGAGCTTCGATGTCTGGCCGGCATGGGCCGCGCCTTCGAGAGAGACGGTATAGCCGTCGACCGTCGTGACGGCAGCAGCGGCGGGCAACGGCCGAGGATCATAGGACCCGGCGACGCGTACATCCGCACTCAGCGTCATTCCGTCACCCCCGTCCAGGGTGAAGTCAGCGAAGACTCGGTAGTCTCCCGCGTGATCGAAATCGACTGACACACGCCAGTTTCCGTTCTCGTCCAATTCGGGATGCACGTGCTGGAATCCGGTCAGGTCCAGACCGACCACGATCAGATGCAACTGCTTGTCGTGGGTGTCGGTGTACCTGGTCAACGGAGTTCCAACCGAATCCAGGATCCGGAACTGCAAGGGGACATGGCTGCCGACGGCCGCCTCCGACGTTGCCAATTCCAGTGTGTAGCCGTTGCCGCTGAACATCTTGCCCTCCAAAGTTTGGGTCGGCAGCACTTCCGTTGCCGTCTGCGTCGGGTTCGACACTCCTTGAATTCGAACCTGTTGCAATTTGTACCATACCCCCCTAGGGTATGCAACGAACTACTCGAACACCATGAATTCACTCGAAGGAGATCCGATGCGCATCTACGCAGAGCGCCGGCCGAATGAGTTCCAAGAACAGCATTTCCCCGCGCACCTCAACGAAGCGCTGCGCCGATGTCGCCCAGGCTCGCTTTCGACACCCCCTGACCACACGAGCATCACCTATACCCCGTAGAGGTAAGGAACTCAGAATGTCCACACAACCGAAATCCACCCGTAAGTGGTGGGCGTTGGCGTTGATCGCCGCCGCTCAGTTCATGGTCATCATGGACACCTCGATCATCGGTGTCGCTCTCCCCCAGATGCAGAGCGATCTCGGCTTTTCCCAGGAAGGCCTGACCTGGGTCTTCAATGCGTACGTCATCGCATTCGGCGGGCTACTCCTCCTCGGCGGCCGCCTGTCCGACCTGTTCGGCGCCCGCAGAGTGTTCTCCGCTGGTTGGCTGATCCTGCTGATCGGTTCCGTTGTCGCCGGTGCCGCCGGTAACGTTGCCGTCGAACTTGCGGGCCGCGCCGTTCAGGGTGCCGGTGCCGCACTCATCGCACCATCGGCGCTCACCTTGCTGATGATGCTGTTCGGCAGCACGCAGAAAGAGATGACCAAGGCGCTGTCCATCTACGGCGCTGCCGCCCCGGCAGGCGGTACGGCCGGAGTGTTCCTCGGCGGCGTCATCACCGAATACACCAGCTGGCCTTGGGTGTTTTACCTCAACATTCCCATCGCCGTCATCGCGCTGATCGCTACTCCCCTCCTGATGCCGAACGCACCGGCACGTACCGGGTCGATCGACTTCCTCGGCGCACTCGCTGTCACCGCAGGTCTTGCTGTCGGAGTCTTCGGCATCGTCAGAGCACCTGATGTCGGATGGGGATCCGGGCAGACGTGGCTGGCGCTCGCCGTTTCGGCCGCTCTGTTGGGTGCATTCGTGTTGATCCAGTCCAAGCGTCGGGAACCTCTGGTGCGTCTGGGAATCTTCAAGGCGCCCAACCTCGGTGCCGCGAACATCGCTCAGCTCGTCCTCGGCGCTGCCTGGATACCGATGTGGTTCTTCCTGAACCTGTACCTGCAGCAAGTGCTCGGATACAGCGCCTTCCCGGCCGGTGCGGCGCTGCTGCCGATGACGATCTTCGTCATGCTCGGCATGGTCGTCGTGGCACCACGGGCCATGGCACGCTTCGGTGCAAAAGCGATGATCGTGACCGGATTGCTGGTACTGGGAATCGGTTTGGGTTGGATGTCGTTGATCCGGCCCACCGGCAACTTCTGGGTCGACGTACTGCCAGCGTCGCTCGTGGCTGCGGCAGGTATGACGCTGGCGTTCATTCCCTCACTCGGTACGGCGATTTCGGCTGCACGCCCGGAAGAGGGCGGATTGGCTTCCGGCATCGTCAACGTCAGCTACCAGGTCGGCTCGGCTGTCGGCCTCGCGGTGATGACCGCGATCGCAGCAGTGTTCGGCGCTGATCAACTCGGTGACCTGACGGAGTTGACGAACGGTTTCTCCGCCGTGTTCCTGGGAGCAGCCGCCATCGCAGTGGTGGGCGCAGCAATCACCGCGGTCGTGATGCGGTCGACCAAGGTCGACGATCCTCGAACCGTTCAATCCACCGTCAATTCTTGACCAACTCCGGTGGTGGGTTCGGCCGGCTGTCACCAGCCGAACCCACCACCGGCGGAACCACTTAGGACTCGTTATGTCGCGCCTTGCATCTCTCACACCCGCCACCGCTGTCGGTGCATCGAAAGACCTTCTCGCCGAACTCGTCAACCGTCATGGACAGGTCGGTGACATGGTCGCGGCGATGGCTCATTCGCCCGCCGTACTGGGTGGCTATCTGCAACTCAGCCGGGCAATGAAGCGAGCGAAACTGAGCCGCAAGATCACCGAGCGAATCTCGATCGCCGTGCAGGTCCAGCAAGGTTGCGCTGTTTGCCTCGAAGCCCACGTTGCCGCCGCGCACGCCAACGGCGTCGAGGCGGACGAGATCGAGCGTGCCCGCGCGGGCACGTCCGCCGATCCCGCCATCGCGGCAATGATCGACCTCGGACTTCGCGTCTATCGGGAGCCTGCCTCGATTTCAGACGAACACATCGCGGGCCTTCGAGCGCACGGCTACGGTGATCGCGAGATCGCTGACGTCGTCGGAATCGTCGCCCTCAATGTCCTGACCGGAGCTTTCAATCTTGTCGCGGGAGTGAAACCAGATGAACCGGACCGCTAGGACCGCACCGGAACGGAACAGCATGCGTCTGTTCTTGATTCGCGACTATCGCCTGCTCTTCAGCGCCCAGATCATCGCGCTGTTCGGCACCGGATTGGCGACGGTTGCGCTGGGTCTACTCGCCTACGAACTCGCTGGGCCGAGCGCCGGAGCTGTGCTGGCCACCGCGCTGACGATCAAGATGTCCCTGTACGTCGTGATCGCTCCACTCGCGGCGGCGTACGTCGACCGGTTGCCGAGACGGGCTTTCCTCGTTGCCCTCGACGCCCTTCGTGCAGCGGTCGTGATCGCATTGCCCTTCGTCAGCGAGATCTGGCACATCTACGTGCTGGTAGGCGTTCTCCAAGCTGCGTCGGCAGCGTTCACTCCCACGTTCCAAGCGGTCATCCCTGACATCGTGACCGACGAGGCCGATTTCACCCGCGCACTGTCTGCATCGCAGGTCGCTTACACTATGGAAAGCCTGCTCAGCCCTGTTCTTGCCGCAGTCGCACTGTCCTTCATGACATTCAACCTGTTGTTCGTCGCCACCTCCGTGGGCTTTGCGGTCTCGGCACTGCTCGTGCTGGCCACCCGAATCCCCAACGCTCGCCGGAGTACTCACCGCAAGGCGTGGGATCGGATCGCGTCGGGGGTGCGAATCTTCGTGACCACACCGCGACTGCGCGGCATCATGGCACTCAATCTCGTGGTGGCAGCAGCCGGTTCGATCGTCGTGGTCAACACCGTCAACTACGTCCGCGACGAGCTCGGTGGAACCCAATCCGACGTGGCGTGGATGCTTGCCGCGTCAGGCACCGGCACGTTGGTGACCGCGCTGCTTCTTCCACGCGTTCTCGACAGAACCGCTGAACGCACTGTGATGACAGCAGGTTCCGTTGTCCTGGTCGTCAGTGCCAGCGCGGCAGCAGCCCTCGCCGTGGTCGGTGTATTCACGTGGATGCTCACTGCCGCAGTGTGGGCACTCGTCGGCGCCGGGATGGCCATGATCGTCACGCCGACCGGAAAAGTACTTCGGCGCTCCGTCGAGCCCGCAGGTATACCGGAGGTGTTCGCAGCCCAGTTCTCCCTGTCGCACCTCGCCTGGCTTGTCACCTATCCGATCGCCGGATGGGTTGGTTCGAGCGCGGGATTTGCGGTCACCTGGAGCATCCTCGCTGCGCTTGCCGCAGTGGGAGCCGTTGCAGGATTTGCACTTTGGCCTCGGGAGACAGTTGCTGAATTGCCCGTACAGGCGGCGTACGAAACCACGCGAGGCGAATGCACCTTGGCGGCTACCCAGTGCGCGTGCGCTCGCACCGTCTGATGTCGACGGTCTGCCCGAACCCCGATTGGGCCTCAACGAAAGTGGTGGTGCAGCCATCGCCTGCACCACCACTTTTCACTCAGCTCACGTCAGCGTACTTCCGCGGATTTGCGTCGAATCGAGGACCACATCCCTTGCAGCAGAACCAGTACCGATTTCCTTCGAAGTCACGGAACAGGCCTTCCGCTTCGGCACGCGCCTTTTCGATCACACTGCCGGGCATGACCCGACATTCGACGAGTTCACTACTGCCAGAGTTGAGTAGGTCTTTCCCACCGGTCGGCATCGCCGTACCGACAGTGCCTACAGCGCCATTGGCGTCGGCCTTCGGGGTATTTCCACAGCCACAACTACTCATTGGGATTCCTGTTCTTTTGCTGGACGGATGTGGCCCGGAAAGCGAGCCCGACACAACCACCAATATACCCCCTATAGGTATATTGAAGATAACTTGAAGGTCTGCGCGTACAGCATCTCGACACATAAACCATTGCAGGAGAACGAATAATGCGTCCCAGTCTCGGATCACCTACAGCATCATGACACAAGGAGCATTATACCTACTGGGGGTATAGGGTAGGTCTGGCATCGGCCATCCATGTCCGCGAGGTCGTCGACGAAGAGGCGCAATGAAGAACTGGAAAGCAATCGGCAGCAGCCGATTCGCCGTAGTTGGAGCTTTGCTGTTGGTCGGCGCGCTCTGGGGAAGCTCGTTCCCCCTCGTTGCGGTGGCAGCACCAACACTCGGCGCCGTCGGCACGACGCACGGCCGCTTCATTGTTGCAGCGTTGGTTCTCGCACTGATAACGGCTTCCAGCAGATCGACCTGGCGCGCGGTCGGTCACCGGTTTCCTGCATTCCTACTGCTGGCAGCCCTCAACGTCGCTGGGCCCCTGACGCTTGTCGCAACTGCGATCGTCGGCCTCAACTCGTCGACGGCGTCGATCCTGAATGCCACGACGCCGATGTTCACCGTATTCGTCGCCGCTTTCTGGCTTCGACAAAAGATCACCTGGCGAAAACTCTCGGGGGTCGCGATCGGCATCGTCGGCGTCTCGGTGCTCGTCGGTGGAATTCCTTCAGCGATCGACAGTCACGCAATGCTGGCCATTGGCGCATCTTTGACCGCGGCGCTGCTGTACGCAGTCGGAGGTGTCTACGCACGAAAGTCGTTCCAGGACACTCCGCCGATGACACTGGCCCTCGGACAACAACTTGCCGCGGTTGCCCTATTGGTTCCCGTGTCCGCCGTCGCTCCCCCACCGGGGCCCATAACCGTCGGTCCACTCATCGCCGTGGCAGCCCTGGGGCTGGGGGCTACCGCCGGTGGCTACCTGGTCTACTTCTGGATAATTCGTCAGGCGGGTCCAGTCGCGGCATCGGCCGTCACTCTTCTCGTTCCGATTTCGGCATCAGCCATCGGAGTGCTGTGGTTGAACGAGCCTGTTACCTTCGCGCTCGTTGGCGGTCTTGTCATCATTCTTGCCGGAGTGGGCTTGCTCCTGGATCTTCCGCCGACGCGAGATCCATTGCGCAGGGTTGCCCCGGGGCGGGCGGCTAGCGCGGACAAACGGCCGGTCAGCGGCTGATCGGAGCCGTCCAAAGTCCGACCAGCGCGTCGACGAGGTCGGTCGTGAAGTCCTCCCATGACGTGACCGCGTCCGGCCCCTCTTCGGCAAGCGTGCGCTCACGCTCGGCGAACATGTGCACGATCGCATTGCGTCCGATGTCCGCGCGGGCGCGTCGAACACTCATCGGCATGTCGGCCAGACAGTCAGAGAGTCCCCGAAGCGTCTCCTGCAGGGTGGGCGAGGCCAATACCTCGTCGTAGACGATTTTCCGCAGGACCGGGTCGGTGAGAATCTGTGCACTGAACCGCGCGTACCAAGTCGGGCCACCCATTTCGGCGTAGTGATCGGTCGACGCCCGAACCAGACACGAAATCCAGTCACGAACGTTTGTGGACCCTTCGATCTCACGCAGCAGTTCGCCACGCTTCTTCTCGACCTGCTGGGAATGCTTGTTCACGATCGCGCGGACCAGATCGGTCTTGGTCCCGAAGTGGTATCCGACGGCTGCATTGTTGCCCTGACCTGCCGCTTCACTCACCTGGCGGTTCGAAACCGCGAAGACTCCGTGCTCGGCGAACAGCTGCTCGGCGACGGCGAGAATGCGGTCTCGGGTTGCAGCAGAGCGCGCGGAATTTGCGGCGCCGCCGACGTCGGCCGACGCGTCCTCAGTCCTCGTAGTCATGGACACCATCATCCTCGACCATCCGAAGCTGCTCGGCACCGGAGATATTCGTCACGATCGGAGGCGCACCCTTCCGTTAAGTCAGTCACTTGATTTAACTTTAGTTCAATCAACTGACTTAAACCATTATTCGTTCTTCCTCCGATGGAGTTACCGCAATGTCGTCAACCACTTCTCCACCACCGACAACGCCGCCACAGACAACGAAGTCGCCAGCCACCACCGCAGTGGTGGCTGTTCTGGCGTTTTCCGGCATCGTCGTCTCGCTCATGCAGACGCTGGTCATCCCGATCATCCCGCATCTGCCCGAGTACCTGAACGCGCCGGCGTCCGATACCGCGTGGGCTGTGACCGCCACGTTGCTCGCCGCCGCCGTCGCCGTCCCGACCATGGGCCGCTTGGGCGACATGTTCGGCAAACGCCGTCTGCTCCTGATCAGCATGGCGCTGTTGGTAACCGGTTCCGTGGTCGGAGCCCTCAGTTCAAGCGTTATCCCCCTCGTTGCCGGCCGAATCCTGCAAGGCCTTGCTGCCGGTGTCATTCCGCTGGGTATCAGTGTGATGCGCGACGTGCTTCCACCCAAGAAGCTCGCCGGCGCTGTTGCGATGATGAGCGCTTCGCTGGGAGTCGGTGGCGCTCTGGGGCTTCCGATCGCGGCTTTGATCGCCGAGTACGCCGACTGGCACGTCCTGTTCTGGGCGTCAGCCGTGCTCGGCGCGCTTGCGGCCGTTCTTGTTGTCGTCCTGGTCCCCGAATCGGCGGTTCGCACAGGAGGCACGTTCGATTTCGGCGGAGCAATCTCACTCTCAGCCGCCCTCATCGCTCTTCTACTCGCAATTTCCAAGGGTGGCGACTGGGGTTGGACGAGCACGCTCACGCTTTCCCTGTTCGGCGCCGCGATCCTGATATTCGGATTCTGGGCATGGTGGGAACTACGCACCCCCAAGCCGCTGGTGGATCTACGCGTATCCATCCGCCGCCAGGTGCTCTTCACCAACCTCGCATCCATCGTGTTCGGATTCGCGATGTTCGCCGCCAGCATGGTCTTTCCCCAGGTAGTCCAGCTGCCTGAAATCACTGGTTACGGCCTCGGCGGTTCGATGCTCACCGCAGGTCTGGTCATGGCTCCCTCCGGCATCATCATGATGCTGATCTCTCCGCTGTCCTCACGCATCACCAATTCGCACGGCCCCAAGGTGACGCTCATGCTCGGCGCCATTGTGGTCGCAATCGGTTACGGCATCGGCATTTTCGCCATGCACTCGATTTGGGAACTGATCGTGATCGCAGTAATCATCGGCGCCGGTACCGGTATGGCTTACGGCGCAATGCCCGCTCTCATCATGGGGGCTGTTCCTCCGTCCGAGACCGGAGCGGCCAACAGCTTCAACACTCTGATGCGCTCCCTCGGTACATCATTCGCCAGCGCCATCGCGGGTGTCGTCATCGCCCAGATGACCATGTCCGTCGGTGGGGCAACGCTGCCGTCGGAGAACGCTTTCCGCGTCGTCATGGCCCTCGCTGCCGGATCCGCCGTCATCGCACTCGTCCTGGCCGGTTTCCTCCCTCGGTTCAACGGCTCGAACTCCCGCAAGGAGATTGGTAGCCAGCACACCGATACGTCCCCGACCACGTCGAAGGAATCCGTCCCGACGCACTGAGCAAGTGCGCAACACACACAGCACGGCCCCGGCGGAGTCCAACTCCGCCGGGGCCGACGCGTTTCACACATTTTGCGGTTGATACACCTGCAGACGACCGTTTCGTGACATGCTCCGTTGAGATGGGTGCTCGTTCGATACTCGGGGAAAGGATGCCGCGATCGCCGCTCCTCGTGCTGACGTCGCCCTTGCCGTCGCCGCTGCTGCCGTCCTGGGCATAGGCGTCGGTGTTCTTCTTGCCGATGTCGTCGCCGGCCTGGCTGCAGGTGCCGGTGCTGCAGTGGTATTTCGGTTTGCACTTCGGATGATCAATACCCGAAAGTGAGCGTTTGCCGAGGGTCCTACTTCAGGACACGGATCGCCGAGCCCGGAAGGATTCCGCTCGACGGCGGGTAGATCGACGTTGCGCCGTTGAAGAACATGTGAGCGGGAGTCGTGGATACCGGCAGCAGGTCGATGTCGTTGAACAACGCGCGCTCACTTTCCTCCCAGACCTTGCAGGACTCGTCACCGGGAAGAAGCGAAGCCTCAGTGGACAATTCGATGTACTTCTTGTTGTCGAGGGAAGCGAAGTTCACTCCTTCAGGTTTGGGCGGGCCGGTGAAGTACTTCGCAAAGATGCTCGGCGTATCACTCCCCAGCGTCAAACCGATGGAAACGTCCCACGACGACAGGTCGGTGGTGCTGAATGTGTTGGCAATGACGAAACTGTAGTCGCCGCCAGTCAGTTTCACCTTCGCGCCCAGTCCTTCCCACTGTGTTGCTACGTATTCCGCGGCGGCAGAGTTTGTATCGCGTGAGTTGTTGAAAATTACGTTGAGGGCAAGCGGTCGACCGTCCTTCGTCAGGAGGCCGTCGGGACCCGCCTTCCAACCTGCGTCGGACAGCGTTTTCTTTGCTGCATCGACGTCGAAATCGGGGATCGTCCCTTCGACACTGTTGTAGTCGCAGGCAAGGGGTTCCGAAACCGCGAGGGCGCGTGCACGGGTTCCTTTACCGCCGGTGGTGATCTCGGTGTAGTCGTCCAGGTCTACTGCCTGCACGAGGGCCTGCCGTACAGCACGGTCTGCCGTGGGTAGGGCCGCGAAATGATTGAAGATGAACTCGCCGGACAACGTGGTGTAGGTCTTCGAATCCAGACCCGCTGCCAAGACTCGTTCCTCGTCCGAACCGGTCACCGCCGCGGCATTCACTCCACCGGTGAGAACAAGATTCGCCGTCGTACTCGGATCGGTGACAATCTTGATCGTCACTGTCTTCGGCACCCCGAGAGTGTCGGAAGTGGTCTCACCGTTCGGACTCCAGGTGTAACCGTCGCGGCGTTCCATCGTGATGTGATCGTTGGGAACAACTTCGGTGACCTTGAACAGACCCGTTCCGTTACTACTCGAACGGATACTGGCCGGGTCTTCGAGCGTCGCAGCGCACGGAAGCCGCATCGAGCCTATTCGGGAGAGCAAGAAGGGTGCCGGTTCGGCTGTAGTGACCGTCAGTTCGTCACCGTTCGCGGACGCGACCGTCGACGACGGCACGGTGGATCCTCGTAGCGGTGAAGCGTTTTCAGGGTCCATGACCCAGTTGATGTCATCGGCTGCGGTCTGCGCGGTGAAGGAAGTGCCGTCGGCACAAGTGACGCCCTTCTTGAGCACGAACTTCAGCGTGTTTCCTTCTTCACGCCAACTCTCCGCCAGATACGGACGCACCGTGCGGGTTTGCGCATCGATGTCGATCAACGAATCGTACGAGTACGCGTTCACGATCTGAGTCGACGTAAGGTTTGTGATCAGAGGGTGCAGATTTCCGGGATCGGCGTTGATGACAGTCGTGAAACTGCCGTCCTTTGCATACTCACCGACCGAACCTTCGGGACTGGATGCGCCGCCACACCCGGCCAGAGTGAATACGCCAACGCTGATAACTGCTGTCGCGGAGACAGAACGGGCTTTCATACGAGCCGCCATCTACTAGGAGTTGCCATGGCGACAATCGTGCGGGACTGACGTGGTCTGTATCTCGTTGAAGTTCCCCATACAGTCGGCCGTACGCTGTTCGATTGTCACTATCGACCGGGCAATCGCAGACGCTAAGTACGACGCCATCGTTGACGACTAAGTACGACGCTGCCGTTGACGGTGATTCGCGACGTTGATTCGGTTGCCGCACAACGCCGGCATGCAGTAGCGGCGTCGCCCTCCCCGGCTCGTATCGACAAACACCCCGTTGCACGTCGGCGACGCGCATGGGCGGAATCGTTCGTACCCCAATGTGCGCAGAGTCCCCAGCAACGAGAAGCCGATCAACAACGCAAGCTCACCCGCAAGATCGATTCTTCTGTCCGGTACCGCATTCCATCGATAGTCGAACTGGGCATCAGGCACGAGTCGAACGTGATGCGGGACAGTCTGCAGGAGTCGATCAGTGCGATCAACGAGTTCGTCGGAGGTCGAAGCATCGAGAATCGAACGAATCGCCTCTCTGAGTGCCTGCACGTCGGCAAGTTCACCGCTGGTAAGCCGACGCCCGTTGCGGAGCGCATCCGGCGAGAGTCCATGTTCATCCAGTAGATCGTGAAGCGCCTGAGGGTCAGCCAACGCGTCACCTGCCTCCACCCAGACCCGGGGCGAGGTGTTGACCAGGTCGGTCGCGAACGACGCACCGACGACGTAATCGTCTAAAACTACTTGCATCCCTTACCGCCCTGCCTTACCGTAATTGAATAACCCAACTTTACACCTTACGGAGGCAGCGGGATGGAACATTGCGCAGACCACAGACTGCCCGAGATACTCCGAGACACTCATCACCGATTGCGCCGCGCCGGCACCGTGGCATCGGAGACGCCTGTCGTCGCTGCCGATCTCTACTGGTCGATCGGCGCGCTCGCCCAGTGCCTGACCGCGATGGACGAGGTCATTTCACAACTTGGAGTCAATGCCCGAAAGCAGTTGCGAGCTGGAAAGTTCGACGTCCAGAGCGGACCGTTCGAAGGAGAGCCCGACGCCGCCTTACTCACCGCAGTTCTTGCGCTCGCCAGAGCATCGAGTAGTTGCGAACCGGTTCAGGCGGCAATCGGCAACGCTCAGATCGCGGTGAGCGATCTCGTCGTCGCGAGGACTACCAGCGCCTGACACTCGGGCGGGCCACCCGTCCCAGTAGAGACTGTATGGTTGGTTTTCGGCATCCGCCGAGACCGTCGAACAGCAGGGACCGGGTTTTCACTGTGAGTACAGGGACATCAACGATCTACGAGGACAGGACCGTCCGGATCGACGATCAGGGCGTCACGATCCGCCACTATTACTTCCCGTTTGTCAGCAAGTTCGTTCCGTACTCACAGATCGAATCCGTCGACCTCGGAGTCATGTCATGGCTGAGTGGACGCTTACGAATTTGGGGAACAACAGATTTCAGCTCGTGGTACAGCCTGGATCTTTCACGCCCGTGGAAGGAGACCGCGGTGGTACTCACCCTCGCCGGCCGCGGAGCGCCTTCATTCAGCCCAAAGGACGCAGATCGCGTCGAGACCGAAATCCGCAGTCGCATCGGATCGCACGCCGCGAACTGACTAGCGAAACTCGGATTCGACGGTAACGATGTCACTCCAGTCGGTTCGATCGAACAACCGCGACAGTGCAGTGAACAGAACTTCCGGGTCGATGACGCTCTCGGCTGAGTGCACACCGACCCGATCCCGAATCGTTCCGTCGGCCAGCCTGGACACCACCTGAGCAAGGCCGAGCGCCAAGGGGATTCCGGTTGCACCGGCCATGTCCGACAGTAACGCCGATACCGGTGAATCGTCAGCGATCCGTGCCACGACGCGCATCTCTCGACCTTCGCGCACCCCGGTCGCCGAGGCGAAAAACAACGGCAAGGATCCATGACCGGCACGCGTGAGCATTCGAGGCGCAGCACGGATCATCCGCCGGAGCGAGGGCTTGCCCAATTCTTCAGCAGCCGAGTCGAGATCAATTCTCCCCTTGTCGATATCTGAGCGGAGAACGTCGAGAAACGCCACGGTTTCCGGTGAGATCACCATCAGATTTGCCGAATGCCCTGCAGGATTGATGGTCCGATGAAACATCACCGGCTCCGGATGCCCGACCACGTAAGCGTTCCCCCGACGTCCGCCGGGCAGTTCGAGTGCGATGGAACGCAACGGTTCTTCGTTGACGATTCGCCCCGCACGAACCACTGGAACCGTGCCGCTGATCTGCTGCATCCAGTGAACGGCCGCTGCACTCAGTGTGTCTACCGACTCGTCCTCGCCCTCGACATCAACCGGCCAGGCTGTGTACAGATCGTCGACCACGTCCAATCGCGAGACTGCCATCGCGGCCAGGAGGTTACTCATCCCGGGACTTGCGCCCATGCCGACTACCGCGCAGATTCCGGCTTCCCTGGCAGCACAGTCCAATTCCAGCATGTCGACGGCAGGTTCCCAGTCGTCGCAGATGTCGAGATAGTGCGTCTCGGTCTCGATCGCTGCCTGGAGAACGCCGACACCGAAACGGAAGAACGGGCCGACGGTATTGATGATCACGTCTGCGCCATCCAACAATTCACGTAGCGTGCGACCGTCCGTGACGTCGATGCTGCGCGCCTCGACTTGCGCTGACGCCTGAGCCAGTTCAACTGAAAGACGCTTCGCAGCATCGATATCGCGATCCGCGACTACTACCTTGCCGATTCCCGGCAATGTTGCAGCAAGACGAACTGCTGCCGAGCCCATGGCACCGGCACCGCCCAGTGCGACAACCGTGATTCCGTCAGCCATGAATTCCCTCCAAAAATGCAGTCTGATCCGCTAGATAACCGGGAGCGAAGATAGAACGGGGAGCAAGGACGGCCACCAGAGCCGACATCACTTCCGAGTCTTCGAGGTCCTTCTCCACAATCGAGTGAGTGGCGTCGGGATACTTCTTGACCACCAGTTGCCCTGGCGAGTCAAGTAATTCGCGATACACCCTTTCGGTATCGGCCACGTCGACGTTGACGTCTTGTCCGCCGATGATCAAGAGCACCGGAACCCTCACGGATTCGAGATCGGCTCGCGCATCCGATCGGTAGTTCTTTCGAATGAAGTTCCACCGGTCTTCGGTGAGACCGTCGGCCTCGCCGGAGGCCACGAGATCGTCGTACGATGCATCACGGGCCAACTGATCCAAGTTCTTCGCACGATCGACCCGCGCTTTCTCGAACTCGTCGGCCGACGCATTTCTCTCGGAAAGTTCTGCAAGGGTATTGAATTCGCCTTGTTGGAGCCAGTTGATCGCGGGACCCACGGCAATGACGAACGCTACGTCCGGGTCGAGGTTCACCACCTTGGGCATCACCCACCCTGCCTGGCTTGCACCCCACAGACCGATACGAGACGGATCGATATCCGAACGTCCCCGTGCCCACTCGATTGCCGCTTCCGTTTCTGCCGCGCGATCGTCCATGCTCTGATCGAGCCAATTGCCCGGTGCCCCATTCACCCCCGACTTGTCCCAGGAGAGTGACGCGTACCCCGCCTTTGCGAACGCCTCCCACACCGGTCGATAGAACGTCTCATGTGTTGCATCGACCGGGCCGTCTCCGTGGACGAAAACCACGAGGCCGAAGGGACCGTCACCGTGTTCGGGCAGTGCAAGGACTCCCTGGAGCGGCACCGATCCCCCGGTGATCGTCACTTTTTCCTCACGGATGTCATAGGTGTTCTGGTACAGCGTCCAGCCCACCAGAGTCGCGATCAGAACAACGACCCCCGTCAGGGAAGTAACCATCCACCTGCGTAAACGAGACTTACTCTTGCCCTCGCTCATCGATACCGCTGCCATCTTCCCGCCCTAACGTACGAATTTGAAACGATCGTATTGCATTCGATAGTACAGTTGTGGGCGAAGATGTCGAGAAGCGAGGAAAGGACATGGCGATGACCGACAGGGACGTCGATGTACCCACGAGGATCCTGATCGAGGGACTACTGCGCACGGACGGAACTGTCGACGGACGCACCCTTTATGCCACCGCCGACGCCCTCGACAAAACTGATCAACAGGTTCGGCTGTGTATCAAGCGGTTGGTCACCGAGGGGAAGTTCACTCAGGAAGGTCGCGGGCGGCAGGCCACGCTACGAGCAACGCCGAAAGCCGTGCGCGAGATGGAACCCGACGTCGAATTCGTTCGGCTGGCTTATCAACAAGACCGCGACACTGTGACGCGGTGGGACGGGTATTGGCACCTGGCCGGATTCGCAATTCCGGAGTCGTCACGGAAAGCGCGAGATGCGCTGCGTACCAGGGTCGTTTACCTCGGCGGCGCGCTCGTCCAGGGCGGTCTGTACGTCTCGCCGCACGCCTGGGAACCGTATATTCGCGATGCGGCCGCCGAACTCGACGTCGAACAGCACCTGTCTTCTCTCACCACGCGAGATCTGAAAGTGGGCATGCTCGAAGACCCCGTGAAGATTGCCGCGCAGTTGTGGCCGCTGGACCAGATCGCTGACGGATACGAACGACTACTCGACGTAGCGACCGCACGTCTGCACAAACTGCAGAACAGTCCGGGTACTGATGCTGTCACGATGACCATCGAACTCGCGGCGGAATTCACGCGAGCCATGGAACCGGATCCGCTGTTGCCGCCGGAACTACTGCCCACCAACTGGATCGGCACGAGGGCTCGGTCGATCACTGCGCAATGCTGGACGCTTCTGGCACAGGTGGACGGTGCCGACGAATTACCGTCGCTGTTCCACCTGTACGCAGATGCAATCGGTGACGATCAGGACGCAAGCGTGCGCTGACGGGGCGGCAGTCCGAAACGCCCGAGAACCTCGTCGACTGCGGTGGACGGTGTGACAAGTCCGCGATCCTGAAGCCACGGAATGGTGCTGTCCACCAGATGCTCGAGCGTGCGAGGCAATGCGAGAGGCAGCAACGTAACGCCGTCGGCGACCTCGGCAGCTCGGACATCGGCGATCAAACTGCCGAGACCGGAAGGCGTTCCGACGTAGTGAAGCGAAACGGGAACCCGCGGCGCCGTCAACGCGCTGTCCAACTGTGCAAGCTCTTTACGGGCGGAGCGAGCTTCCGGCGCGATCAGAATCTCGAGATCGACCAGTACTGCGACGCTGTCGGGATCGCGTCCTTCTTCGGCGACAGCAGCGCGTATCCGTGCACGTTCGAGCTGTGCCTCACGCAGGTCCGCAGCGCGAATCCGAACCACATTGGTAGGGAATGAAGCTAAATCGAGAGCCTTTTCGCCCTCGGTGAGGTCCACCCAGTAGTCGCCGCCGATGATGGGCAGGTTGCCGGGTGCGCCCTCAGCTGCCGGATGGTGACCGGATCCGGTCAACTCGACCGCTACGTGCAGAGAATGCGAAGCGCGTGAAGACATGTGAGACCTCCGAAAATCAGAAAAGTATGGGATGAGCGAGACGAATCGTCAGCCCGAACACATTCCTGACGAGGTGCGGCACAGATCGACATGGCGACGGCACCACTGACCGAGAGTGATGCTCACTCTCGAAGGGGTGGCGGGGAAATCCGCTGGTGCCATGGCTGCCATGCTAGTTGTCCGTTCGAGTTTTCGGGGACCGAGCTCAGCTCAGACGCACTCGGCTGCGCCGGCGTTGTCGTCTGCGGCTCCGAGGAAGGGGCGGGTCTCGGGCACGGGGTTCCACGCACCGGCAGTCTTGGCGTAGTTCCAATCACGCTGATTCGAAACCAGGATGTTCACGGCGTCTACCAACCGCGTCACGTCGTCCGAGCTGCTACCGAGGCCGAGGCTGGCGCGAACTGCACCGCCGGAGAGGCCGAGGCGTGCGAGAACCGGGTGTGCGCAGAAGCGACCGTCGCGAACTCCGATGCCGTGCTCGGCGGAGAGGAATGCGGCGATTTCGCCCGCTTCGAATCCGTCGACGGTGAAGGTGACGATTCCGACGGCGTCCGGTGCGTCATTCCACAGTCGCACGAGCGAGACGCCCTCGATGGCGGACAATCCGTCGGTGAGCTGGGCGGTGAGTGCCTTCTCGTGCTCGGCGATGACGTCGAAGTCCAGCGCGTGCAGGGTTTCGCATGCGGTCGCGATGGCTGCCGCACCGAGAACGTTGGGGGAACCTGCCTCGTGGCGGGCAGGCGCGCAGGCCCACTCCGTGGACTCGATGGTCACCTCACGCACGGCGCCGCCGCCGGCGAGGTACGGCTGAGCCTCGTCGAGCCAGTCACGGCGTCCGACCAGAACACCCGCGCCGAAGGGCGCATAGAGCTTGTGACCGGAGAAAGCGATGTAGTCGACGCCGCATTCCTGCAGGTCGATGCGACGGTGGGGAGCCAGCTGAGCAGCGTCGACGAGGATACGTGCGCCGCAACGATGAGCGATGTCAGCCAAGCGTGCAATCGGCAGGATCTCGCCGGTCACGTTGGAGGCACCGGTGATTGCGAGCAGCGCTGCAGGCTTGGTGCACAGTTCACCGATCAGACGCTCGATCGTCTCTTCGATGGTGTCTGCGGCGGTGACGATACGAGCGTCGTTCCACGGCAACAGGTTTGCGTGATGTTCGACGTCGAGGACGACGGTGCTGCCGGGAACGCACTGCGCAAGCAGGTTCAGCGAATCGGTGGTGTTCCGGGTGAAGACGACAACCTGATCGTCGGCACAGTTCACGAAACGAGCAACGGATTCACGAGCGTTCTCGTAGGTGAGCGTGGAGATCCGGGACGCATAGCCGGCACCGCGGTGGACGCTGGCGTATGTCGGCAGCAACTCGGCGATACGGTCGGTGACCTGGGCCAATGCCGGCGCACTCGCGGCGTAGTCGAAGTTGGCGTAGGAGCATTCGCCGCCCTGAACCAATGGAACCTGCAGGTCAGCACCCGAAACCTTGGCAATCGCGGTGGTGCGGCAGGTGTCGGCACTCAATACAGCAGTCATCGAAGACAATCCTCACGTTCAAGGACTCGTTCGTCGGGTGATGGCCCCGGAAGAGTCCGCGCTTGCCGCATTCGTTTTCGAACGCAGCCGGGTCGTCACCCGGAGCACCCCACCGCGGAGGAGGGTTGCCGACCAGCAAGCCGGGGCTGAACACTGGTACTCGTGACCTGGCAACGAGGATGGCAGGAACCTCCCGTGCTTGTCAAGACGAAGCCGCGAAGATCTCCGTCAGGGCGCGATGGTCCGGCAAGCAAGGTGGAGCGCGAGTCTCGTTTCCGGATCTGCGAGATCCACCGAGAGAAGGCGCTGAATTCTATCGATCCGACTCGATACGGTGTTGCGGTGCAAGCCCATTCGGGTTGCGGTGTGAGCCAGAGACGATTCTTCGTCGAGGTACGTCGACAGAGTCTCGAGCAACTCTCCATTCGAATCGCGTAGCGGCGCGAGCAGTGCCGCGGCTGCGGGCTGAAACGTGTCGGTTCGCGTCCACGCCAGCAGCAACTGCGCCAGACCCAGGCGGTCCACGTGCAGGAAGCGGCCTGTCTGCGACCTCGAACCCGCGAGCCGAGCGGCATCCCCGGCCTCAGACAGGGACGCACCGATTCCAGCCGGACCGTCGTGTGCGCGTCCCACACCGACCCAGGTCTCCATCGTGGGTTCCAACCTCGCCTGAGCTGCACGGATGCTCTCGGCGATCCTGGTGATCGACTCCGGTCGCGGCTCGCCCGGCAGAGTGGTCCACGCTGCCCAGCCGTCAGCCTGTTCCACGACATTGGCGCCGATTCCCTCGGCGGCGAGGGCGTCTGCGACCTCACTGCGCCTGGCCACCAGGTCGACCTCACCGACCGCCAGGACTTTGATGCCGATATGCCATCCGTCCAGTGCCCAACCCGCGTCGAGTGCGCGCCGGAGCAGTCCGGGTGTGGCGTCTGCTGACGTGTCGATCAGTTCACCGAGTAGCGCGCTACGCCGGCGCGCTTCACGCTCGTCGACCATGCGTGCAACGGCCAGTCGGTGCCCGGCAGCCAACGAGGCCACGTCGAGAACCACTGAGAGAGAAGCCTCTTCGACGCTTTGACGCACCGGGAGCAGCACCGCCAGCCAGGGCTCTCGGGCTGCGCCGGACATCACCGGGCACGCAATCAGGACCCCGCCGGAGTCCAATTCAACAGTGGTGGGCGCCCCGCGGCCCGACAACATACCGGCGGCTGCTCGATCAGCGTCGGACAACAAATCGGCGCCGGTCAGCGGGCGTCCGGACGCGTCCAGGAGGATGAACGAACGCTGAAATGTGTTCAGCAGCAACGACAGAAGATTCTCGACGCTTCCGCCGGCCCGCTGGCCCGCGTGTGTCGCCCGCAGTACCGCGTCGGCCATCACCGCCCGCGAATTCGAGAGAAGATCACGAAGATCCACGCTGAACTGCCACGGGTCGGATACTCCGAGCACCACCAGTCCGAGGCGATCGGCAAGCAACGAGAGATTCGCATCCTCCGCCGCAGTGCTGTGTACCGCGAGCACCCGGCAGCCGGTCGCCGCCGTGCGTCGAAGGAGAGCGTCGAATCTCCACTCCCCGACGTCGATTCGATCGAGAATCACCAGAACTGATCCTGCACCCGCCGCACCCGACACGGCCTCGGCTGACTGTGCCGATTCCCCGGTGAGCGCTCCCACTGTCGTCACGACGGGATCACCTTCGCCGGCAAGTCGATACAACCCGACAAAGATCGGGTTGTTCAGCAACGCCGACACACTCGCGCTCATTGCGCCTCCATCAGCACTGCGTCGTGGTCGATCCCGAAGGCCCGCGGGCCGACAACTTTCAACCTGCTCACATCTTCCGCCCACCACTGAGGGCCGGGCAGAACCAACACGGCCACATCTTGCCCCTGGTGCACTGATTCGCACGAGACGAAGGCACCGGTCCGGACGTCGAGCAACGTCACGATGTCCGGACATGTCGCAATCATCTCGCCGTCCGACGCGACGGTCAGGAACTCACTTTCGAATTCGACTCGTATCACCGCAGAATCGTGTTCGAGAATCACGTTGCCCCGACGATCGCCGGCGTTCGGGCGACTACGACGCACCGCACGCACCCGGCCTGTCCCCATTACTCGCCCCCCGGAGCTTTCGGCGATCTCCCGCCAACTGCCGAGGGTCCCGACGTGCTGACCCAGTTCATATGCTCGGGACAGAGTTCCCGGAATGCACGCCTCCTGCACAGTCCGCGCATCGATCGACGCGATCGCCAGAGCGCCCCAACCGCTGGTTCTCCCGATCAACGACCGCACTGCTACCTCGGCGCCCAGCACATCCACTCCGTCGACGACGGTAATGAGGCCGCCGGGCTGGGCGAGGGTGACCGGGCACAATTCCAACCCGGCCGCGGCGAGAGAGAAGTGATCGAGCCGCGGCATCGCTCGACCGAGCAGGTCCGCGTCGACCACGGGAATTCCCAACGCCAACGCCGCCGCAATGCCGGAAAGAGCGTTCAGCCCACCGCCTTCGAAAGTCATCACCGCGGTCGGACGCTTACCAGTCCACCGCGTCAAAGCTGCTGCAGTGTCGGCAAACTCATGCCCGGAGGGCAGTTGCTCCTCCAAAGCCAGGGCCGATCCGACGATTCCCACCGGCATGATCAGCGCCCCGGACGGCAACTGGTCCGGCGCGATGACTTCCACGGGCGTTGACGTGATCAGTGGACGCAGCATTTCCACGAACAGGCGTGGATCGCCGCCCCCACCGCAGCCCAAGACCACCGCCCCCGCTGCGATCGCGTCGAGGTCGGCCTCCCGGACCGCGTGCAGCCTGCTCACGGCTCGCTATTCTGCCAGTACAGGTTGCTCGAGTGTCTCCACCGGCAGGAACGGGCGATCGAGTCCGAAGCTTGCCGGGCCGAAGACCGCCAGTGCCTCCGGTGTTCTCATGATCGGCGGAGTCGCGATCCCGATGACCGCAACTCGCTGCCCGTACCGCAAGCCCTCGGTGGTGATGGGCTCGGCAGTGTCGGCCTCGACGATGCAGATAAGGTCTGGCACGATCGCCACCATTGCTCCGGATTGCACGGCGATCAGATTTTCGTTCTGGAATTGAACTTCCAGCTCTTCGTCTCCGACGCCGGCGATCCGCACCGAACCCCGAGCGAACCCCTCATCGGTTCGCCGGTCGACATCGATCACCTTGCCGTGAAAGAGAACTCGCCCGTATCCGTAAAGCGTGTCGGCGAGACCGTCCACCAGCGCCTGAACCGGGTCCACCCGCTGCTCACGTGAAAGCCTGATGGACCGACCGATGGCCAAGGCCAACGACAGAGTCCGTGGGATCGCCGTCCGCTTCACATCTGCACCCGTCATCGAGTACTGCGCGATATGCGCCATCCCACCGAACCTCGACGTCACCCCGCGAGCGAGGCCCTCCAATCTGCTGTTGTCACTGCCGGTGTCGAAGATCGCCACCTCGTCGTGCTCGTTCGCCATGGCGAGCGGACTCGCCGAAATCCCGTACACCGAGAAGGTTTCCATCTCGAGCTGAGGAAAGGCTCGTCCCATCCCGTCGGCGTCGACAACCGGCAGTCCGCGCCGCGCTGCCACCAGCAACGGAATCATCGAATTGATCCCGCCGCACTCCATCGGCATCGTGGCATCTGCAGTTCGTCCCGTGTGCTTCTCCAATGTGATCAGCGCCAGCTCGGGTTCGGTTCCGCGCGGCATCTTCTCGACCACGACGGTCGGTGCACCCATCTGCGCGACGGGGATCACCCACGCGTCGTCGTCGAGCTCCGCCGGATCCAGAATCGTGATTTCACCGGCTTCCCCGAGCGCCTGCGTGACCAACATCTTGCCGACGAACGGATCTCCCCCGCCGCCGGTCCCCAACAAAGCTGCGCCCCTGGCGAGGTCGTCGAGATCTGCCGTTCGTAGTGTCCAACTCATCGTGAGCCTTCCTGACCGGTGGAGACCAGACCACTGTGCAGTGCCAAGTCACCGACTGCCTTCACTCGAATACGTGTTGCGTTGCCCGGCAGATACGGAATCGGGACCTCGTCGAACTCCACGATCTGCACCGACTCGGGCCGTGCGCCTGCTGCGACTGCCCGATCGATCGCCTCCTGGCGAGCGTCGTCGGCAAGAATCTGCCTGCGCCCGTCCCGTACCGCTTCGACTCGATCTACCTCACCACTGACCTGCGCGATCGCAGCGCCGATCGCATTGGCAACGTCGAAGCGCTCAGGACGAATCACCGTTCCCAGGCCGGGAAGTTCGTGCTCCAGCAAAACCGATCCCCCGCCAACCGCCACAACGGGAAGTGGATCCGACGTGGTCCGCATCTGTTCCACGGCGTCGGCGACCCGGCGCGAGATCCGGTCGAGTGCCGTCGACACCAGACCGCGGTCGAGGTGCGCCACCGCACTGCGATCTCCGACGTCGGCCAAGCCTGCCGCGACGGCTATGTCGGTGGCCGTCAACGTGTCACCGCCGAATACGAGTGCCCGTGAACCCAATTCGTATCCCACAGATTCGGGTCCGACTGTGAGTCCGTCCGCATCCACCAGCGAACCACCACCGATACCGATCGAGAAGACGTCCGGCATACGGAAATTGGTCCGTACCCCGGCGACCGTCACCTCCGTGGTGGCTTCTCTGGGGAAACCGTTGGTCAGTACGCCCACGTCGGTAGTGGTGCCCCCGATGTCGATCACCGCACAGCTGGCCAGACCGGACAGAACAGCGGCGCCTCGCATGGAGTTGGTCGGTCCCGACGCGAAAGTCGCCACCGGATAACGCCTTGCGTACTCGATGTCCATCAAGGTTCCGTCGTTCTGGCTCAGATACAGCGGTGCGGCGATGCCGTGCTCGACCAAAGAACTGGCAAGACCGTCGACGATGTGATCGGCAAGCTCGCGCAGCGCAGCGTTGATGATGGTCGCGTTCTCCCGCTGGAGTAGACCCACTCGACCGATCTCGTGAGAGAGCGAAATTGCGACGCCCGGACCGAGTTCCTCACGCACGATCTCCGCTGCCGCCGCTTCGCATTCGAGATTGACCGGAGAGAACACCGACGATATTGCGACCGAACGAGTACCGCTGCGAGCCATGTCGGCGGCATGGCGACGAATCTCGTCGGGATCCAGCGGTGAGATACGACGACCGTCGAACTCGTGCCCACCGTGAGCGAGGTAGTGCCTTCCTTGCACAGCGGAGACCAGGTCTCGCGGCCACCCCACCATCGGCGGAAGCGCTGCGGTCGCCGGAAGCCCCAATCGCAGAGCCGCTGTTGGTGCAAGTCCTCGCTGCTCGATGAGAGCGTTGAGAAAGTGCGTCGTGCCGATCATCACTGCTTGAACAGCGCTGGGAGAGAACGAGTACTGCTGCTGCAGCGCCGTCAGAGCTCCGCCGATTCCGCCGGTGATGTCCTTGCTGGTCGAGTGTTTGACATGCCCGATGACGGTGGTCCCGTCCATCAGGACCGCATCGGTGTTTGTACCACCGACGTCGATTCCGATTCGCATCGCGAACTCCCTTCTACAGTGTTTGCAGTGCTAGTGCGTGAGCGCAGATGTTCCCGAAGGCTCTTGCGGCGCTTCGGTTGTGGTGCGTCCGACCCCGCGAATCAGGCCGAGTCGACCCGCGACGACGTAGAGAACGAATGCCGAGGCCACCGCGTTGATGGACGGCAAACCGAAGGTGCTGTAATGCCCGATCAGCGCCGAGACGATCCAGATCACCAACGTGGCCGGTACCCAAGTGGGCGCCGAGTTCGGGAGGGTACCCGCGGCTCGACTCTCCTCCAGGTCTTTGCGCCAGGTCTTGACGATGAAGTACTCCGCCACCATGATTCCGGCGATCGGCGGGAATCCGACGCCTAACAGGATCAGGAAGTCGGTGAACGAGTTCAGGATTCCGGCAGCCGCGAGGATCGAACCGGTCACGCCGACCACAGCGGTGACGACGGCGCGATTGATGCGTCGCCCGAACACTACGTCGATGAAGTTCACGATGCCGAGCCCCGAGCTGTACAGGTTCCAGTCGTTGATCTTGAAAGTTCCGAGAACAATGATGAGAACGCCGACCCAGCCGACCGACGACAGGATGATCGTGGCGATGTCGGAACTGCGAACGGCATGCGCAAGAAGTACACCGGTCAATCCGATCACGTATTCGCCTAATGTGATTCCGACGAGTGTCTGCTTCACGACGTCACCCGCCGTGCGGTTGAATCGCGTCATGTCGGGTGTGATCACTGCTCCGGCAATGAAACCGCCTGCGACGATGGTGGTTCCGGCGAGGAAGCTGAGCTCCGGTCCGGCTGGAGCAGATGCCATCAGATCTGACAGCGAGTGATTACGCAGTTCGGCGATGACGGCCCAACCCACCAGAAGCAAGAACAGGGGAACGGTGATGTTGGCGATCAGCTGCATGGAGCCGAACCCGCGAAGGACTATCGCGGTGATCAGAAGGCCGAAGACCAGGGCCCACGCCCACTGCGGCAGAAACGGCATGATTCCGTGCAAACCTGATGCAGAGACAGCAGATTGGATGCCGAACCAACCGATCAGGCTGACTCCGATCACCAGGCCGATCACCGCGGAACCCGCGTGCCCGAATCCACACCAGCGTGCGACCACCGACGTGTTGAGCCCTTCACGAACCCCGATGATGCCGATGAAAATACAGACGACCTCGAGAATCACCGCCCCGACTGTCAATGCCCAGAAGGCATTCCAGAACGTCATGCCGTAGCCGAGCGTAGCGCCGAGCAGGAACTGTGCGAGTGCCGAAACCTGACCGAATCGCTGTACTGCCACCGAGAACCACGAATACCGTGCTTCGTCGGGAACGCGGGTGAGCGCGTAGTCGTCACCGTCGGACACTTTACCGCCGGCGGCGGTCGTTGATGTGTTTTTCATGACGGACTCCTCGAATAGTTGGGAAGTGTTCTCGGAGAAGACGGTACGAATGTGGCCGGGGTCACGCCTATGGGCGAATTGGCGTTTCTTCGTGTTACGACAATGCATTTCGCACAGTCGCCATTTCACACAGTCGTCAAATGGCACGGTCTAGCGCAACGCGTACCCGCCGTCGGGGTACAGCGTGGAACCCGTTGTGTACGTGTTGGCGAAGAGATAGAACACCGCTTGTGCGATCTCGTCTTCGTTCCCGACGCGGCCGAGCACGTTGTTCTCCGCACTCCAGGTGAACGCCGCCTCCCGAACCTCCGCCGGACGCTGAGCCCACAGATGCCCGTCGATGGTTCCGGGAGCAACGGTGTTGACGCGAATCGGCGACAGCTCGACCGCCAGCCCCCGCCCGAGCCCCTCGATTGCCGCATTGGCCGCAACGTAGGCCGCGGCAGCCGCGGGTGGCCGCACACTGGCAGCACCGGACATGAGGACCACCGATGCGGTGGGTGTCAGCTTGTCGAGCGCAGCGTGCACGACGCGGTACTGCCCCCAGAACTTGGAGGTGAACGGCGACGCGGCTTCCTCGACGCTCTGTTCGCGGAACGAGCCGACCTGGTAATCGGCAGCCGTGGTGAAGAGAGCGTCGACGCTGGGGATGTTGGTGAAGAACGCTTTCACCGAGTCGTCGTCGGAGGTGTCGACTGTGAACCAGTGCGCCGCCTCACCCAGCTGCGTGGCCGCTGCTTCCAGCTTGGATGTGGTTCGGCCACCGAGAACTACCTGCGCGCCGGCGTCGACGGCAAGCTGCGCCACCCGCAGCCCGATGCCTGTTCCGCCACCGATCAGTACGACGGTCTTGTCTGAGAGAGGAGAAGGTGTCGTTGTCATTTAGCGACTGTAAGGCTCACCGAATTGTCCCGACATGTGCAGAATGCACAGATTTCACTACGCCACGGTGCTAAGTATCCAGACTAAGCCGGTAGAGACTGCCGCCCCCGGGGATCTCACTTGACTGAGTTTGCTGCGTCGAAACTGCCGTCACATGCACTCCTCCTTCGAGTTCGCTTGTAACAAAACAACTCCCACGACCGAAAATGTCGGTGAACCACAACCGCGAAGGGAAGTAACGAATATGGGATCAGCAGATGTCATGGCCTGGCTCGCCGAGGGTTACCTCGCCGGCGACCCGATTCGCTATCCGCTCTACGTCGGATCGATGTTCCTCGCGATGCCGTTCCAGTTGATCGGCGTAATTCTGGGTCACCCCTTCTGAGTCGCCCCTATTGAGTCACCCCTTCCGAATCGTCACATCAGGCCAGGGCGGTCGACGTAGAACTGCCAGGGTTGCGATCACCGCGGCCGCCAACCCGATGAACTCCCCCATCAAGGCCGCCCTGGTGTGATCGACGGCCGGTGACCACGACGGCTCACCCTCGTGGATCGAGAACACTCCCACTGGCACCGGTATCGGGTCGCCCCGCCACTGCCGGTGTAGTCGCGAAACCGTGATGATCGTCGATCCGTCGCTGGTCTGGTGCGGTTCACCGAAGATCATCGAGGTCCCGGAATCCGCCCGAAGTCGCTCCACCGCATCACGAATCTCCATGATCACCATCGTCGCACCGAAACAGCAGCCCTGTGCGAGTATCGGTCGATGGCCGAGTGGTGGAATCCGAGCAGGCGCGTCGAGCGATGGTGGCAGACGATCGTGCTGGTTTGGCTACTCGTTTTCTTCGGCCCAAGCACCATCGACAAGGTCATCACAGAACCCACAGCTTGGAATTGGACATTCCTCGCAATCTGGCTTTTCGCGACGGCCGGATCTGCTTACTACGCAGTCCAAGCCTGGCGAAACAGGAACAAACCTCAGTCGGTGTGGTGGGAAGGGACAACTGCCCCCACCGAAATCCCTGCCGACGACGTCCGTAGTGCACTCGCGTCGACTGACGACCGTATTCCGGCAATCAAGGCACTACGCGAACTGCATCCGGGCTTGGGTCTGAAGGATGCGATGGATCTGATCGACGCTCAGCGGGGCGAACAGGGCCCGCATCACTGATAGTTGCGACCATCACAATCACAGTTAGGTATCGACACCTGACCGCCACGATCGGGCAAGCACGCCAGGAGTTAACCACCTGACAGACAGGCTGTTTCGCCGAGTTTGACAAATGTGGTCAATCGGTGAGCGTCGACTCGACCGATTCAACTCACCGTACCAATCGAATTCGCCGTTCAGCATTCCACTCATGACCCAATGCCACTATTACCCAACGATTTACAACCGGAACTACGGCATCCAGTGAAAACTTTCGCGACAGTGCAGCATCTTTCGTCCAGTTGAGTTGACCGAAACTTGACGTTACGTTGAATTTCAAAGCAATAGCCCGGTCTTGACCTGCGATGGTGCGAGCGAAACGCCCACCTACGCGTGACACGTGGCCGCCCTGATGGGCGCTGTGAATGCCTGAACGTTCGAGGAGTGGAATGACTGCGGTCAAAACTGCGTGGCGTGAACTACGGAAACCCGTGTTCATCCCCGCGTCGATAGTGATCTTTGCCCTGATCGCCTTTGCCGTGATCTACGCGGGAACCGCCGCGGATGCTTTCGAAACACTCAACAATGTGATCAGCGACGGCGTCGGCTGGTGGTACATCCTCTCGGCCACCGGTTTCGTGATCTTCGCGCTGTACTGCGGAATCAGCCGCATCGGCAACATCCGATTGGGACGTGACGACGAGCAGCCCGAGTTCGGGATGCTCTCGTGGTTCGCGATGCTCTTCAGCGCCGGCATGGGCATCGGGCTCGTGTTCTACGGAGTAGCCGAACCACTTTCGCACTACGTGACCCCACCCGTCGCCGGGCAGATCGCCGGATCCACGGACGCCGCAGCCAATCAAGCCATGGAACTGACGCTGTTCCACTGGGGCTTGCATGCATGGGCGATCTACGTCGTCGTCGGCCTTGGTCTGGCGTACATGACCTACCGAAAGGGTCGCCCGCTGTCGATCCGTTGGCTGCTCGAGCCGCTCCTCGGACGGGCTCGCATCGAAGGAAAGATCGGCCACGCCATCGACGTCGTCGCCATCGTCGGCACGCTGTTCGGTGTCGCGACGTCGCTGGGCTTCGGTGTCCAGCAGATCTCGGCCGGCCTCGACTACCTCGGCTGGGTGGAGACCGACAACTGGTTGGTCATCACCATCATCGTCATCGTGACGGGTATGGCCACCTTCTCGGTCGTCTCCGGTGTCACGAAGGGCCTCAAGTGGCTCTCCAACATCAACATGATGCTCGCTGCCGCGCTGGCCCTGTTCGTCCTGATTCTGGGACCGACGCTGTTCCTCATGCAGTCGTGGGTGCAGAACCTCGGTGGATACGTCCAGGCCTTGCCCGAACTGATGCTGCGCACGTCCCCGTTCGCCGAAGACGGCTGGCAGGGCGCATGGACCATCTTCTACTGGGGTTGGTGGATGAGCTGGGCACCGTTCGTCGGCATGTTCATCGCGCGCATCTCACGTGGCCGCACCATCCGCGAATTCGTCTTCGGTGTGCTGCTGGCCCCGACGCTGGTTGGTTCGTTGTGGTTCACGATCTTCGGTAACTCCGGCATTCTGCGTCAGCGCAACGAGGGCACGATGCTCGACGCATCCGGCGCAGTGGACACCAACACGTCACTGTTCACGCTTCTCGACGGACTTCCGCTCGGAACGATTTCGAGTCTTCTCGCGATCGTCGTGATCGTGTTCTTCTTCGTCACGTCCGCGGACTCCGGCTCGATCGTCATCGACATCCTCGCGACCGGTGGCAGCTTGGAGACCTCCAAGATCACGCGTGTCTACTGGACGTTCCTCTCCGGTGCCGCGGCCGCCGTTCTCCTCATCGTGGGTGGCAGTGGATCGCTCACGGCGCTGCAAACCGTTGCCATCGCCACGGCGGTACCGTTCTCGGTCATCATGGTGCTGGCATGTCTGTCGATGCTGAAGGCGTTCCGATACGAGGTCGCGTCGGCACCACGCTACCTGCGGGTTTCTACAAATGCCTCGGCATCGACCGACGTTCCGCAACCCACCGAAAAGCGGCTCCGCGATCTGAAGATCTCGTCGACCTTCGCCGGGCTCACTCCGTCACAAAGCGGGATCATGACGGATCCCTCCGACGCCCACATGCTCGTCGCGGTCCACGAAGTTCCCGCCCATGCGGTCAACATCGACCCGGATACCGGCGCCGTCGACTTCTCCGAGGAATCGAAGGTCGTCGATCCGCTGGGCGGAGAGGTGTTCGACACACCCGAGTTCGCCGACTCGGCAGAAGGCCACGCGCAAGCTGCCAGTACGGACTGACCGGCACGTTCGGCATGTTGCATTAGGCATATCTGTTCACCAACTCGCAAACTTGTCATGAGACTTTCAACTCGACAGTTCGCAGGACTCTAAGTTTCGTGAGTAGAACAGGACCAACGGGTTTGCCACTCCAGTCGCAGTCGGAGACGGAACAATCTTTCGGGATTCCGTCCGTATTCCTACGGTCGGCGCATGCACCTGCGCCGCGCACGCTCATCGACATCGTGCGGGCCTCAGCCGAGGCCAACCCGGAAGCACCTGCCATCGACGACGGCGACACCACACTGTCGTACTCGGAGTTGCTCGACGAGATCGCGCTCGGTGCGCGCTGGCTCGGTGATGCCGGCGTCGGCGCAGGTGACCGCGTCGGAATCAGGATGCCGTCAGGTTCGCGTTCGCTGTACGTCGCGATCCTGTCGATCCTCGCGGCGGGCGCCGCCTACGTTCCCGTCGACGCCGACGATCCGGAAGAGCGCGCCGAGTTGGTGTTCGGCGAGGCGCAGGTAGCGGCGATCATCACCGGCGACGGAATCCAGCCGGGGACGGCGCCGAAGCGGCTCGAACATCCACCGGTTCGCGAACCCGAACCCGAGGACGACGCCTGGATCATCTTCACCTCAGGATCCACGGGCACCCCCAAGGGCGTCGCGGTCACTCACCTCAATGCCGCAGCCTTCGTCGACGCCGAGGCGCGCATGTTCCTCCAGGACGAGCCCATCGGGCCTGGTGACCGCGTCCTCGCGGGACTCTCAGTGGCATTCGACGCGTCCTGCGAGGAGATGTGGCTCGCGTGGCGCCACGGCGCCTGCCTCGTCCCGGCTCCTCGTTCGCTGGTTCGCAGCGGCATGGACCTCGGCCCGTGGCTGGTCTCGCGTGACGTCAGCATCGTCTCCACTGTGCCGACGCTTGCGTCTCTGTGGCCGGCCGAGGCCCTCGAAGCCGTTCGACTCCTGATCTTCGGCGGCGAAGCCTGCCCACCCGAACTGGCAGAGCGCCTGGCCGTCGAGGGCCGCGAGGTCTGGAACACTTACGGCCCCACCGAGGCAACCGTCGTCGCCTGCGGCGCACTGATGGACGGCAAGAGCCCCGTCAGCATCGGCCTCCCCCTCGACGGCTGGGACCTTGCCGTCGTCGACGCCCAGAGCAATCCCGTCGCGGTCGGCGAGGTGGGCGAGCTGGTGATCGGCGGCGTCGGCCTCGCCCGTTACCTCGATCCCGCGAAGGACGCCGAGAAGTACGCGTCGATGCCCTCGCTCGGGTGGGAACGCGCCTACCGAAGCGGCGACCTGGTCCGGCTCGAGACCACCGGCCTGATGTTCCAGGGCCGCGCGGACGATCAGGTCAAGCTCGGCGGCAGGCGCATCGAACTCGGTGAGGTCGACAACGCCTTGCAGAACCTGCCGGGCGTGAGCGGCGCTGCCGCAGCCGTGAAGAAGACTGCAGCCGGCAACCAGCTCCTCGTCGGATACATCGCCAGCACGGATCCCGACTTCGATCTCAAGGCCGCTCATGCACTGCTCAGCGAGCAGCTACCAGCAGCCCTCGTGCCGCGTCTGGCGTTGATGGACGAACTTCCGACGCGTACGTCAGGCAAGGTCGACCGCAATGCGCTGCCGTGGCCGTTGCCCGGCGCCGGTGAAGATGCCGGGGCCGCGTTGGGCCTCGACGGCACCGCTGCCTGGGTTGCCGGCCTGTGGGGATCGATCCTGGGAGCCCAGATCACCGGACTCGACGACGACTTCTTCGAAGTGGGCGGCGGATCCCTCTCTGCTGCTCAGTTGGTGACCGCCCTGCGCGAGCGGTTCCCAGAAGTGACCGTCGCACAACTCTACGACCATCCACGGTTGGGATCGCTCGCCGAATATCTCGACGAATTGGCACCCACCGAAACTGTGGAGCCGCGCATCGTCGCTCCAACACCCTTGAAAACTCAGCTGGCGCAGATCGCCGTCACCGTTCCACTCACGACGCTCACCGGACTGCAGTGGGTGACGTGGCTGGCGATCGCGAACAACGTCCTCGGCTGGTTCGTCGACGTCAGCTGGGCACCCACGGTCTCGTGGTGGTGGATCCTGTTGGCGTTCATCGTGTTCATCACGCCGATCGGCCGTATGACCATCGCCGTCGTCGGGGCGCGCCTGCTCCTACGCAAGTTGGAACCAGGAACGTACCCGCGAGGTGGTAGTGAACACCTGCGTCTGTGGATAGCGCTGCGACTCACCGAAGCCAGTGGCGCAGCCAACCTTTCGGGCGCACCGTGGATGCTCTACTACGCCCGCGCCCTCGGCGCCGACATCGGCAGCGGCGTCGATCTCCACACACTTCCTCCCATCACCGGCATGCTCGAACTCGGTGACGGCTGCTCCGTCGAACCCGAAGTCGACCTCTCGGGCCACTGGATCGACGGCGACGTCATTCACATCGGCGAGATCAAGATCGGCGACGGCGCCTCCGTCGGTTCACGCTCGACGCTTCTGCCCGGCGCGCGTATCGGTCGGGACGCCGTCGTCGAACCCGGATCTGCGGTGTTCGGCCGAGTAAAGGCAAACCAGCAGTGGGCCGGCTCCCCCGCCACCAAGGTCGGGAAAGCGAATCATCCTTGGCCGGCCGAACATCCGAAGCGCGCACCCGGCTGGGTGCCGGTATACGGCGTCACCTCGGTCTTCCTGGCCGGTATGCCGATCTTCGCTCTGATGGCCGGAATCGCGTTGATAGGTTGGTGGATCCGCGACACCGACACGCTCGCGAGCGCAGTGCTCCAATCGCTGATCATGCTTCCCGTCGCGACCATCCTGAGTTTGCTCGTCTTCGCAGTCGTCACACTGGTGGCCGTTCGTCTTCTCTCGATCGGGCTGACCCCCGGCTACCACCCTGTCCGCAGCCGCATCGGCTGGCAGGTGTGGGCGACCGAACGCCTGCTCGACTCGGCCAGAACCTTCCTCTTCCCGCTCTACGCGAGCCTGCTGACGCCGGGATGGCTCCGCCTCCTCGGCGCCAAGATCGGCAAGAACGTCGAAGCATCCACCGTGCTCCTCCTTCCCAAGTTCACGACGGTCGCCGACGGCGCATTCCTCGCCGACGACACCATGGTTGCGAGCTACGGCCTCGGCGGCGGCTGGATGCACATCGAACAGGCGAAGATCGGCAAGCGTGCGTTCCTCGGCAACTCCGGTATGACCGCACCCGGTCGACGCGTCCCCAAGAACGGTCTCGTGGCGGTTCTGTCGGCCACCCCGTCCAAGGCCAAGTCCGGATCATCGTGGCTGGGTAGTCCACCGGTACGTCTGAGAAGGGCTGCCGGGGACACCGACGCCGCCCGCACGTTCAATCCGCCGATGCGACTCAAGATCGCCCGCGGAGTGGTCGAAACCTGCCGACTGATCCCCGTGATGGTCACGTTCGGCATCGGTCTCGGTGTTCTGTTTGCACTCGAAGCACTGGTCGGCGCCGTCGGATTCTGGTTCGCGGCTCTGTTGAGCGGCGTAATTCTGCTCGTCGCCGGAGCAGTGGCTGGCGCGATCACCATCGCCGCCAAGTGGATCGTCGTCGGACGCATCGCCAAGGTCGAGCATCCGCTGTGGAGTTCGTTCGTCTGGCGCAACGAGGTAGCCGACGCGTTCGTCGAAACCGTCGCAGCGCCGTGGTTCGCTCGCGCAGCGACTGGTACTGCCGTACTCAACATCTTCTTGCGTGGGCTCGGGGCCAAGATCGGCAAGGGCGTTTGGTGTGAGTCGTACTGGCTACCCGAGGCAGATCTTGTGACTTTGGGCGACGGAGCGACAGTGGAACGGGGGTGCGTCGTGCAAACTCATCTCTTCCATGATCGGATCATGTCCATGGACACCGTCACCTTGGGAGCAGGAGCAACGCTGGGACCGCATTGTGTCGCGCTACCCGCAGCCGGCATCGGCGCGGGAGCGACGGTAGGGCCTGCATCTCTGGTGATGCGAGGTGACACCGTTCCGCCCTCCACCCGCTGGCAGGGCAATCCGATTGCACCGTGGGTGGCGTCGTGAAGCCGAACAGAATGCTCGAAGAGCCGCTCGATCCGTACCTGCCACACAACGGCAACCGCGGTTACCGCGTGTCTCGGTACGAACTGGAACTGACGTACAAGGTCTTCAGTAACCGTCTCGCCGGCAAGGCAGTCATCACCGCTGTCACCACCGAGAGCCGATCCAAGTTCAGCTTCGACCTCGCGCAGAACCTGCAGGTGTCCAAGGTGTCCGTCAACGGTGCCCGCGGCACCAAGTACGCGCACTTGAACAACAAGCTGATCCTCACGCCGTCTACCAAGATCCCCGCGGGCGGTGCCCTGTCGGTCACCATCGCGTACAGCGGCAACCCCGAGCCGATCAAGAGCCTGTGGGGCGAAGTCGGCTGGGAGGAACTCGACGAAGGAACTTTGGTCGCAAGTCAGCCCAACGGCGCGGCGTCCTGGTTCCCGTGCGACGACCATCCGATTTCCAAAGCGTCGTACCGCATCTCGATCACCACCGATTCCCCGTTCTATGCCCTCGCCAACGGCAAGCTGATCCGCAAGCAGACCCGTGCGAGTCAGACGACGTGGGTCTACGAGCAGACCGAACCGATGGCAACCTACCTGGCGACGATTCAGATCGGTCAATACGAGCACCGACAGGTGAGCGCCGGGCCGGTACCGGTCTTCGCCGTTCACCCACCTCGGCTGCGCGCAGCGTTCGACGTCGACTTCGGGCGCCAACCCCAGATGCTGGAGGTCTTCGGAAAGCTGTTCGGCCCGTATCCCTTTGCCGACTACACCGCTGTGGTCACCGACGACGAACTCGAAATCCCCATCGAAGCGCAGGGACTCTCGATCTTCGGAGCCAACCACTGCACGGGTAGGCGCGGTTCCGAACGTCTTGTCGCACACGAGCTTGCCCATCAATGGTTCGGCAACAGCCTCACTCTCGGGCAGTGGTGCGACATCTGGCTACACGAAGGCTTTGCCTGTTACGCGGAGTGGATCTGGTCCGAGAATTCCGGTGGCCCATCCTCGAACCAACTCGCGACCAACGCCTATCAAGGGCTCGGGCGTAAATCTCAGGACTTGATCGTCGCCAATCCCGGGCCCGCCCTGATGTTCGACGATCGAATCTACAAGCGGGGCGCGTTGACTCTGCACGCCCTGCGCGGCGTTCTCGGAGACGAGAAATTCTTCGAACTGATCCGCCAGTGGACCACGAAGCATCGGCACAGCACGGTCAGCACCGAGCAATTCACCGATCTCGCTTCACGTTTCACCGACACCCCACTGCGCCCTCTCTGGGATGCTTGGCTGAATCAACGCCCGCTACCTCGGCTTTGACGCTTTCCCCCAGCCGTAGCACCACGCCGAAACATTCCGAATGCGCCGATTAGCTTTGTCTTACCTTTACTATAGAGGTGGGCCGAGGGACGACCCCGACAACACAATTCTCAGGGCACGTTTCCTCGACAGGTAGATCGGGGGATCGATGTTTGTTGTATTCACAATATGTTTCGTGATCGGGGTTGTCGCCCTGATCGGAGCCTTTGCCGTCGGCGAGGTTGCAGATCTGGGCGGCGGCCACGCAGACGGGCTGCCATTTCTGAGCCTGACAACTTTGGCCACAGCACTTTTCGGCTTCGGCGCCGGCGGCGTAGCTGCCACTCTCGCGGACGCTCCGAGGCTGGTAGCGGTGATTGCAGCACTCGCACTCGCCGCCGTTCTCGTTGTCGTCACGCGCGGCCTTCTTCTCCCCTATCTCCTTAAGCAACAAGATAATTCGCACATCGGGCGCGCTTCATACCACGGATTGTTGGGCACGGTCACCCTCACCATCGCAGCCGAAGGTTGGGGAGAAGTCTCGTTCGTCGACGCCGAAGGCAATCGCGTCCAGGCCAAGGCCGTCAGTGCACAGCCGATGGCGCTCACCACCGGCACCACCGTCTACATCGCCGATGTAGACGATCAATACCTTCACGTCGTCACGGTTGACGACGCGATCTAAGGACTCGATACATGCTGCCAATCATCATCATTGCGGTTGTAGTCGCAGTAATCATCTTCATCGTTCTCCCCGCGATCTACGTGAAGAACTACGTCAAGGTCCCGCCGAACGAAGTGGCGGTCTTCACCGGACGAGGCAAGCCGAAGGTCGTCCGCGGCGGTGCCCGGTTCAAGATTCCCGGAATCGAACGCGTCGACATCATGTCGCTCGAGCCGTTCAACGTCAGCATCAATCTCAAGAATGCGCTCTCCAACGACGGTGTTCCGGTCAACGTCGAGGCAGTCGGCCTGGTGCGAATCGGTTCCGCCGACGAAGCGGTTCAGACAGCGGTGCAACGATTCCTGACTTCCGACCTGGACGAACTCCAGCAGCAGATCAACGAAATCCTCGCGGGCAGTCTGCGCGGAATCACCGCGACCATGACGGTCGAGGATCTGAACTCCAACCGCGATTCGCTTGCGCGCAGTGTGGTCGAGGAGGCAGGCGGCGACCTCGCCCGCATCGGCATGGAAGTCGATGTCATCAAGATCGCGGGAATCTCCGACTTCAACGGCTATCTCGAATCGCTCGGTCAGCGCCGCATCGCCGAGGTCAAACGTGATGCCGCGATCGGAACTGCTGAAGCAGAGCGTGATTCGCAGATCCAGTCGGCAAAGGCGCGACAGGCAGGTTCCGTCGCGCAGGCCGAAGCCGACACCGCGATCGCGAGTGCAAATCAGAAACGCGACGTCGAACTCGCTCGCCTGCGAGCACAGACCGAAGCCGAGAACGCCGAGGCCGACCAGGCCGGGCCCCTCGCGCAGGCAACAGCCGAGAAGGCCGTCGGCATCGCACGTGAGCAGGCCGAGGCGGCCCGCGTCGAAGCTCGCACCGAGGTCGAGCGTCGTCGCGCCCAGCAATCGGAAGCGGCATTGCAGGCAGATGTCATTGCACCGGCCGAGGCCGAACGCCAAGCCTCCATCGCACGCGCAGAGGGTGAGCGACAGGCCGCGATCCTCCGCGCCCAGGCACAGGCCGAGTCAGCAAGGCAGGCCGGCGGCGCTCAGGCCGATGCACGAAAGCTCGTCGCCGACGCTGTTCGCTCTGAGCAGCAGGCTGATGCCGACGGCCTTCGAGCACGTCTGGAAGCCGAAGCAGACGGCCGCAAGGTAGCGGCCGACGCCGTCCGTGCCGAGCAACAAGCCGAGGCGGATGGTTTGCGCGCCAAGCTCGAAGCCGAAGCTGCCGGTAAGCGTCAGATCGCCGAGGCGCTCAATTCCTACACCCCGCAGGCCGCGCAGTTGCTCACTCTGCCTGATGTTCTGGCAGCATTGGTCGACGCCACCGCAGCGGCGGCGAAGCCGGTCGGCGACATCGACCGCATCTCCATCGTCGGCGGCAGTGACGGGGCCCAGGGTTCGATCGGCTCGATCCTGGGCATCAGCCCCCAGGTGATCGCCGGCGTCATCGAAACTCTCGAAAGCTCAGGCGTCGATATCACCGGATTGCTCAACGGCCTGAACAAGACCGCATCGGTTCCGGTTGGTTCGGTACACAATTCGGTCCACAATTCGGAAAACGGTTCCGCAACTGTAGACGCGTGATTTCGCCCCGGTCCGCCGACTCTCGCAGGGGTCGGCGGATCGGACGGCATCACGCGCTCGGAAGATGTGAACGCGACTTGAAGAGAATCAGAATCAAGCAGGCAGCGGCGGCGGCTGATCCGAACAGAAGAGTCACCGTGTAGCTCAGCGCCGGAATGCTTTCCGACAGCATCGCCAGCAACGCAGGCACAGCAAAACCGATGTAGGTGATCGAGTAGAACACCGCGGTCAGTCCTGCCAGATCGTCCGGCCCCGCGATTCGCTGGATCTCCAGCAACCCGGAAACCAATGCCATGCCGTACCCGCAACCGAGGATCGCTGCAGCCACGATCGCGATCGCCACGGTCAGCGTCGACGCAACCAGAGCAGCGCCGGCCATACCAACCACCAGAAACACCAGAGCCACAACGGCGCCGCGCGCGCTGCGGTCGGTATCGATCTTGCGCCCCAACGACTGAATCGCGAAGCCGCATGTCAGCGCGACCATGCACAGCAGAGCTGAAAAGGCCACGGGCGCATCGCCACTGTGCCCGGTCATGAGCGCCGGAATAACTGCATACGCGACACTGGCAGCACCGAACACCCACGGCGCCAACGGAACAACGACGTAGAGGAATCTACGATGCCCTGCCGAGGGGATCTTGAGGTCGTCGATCAACCTGCGTCGGTCGGATTTCGCCTGTGCCGGTCGTGTTTCGGGAGCACGCCACAGCGCCATGGCCGCGAGGACGGTGATCGCGATGTGCAACACGTACGCCAACACACTCGGCAGGGGCGCCCACTGCGCCAAGATTCCCGCGGCACCCGCTCCCAAGGCGAAGCCGGCAGTCAGACTCATCGCTGCTCGCCTGGCACCCGCGCCTTCCGACGCCGTCGAATCCCAAGGTTGCGTGGACAACTCCTTGACCCAGGAGCCGCCGACGGCCATACCGATCCCCAAGGCGATGCCGCAGAGGATTCTTCCCAGAATGAGAGCGGCAGCGGAGTCGGCCCCGAAAGCGAGCAGCGTCGAACCGGCGATCGCGATTATCGGCGCGGGGAGCATGATCGGGCGTCGACCCAATCGATCGGACAGCGGGCCGCCGAGCAGCAGGGCCGGCACAATTCCGACGACGTAGGCGAAGAGGAAGAAGTCGACCATCACCGGCGAATAGCCGTGATCGAGTCGGTACATCACCAGCAGTGGCGTGAATTCGTTGCCGCCCCAGGCCGCGGCGAACATGCTGGCGGCAACGGTCAGCCACAGCCATTTTCCGCCGGTGCCACGTTCACTGCCTGGACGACGTTCGGCTGCGGTCCCAGCGTCTATCGTTTGGGTGCTCATCACAGAGTTCCTTCGAAGCCGAGGCCGTGCACCTGGCGCATGTGTGTGAGGACGGCAGTGTTGTATCCGTCTGCATCGCCTGTTTCTACGAGGTCGGTAAGCGCGGTGTGGTCGGCAAGGATGCGAGACAGTTGGCCGGGGTCGCGTGAGATCGACCGCGCTGTCATCCGTCGTTGCCTGTCGCGCAGACTCGCGTAGAACGAGTCGAGCAAAGGGTTCCCACCGGCGGCAACGATCATCTTGTGAAAGTCGGCATCGATCGCGCTGAACGCGGCAACGTCCCCGCGATCAGCAATCTCACGTTGCTCGATCAGATTCGCGCGCAACGCTGCGACCAGCGCTTCACGTGCGTGCGGTCGGACCGACACCACTCGAACGCTCTGAGTCTCGACGAGTTGTCTGGCACTGACTACGTGTTCCGCTTCCCCATCCGCGACCGGGACGATCAGCGCCCCCTTCTTCGGGTAGAGGCGCATCCAACCTTCCGACTCGAGACGCAGAAACGCCTCACGCACCGGCGTTCGGCTCACATTGGTCCGAGCGGCGATGTCACCCTCGCTGATCAGCTCCCCGCCGGCGAGTTCGCCGGAAAGGATCAGCTCCTTGACTTCGCGGAAGACGTTCTCCGAAGCGGAATACAACATAGACACAAGATGTATTTATACTCCACGCTGGCGGAACCCAGACATTCGGGTCGCCGATCCGAACATCTCGGTCCAACACGGCATCGATCCAGCTAGCATTGCAAGGTGCCAGACAGAAGAGGAGTCAGTTCACGATGAACGGCGCACGCTCCCGCCATCGCAGACTGATGCACTCATGACGTCGCAGATGAAGTCCATGAGGACCCTGACCCGCGAGTGGCTGGCCCTCCCCGATCAATACGACCGATTCACTCGCTATCTCCGCGACAACGGCCTCACGACCGCCACCCGGCTATTACTTGGCATCATTGTCATCGGACTGGGCGTGTGCGCACTACTCAACAGATTCAGTCCGGCCGGTCCGACAAGCACGATTGCGCTGTTCTTCAACACTGTTGTCGTGATCTCGTGCTTCATGGTCGGAGTCTCATGGTGGGTCTTCGGCCCGACAAAGCGCCGCTCGTTCGGTTTCGTAGTCTTCTGCGACATCGCAGTCACGATTTCCGTACTTGGAGATTCCTCGCAGCTTGTGCGATTACTTACCTGTGTCATCTACGCGCTGATCGGTATCTACATCGCCTATTTTCACAATCCGAAGTTGCAGATCGCACACCTGACCTTCTCGGTTGTGATGATCGTGGTGGCTGCGCAGCCGATCCTCTTCGGGCCGGAGCGAGATCCTGCGCTCGGTGTTTCGAAAGTGCTGGTTGTCGTCACCGCACTCGTGGTCTGTGCGTTCATCTCGCAGATCGTGCTGACGATGCTCAGCATGGACGCGTCCAGCTCCGACCTCGATCCCCTCACCGGGCTCCTGAACCGTCGTGGCCTCGACCGCCACGTCGAGAAGGTACTCGCGGAGTTCCAGCGTCAGGAATCGGCGGCACTACTCGTGATCGCGATCGACATCGACCGGTTCAAGACGATCAATGACGTACACGGTCACGACGTGGGCGACCGCATAATTCTCCGGGTTTCACAGCGGTTGTCCGCCTGGGCACATGCCGATGCTGTTGTCGCACGGGTCGGCGGCGACGAATTCATCCTCGCTCAAAGACTTTCCGTGCCGGCCATCGGCCCGATGCTCGACTCGATCGGACCGGCAATGCACTCGAATACCGACGAGATACCGTCGACATCGAGCATCGGAATCGCCGTGCGTACCCACAAATTCGTCGCCGGAGAAGAGCGTGCAACAGCGTTCACCGACATGCAGAAAGTCGCCGATTCGGCGATGTACGAAAGCAAGAGACTCGGCGGCGGACGTGTTCACACGATCGTCACCACCGCGAGCAGGTAGCAGTACGTGAGTTCTCAGTAATAGACCGGCCCCGGCACTCCTCCACCCGCTGCCACCGCGTCACCGGTGATCGCGATGCTTCGCGGCGATGCCAGGAAGGTCACGACGTCAGCCACCTCTTCGGCGTCGATGATCCGGTGTATCGAATTCGTCGCGATACCCCGCTCCACCTCCGCCTGCGAGCGGCCGGATTCTTCCGACTCGCGCGCAATCCGCGCGGTCAACCTCTCGGTCCGCGTCACGCCCGGATGGACGACGGTGACGTTGATTCCCTTGGGGCCCAGCTCGTCTGCAAGATTCTTGGTCAGCGCAGACACACTGACGTTGCGGATCGTGTGGGCGATCGAGGTTGCCTGTCTGGCACCCAAACCGCTGATGTTGATGATCCGACCCCAACCCTGATCGATCAGATACGGCGCTACAGCACGCGCAGTGCGCAGGTAGCCGAGCACTTTCACTTCGACTTCGTCGCGCACGACGTCGTCTGTGGTCGCCTCGAAATCCGTCGGCTTTCCGGCGCTGAACGGAGTCGCTGCGGAGTTGACCAGAATGTCGACGCCGCCGAACTCCTCTACTACTTGCCGCACCGACGCTTGAACTGCGTCGTCGTCTCGTGTGTCCGTCACGACTCCGGTCGCACGAATTCCGAACTCCGAAGCCAAATCTCGGGCAACATCCACGACCGTTTGCTCAGTGCGCGCGAGTATCGCGATGTCGACCCCTTCAGCGGCCAGACCTCTGGCGATTGCCAGACCGATCCCCTTGCTACCACCGGCAACGATCGCACGCTTTCCAGACAGGTGAAGATCCATACCTGCGACACTATCCAACAGGCGATCCCCGATCTCTACGAAGAGGGATCGGGGACCGACTGGATTGTTTCTGTGTCTCAGACCATCAGATCCGCGTACAGGTAGACGTTGTCGGCGTAGTTACCCACACCGTCCTCGAATTGCAGTTCGCCGCCGCAGGTTACGACTGCCAACTTGCGAGGGCCCTCCGGGCCGGCCAGCACGCTTTCCTCCACGCCATCGGCCTTCGGGCGCGTCGTCACCGCAGTCACCTTCCACGACGTGCTCTTGCCCGTCGCGTCGGATGTACGGATCACTTCACCCGGTTCGATCGTGCCCAGGTCGAACAGCGCACCGTTACCCTGGCCGGTCAAATTGACATGCCCGGCAATCAAAGTCGTGCCGGTGACCGAGTTGAGCGAGGCACCGTCGAGCCAGATTCCGACGTTCTTGACGTTCTCCGGCGGAGTGAGAACTCCTTCCGGCACGGTGGCGTCCACGATCGGCGCCTGAACACCGACCGGATCGAGCGAAAGGGTATTGGGAGCCATCAACTCATCCGAAGGCGCCGCCGGATTCGCAGAGTGCGACATGACAACTCCCGGACTCGGCGGAATCGCAGCATCGTCATCGGAGGATCGCAGGCCGACGAAAGCCATGGAAGCACCGGCGACAAGCACCGCGACGAGGGCCAGGATGAACGCGACACGACGCCCCTTGCCGATGTTCGCGGGCTGATCGCGGTTGGAATCGTCGTATGGATTGGATGGATTGGGATCCGACTCGTACATGGTCATCGAACTGTCTCCTGCGGGATGAGGCACCCCCGGCGCCTCTTGCGAATTGACGCCCCCTGCGTCTGATCTGTGTCGGCACCGATCACACGAATCGTGACCGGTGCCGACGTCTACTACATCTGCCTGGTGTCAGGAACGCTTGCGGCGGAGAGCAACTGCTCCGGCAGCAGCCATACCGACAAGCCCGAGGCCCGTCACTGCGACGGCAACGTTGCGGCCTGAATTCTGTTCAGCGGCACCACCGTCGATGGCAACCGGGCGAGGTCCGGTGGCCTGCTTCGGAGCCGACGGCGCCGGAGCAGCGGGAGTTGCAACCGGCTGCGACGGAACAGGCGCACCCGGAACTACGGGCACGACCGGCACAATCGGCACAATCGGCACAATCGGCACAATCGGCACGATCGGAACAATCGGCACGATGGGCACAATCGGAACGACCGGAGTTGCAGGCGTCGTGGTTGCCGGTGTCGTTGTTGCCGGTGTCGTCGTTGCGGGTGTCGTCGTGGGCGATGCTGCATATCCGACGCTGGCAGACGCATTCATCAACGCCGGCCGAACGGTGTCGAACGACGCGAAGATCTGGCACTGTGCGCCTGCCGTGTTCCAGTGCAGGTTCTCGACCGAATCCGGAATGACGCTTGCGGTCACGGAGTAGTCACCGCTGTCCGCAGTGGTGAGGCACAGATCCACGGCAGTCGGTGCGTCGCCGCGGCCGTCGACCGTCAATTGGTTTGCGCTCAACGTTGCCTTGGCGTTGTCGCCACAGACGGTGAGTTCGGTGCCCGCCGAGGACTGAACATTGATCGGCTTCCGGTACATATTCGTGTTCAGGGTGAACACGGCAGTCTCGCCGGCCTTCAGAGTTCCCGTCGCGGGTGTCTTACGAACGAGGTCGAGCGTCTGCGTGACGTTCATGATCTCGACGATGCGAGCTCGCTCGTCGTCGCCGATGTTCCTGTCGCACAGGCTTTTGAAATCGGCCATCAGCGGATTGTCGTAGTCCGAAACGCACCACACCAGCGTCTGCCGCGCCGAACGCGCATCCTCACTGCCGTTTCCCGAAACGGCGCCGTCGAGCTTGGCGGGATTCTGCAGCAACCAACTGATGACAGCGAGATCGTCGGCTGACAGATCGGGATTGCCCGATGACGGAACCGTCGCACCCATCTCGTCGTTGTGCTTGTCGACGGGCAAACCGTTTTCGTCGACGCCGGCACATGGATCGAGATCGAAGTCCGTGCAGTACATCCATTCCGACTTCGCAATTCCGTCGACGTCGCGGACACCGCAGACCGGCGCATCCACCGCGGCCGAGGTACCCCGATCCGTGGTGCCGTACATCGGCACGATGTTGCCGTCGTTGTAGTGATCCAGCCGAATGCCGGAGATGTCGAGCATCTGCTCGGAGGGCGTGTACTCAGTGCCCTCACACAACCCGGCGGTGAACGCCGGAGCAGCCGCGGTTCGCACAGGCATCGGCGCGGACACAGCTGGTGAAGCAAAAGCAACGCTACTACCGGCCACCGTTGCGGCAATAGCTGCAGTTAGCGAGAGCCGGAGAACAAGCGGCCTACGCCGTGAACCAGACACAGTCATCAAAGCTTCCCTTTCAAGACATTTCGGTAGCGGGAAGGTTGCTTGGATTCCCAAGGCCACGCCACCCAGCGCTCACTTCCGAGAGGATCGGCCTGATCGCTTTTGGCAATCAGCCAGTTACTAGATGGCAATGTAGTGCATGTTTCAAGAAAGTCCACCCGATCGTCGAGCCCCCGTACGCAGCTTGAACCTCCGGACGACGAGTTAGCCAACAAGATGACTGCACCTTTGTCCAACCGCACAACTATCGCGATCAACTCAAAATCGGCTCACGTAACCGGGGCGTTCCCGGCATTCCTCCGAATGCTAGCCGGTCGGTAACTCGGACATTCTGGGGAAACTCACAGGAAGGGGCGTTTTCAGCGCGCACACAAAAGAAGGGGTCCGCAATGCGGACCCCTTCACCGGAACTTCCAACCGAGACTGCTTTGTCTGGATTCAGACAACTTGCAGATACTCGGAACAATCCACCGATTCCCTAAATGTGATTTGCCTCACATTTAGAGAATCTGTTGGTTTTGTTCACAGTCTTAACCAATCTTTTGGTCCTCTTTGTGTCGATTACCCAGATCTTCGACGGCGGCAATCTGCCCCCGACAGAGAGCGGAGTACGAGCCTCGGATCAGTCTCGGACCGGAGGCGCCTTCCTTGTGGTAACCGCAATGCGATTCCACGCATTGATCGTGAAGATGACGCTGATGAGCTGGGCCAGTTCCTCCTCCGAGAATTCGCCGGCCGCCTCGCTGTACACCTCGTCCGGAACGAAACCGTCGGTAAGGACTGTCACGGCCTCGGTCAAGGCGAGTGCGGCGCGTTCGCGATCGGAGTACATCCCTCGCGCTTCTTCCCACGCGTTCAGTAGGTAGAGCTTCTGCTCCGTCACGCCGACCTTTCGGGCGTCGCGAGTGTGCATGTCCAGGCACCACGCGCAATGATTCAGCTGCGACGCACGCGTGAGGACCAGCTCGACGAGCGTTGGCTCCAGCCCCTTGCGCGCAGCGGCATCCAACGCAATCATCGCCTTGTAGACCTCGGGCGCCAGCTTTGCGATATCCAGTCGTTGTCCTGTTGCTGTAGTCATACTCAAACCGTAGTCCCGGAAAGACCCCGAAACATGGTTCAATCCGGTGATGAATTCATGGGCCAATCTTGGGTTCGATCTGCATATCGAGCTGCCACAGGGAATCGGGGTTCGCGCTGCGCTGCTTCAGACGCTTCGCGACGCGATCGACAGTGGACTGTTGAAGCCCGGCACCAGACTCCCACCTTCCCGCACCCTCGCACTCGACCTCGGAGTTGCCCGAAACACCGTTGCGGACTGCTATGCCGAGCTCGCCGCCGCGGGATGGCTTGTCACGCGGCCGGGTTCCGGAACCGTGGTCGCCACGCTCGCCAGCACACACAGTCGCGAGGTCGAGCCATCACCGACCCGACGGCGCTTGACCTACAGCCTTCTCCCCGGATCACCGGACGCGTCGGCGTTTCCCCGGACTGCATGGATTTCGTCCGCCAGACGTGCTTTGACCACCGCGCCGACCGACGCTTTCGCGACCACTGATCCCAGAGGCCGAGTCGAACTCCGAAACGCCCTCACCACATACCTGAGCCGCACCAGAGGCGTTCGCGTCGATCCGAGCCGCATTGTGATCAGTGCCAGCTCGGGTCACGGGATCTCCCTCCTCGCCCGTGCACTCGGAGGAACGATTGCGGTCGATGCTTTCTGCCTTCACCTGCACCGACAGTTGCTCGTCGACGAAGGACTGCTGACAATTCCCATTTCAGTCGACGAATCAGGGACTTGCACAGACGAATTGGCGTCAACGTCTGCTGAGAGTGTTCTGCTGACGCCGACCCATCAGTTCCCTCTCGGAGGTCCCCTCACGCCGGCGAGGCGCGCGACCGCTCTCGAATGGGCCTCGACTACCGGTGGCGTCATCATCGAGGATGACTACGACGGCGAATTCCGTTACGACAGAAAGCCTGTCGGTGCACTCCAAGGAATCGCGCCGCAGCACGTTGCGTACCTGGGCACTGTCAGCAAGACACTGTCGCCGGCCATTCGCATCGGATGGATGGTGTTGCCGGACAGGCTGATCGAACCCGTCCTCGCAACAAAGGGACCCTACGAACGCTGGGTAAGTTCAACGGATCAATTGACCTTGGCAGACTTCATCGAATCCGGAAGATTCGACAGCCATATTCGAAAGATGCGTACCTCGTATCGACGACGACGCGATCAACTGGTTGCGACCCTTGCACAGCAAGTACCCCGGGCCAGGGTCGAGGGGATCTCCGCGGGTCTTCACGCTGTGATCCGCCTTCCCTCCGGCACCGAACAATCTGTTCTTGCGGCGGCGCAGGCGCGCGATCTCGGGCTCGAAGGGTTGTCCGTCTTCCGACATCCCGACGTATCGTCAGTCGGCGGTGACGGCATCGTCGTCGGTTACAGCACGCCGACGCAGTCGCAGTACTCCAGGACGCTGGATGTGCTCTGCGAGGTGCTGCAGGAGGCTCTGCGATAACGCCTGTCGGATCTGCCCATGCCTAAGAGGGTGAGAGTGTCGTTCACTCGATCCCGGACGGGGTGGTGAGCCGGCCGTGCTCCCGCCCCTAATGGTGTGAACGGTACGTTCGGTCGATCTGAGGCGACGGACGTACCGTTCGCTCTGAGAGTGCGGGGTGGTTTTTTGGGGGGGTGTTTTGGGTACGAGAAAGCCCCCCAACNATCACTGG